>WRKG01000227.1 GCA_009778185.1 Bacillota bacterium
AATCGCCCTCATTTAAGTTAATGACTAACATAAAATCCCTCCTAGAACGTTTGGTTGAAGTTCTATCTCGAACCTCTGTAGCCTAGTATATATATATATATATATAGTCAACGTCAAAAATTGGGATTTGTTGGGTAAATCTGGATATTTGAAATGATTATGGAGGTTATTTTGGTTATATCTATTATTTTCGTTGTTTTTCGTTTGTTTTTGATTGTTTTTGTAAATTTGTGGTTAGAAAGGTTGATTTTATGGGAAAAAATTTTTTTGTGATTGGAAAAAATTTTTTTGATTGGAAAAATATTTTGTGCAACAAAATAAAACAAATTGATGGGGAGAAAACGGGCGGACCCGCCTGCCGGACGGGCAGGTATTATCCGCCCCTACGTTTGGCAATTTGTAGGGGCGAACGTCCTCGTTCGCCCAGATTATACAAAACCGTTTGAAATACCAAAAAACGGTTAAAGTGCGGTAAACCAATGGCAATAATTCCTACAAACGAACACCAACGGGCAATTTGTAGGGGCGAACGTCATCGTTCGCCCACATTATACAAAACCGTTTGAAATACCAAAAAACGGTTAAAGTGCGGTAAACCAATGGCAATAATTCCTACAAACGAACACAAACGAACACCAACGGGCGAACGGGGACGTTCGCCCCTACGTGGCGATTTGTAGGGGCAGATAATATCAACCAGTTTTTCTTACATCAACCTGTTTCGACTAATTAAAAAATACCCCAAATAATAAAATTAAAATTTCCCAAAAAAACTTGACATTCCCCAAAACATATGTTAAACTAATAAAAATAAATTAAGAAAGGGTGTTTTCAATGAGGAATACACAAATTACAGGCACATTATTAGGGAGGGCAGCTTTTTAACCCTCCAATATTTTAGGAGGACATTGCTATTTATAAAAACTTAAAAGGTTTGGTGGCTTATTATGCCCCATATAAACGGCTATTGACAGCCAATTTGACTAGCACTTTTTTTGTTGCAGTGCTGGCTCTTGCGTTGCCGCTGCTTGTTAGATACATTACTGGCAATATTATTGGCAACGGCGATGTTTTGGAACAAACATCACAAATTGTGCAGGCAGGTTTTGTTATGCTTGCTATAATAATTGCTCAAACGGGCTTTTCTATTTATTACGATTACAAAGGGCACGACATGGGCGCAAAAATTGAGCGGGATATGCGCGGACAACTTTTTGAACATTATCAAAAATTATCGTTTAACTTTTATGACAACCAAAAAATTGGACAACTCATTTCTCGTATTTCCAACGATCTTAATGATCTATCCGAGATGATGCACCACACGCCCGAAAATATTGTAATACATGGGATTCAATTTGTCGGTGCGTTTGTTATTTTGTTTTTTATCAACCCTAATTTGGCACTGGTTATTTGTGTGCCAATAATATTGATGTTAGCGTATTCGTTCCCGTTTTACAAAAAAATGCAAACGGTAAAACGTCTCAATCGTAAGCGATTGGGCGAGGTTAGCAATTTTGTACAAGAAAATTTGTCTGGGATAAAAGTTGTAAAAAGTTTCGCAAACGAGCAAGCCGAAATTGAAAAATTTGCCAAAGAAAACTCTACATTTTACAAAAGTTTGAGCCAAATTTACAAATACGAGGCTTTCAACTTTGCCCCAATAGAATTTTTCTTCCAGCCGCTGGTTACTGTGGTTATCGTTATGGCTGGCGGAATTTGGATAACGCAAGGTTATTTGACTATTGCCGATTTGCTAATATTTATAATGTATGCGGCGTACTTGACTGCACCGATTCCGCGGCTTGCGTTTATGGTCGAGCAGGTGCAGGACGGTTTAATCGGATTTGAACGGTTCAAGGAAATAATGGAAATAACGCCCGAAATTGCCGACAGTCCAACCGCAACCGATTTGCAAACCCAAAAATATGACGTAACTTTCAAAAATGTATCTTTCAGATACAACGACGAAACCGAGCCAGTTTTGCGAGATATAAACCTGCAAGTTAAATCGGGCGAAACAATCGCAGTTATAGGGCAATCTGGGATAGGCAAAACTACACTTTGCTCGTTGATTCCACGGTTTTACGATATTTGCGAGGGCGAAATTTTTATCGGCGGAACAAACATTCGCAACATAAAATTGAAATCCTTGCGAGAGCATATTGGCGTTGTGCGACAAGAAACTTTCCTGTTTGCGGGAACTGTTTTGGAAAATATTTTGTACGGCGATTTAACCAAAACCGCAGACGATGCAATAGCCGCCGCCAAAAAAGCCAATGCTCACGATTTTATCAGCAAATTACCGAACGGCTATCTCACCGACATAGGACAGCGCGGCGTTAAATTATCTGGCGGACAACAGCAACGCATAAGTATTGCTAGAGTTTTTCTAAAAAATCCGCCCATTTTAATACTGGATGAAGCGACAAGTTCGCTAGATTACGAAAGCGAAAAAGCTGTAATGCAAAGTTTAACCGATTTAGCAAAAGGGCGAACAACTTTTATAATTGCCCATCGATTAAGCACAATACAAAATGCCAACCGAGTAATTCAAATAAATAACGGTGGCATAACTGAACAGTGAGGTTATTAAATTGCAAAACCCTTGTGAAAATTCACAAGGGTTTTGTAAGCAAAGTTCAATTTTGATAATTTGATTTTTCAAAATTTGGGTTTGATTTTGTCTGCTCTTTTGAGTTATACTCGAACAACTTAAAAATAATCTGTTGCATAAAAAAACGGGCGGACCCGCCTACTGGACGGGCAGGTAATATCCGCACCTACGGTTGGCGATTTGTAGGGGCGGATATTATCCGCCCGCATTTTTTGTTAAGCTGATTTATTGTTAAATTGTTGTTGTCTCAATGGTTCCAACATGGGTTCTATTAAAGTTGTGCATATGCTGTATAAATCCCAAACCGTCAACTTTCATAAAACCACCTCAAATCATTTTTGACATTGTTTAGCAGAATATTCAACTCATTGCCTCTTTGCAAAGTATCCAACGTTATTATATCAACCTTTTTATTTAATGTTTCTTCCAAATCGTCATAAAGGTCAAATATATTGAGACAATGTTCAAAGTCTAAATCAACAACCAAATCGACATCAGATGTTTCCGAATAATCTTCTCTGGCATAACTGCCAAATAAAGCGGCTTTTTTGACGGAATGTTCCTTTAATATAGGTATTATTTTTTTTATGAGCATTTTTTGTGTCATTTTGAGTTTCCTCTTCTCAAATTTACCGCTTTATCCAATCGGCTGTTTTGCGAATATTTTCAGCAAAATCAGATTTTACCACATAACCTGTATCATTTTGAAGTGCGGCTAAATCAAATTTTGTATAATCTACTCGGTGCGTTTCGGGATATGTACCAAAAACTAAATTTGAGGTTGACGACAAAACCGTTTTCATTAGGTTTAATTTTTCTTTGAAAGTGGTAATATTTTGGTTGCCAATGTAATATTCCGTGTACTTCTTGGGAGATTTTGCCACGTGCAAAATACCGTCAACTAAATCGTCAATATAAAGCCAATCGTCGGGAAATTCGCCAGAAATAAGATTTAACTCCTCGTTGGCAAGTAATTTTCTTATGAACAGATGAAGAGGGTTTTCTTTGGGTAAATTTTCGCCGAAAATTCGCGGAGTTAGCATATTTTTGCATGGTACGCCGTTTTTGTACGATATTGTCATAAACCATTCGGCAGCCGATTTTTTTGACATACCATATAACATCGGATTCAACAGTTCTTGTGCATAATTTAACTCGACTGTGTACTGTTTTGTGCTACTTAAATTTGCACTTGCGGCACATTTTAATTTTGCGGCGACTTCCGCAACTGTGCAAGCCGCTTGAATATTTTTTAACTGCATATTGTAATCGTTGCACTCGGCAGTTACAAGATTTGCATCTTGCCAGGAAAAATGCCACAGCATATCAAAATCACGGTCATCAATGATTTCGTGCAACTTGTCGTAATCGGAAAAATCGGCAATAACTGGTCTAAAATCGCCAAAATTTTTTAACTCGTTTAGCCTGTTCTCATTGCGACCAACTCCGTAAACTGTTACGCCGTCCTGCAACAACTGCTTGGATAACGCCGTGCCAATAAAGCCGCTTGCACCTGTTATTATTACCTTTTTCATGTGTTTTCCTCCATTGTAAAATTAACATCGCTGTCCAGTAAACTGGGCGCGGAAATATCTTTTATTGAAACAATCGGCTCTTTTATTGGCCATTGGATATTTATATCAGAATCATTCCATTTTATTGCCCTGTCTAAATGCGGCTCGTAAAAATTGTCAACCTTATATAAAACTTCGCAATTATCGCATAATGTTAAAAAACCGTGTCCAAAGCCGCTTGGGATAAGTATTTGCTTGCGATTTTCGGCACTTAAAATTACCGAAATCCATTTTTTGTAATTGGGAGAATTTTTGCGTAAATCTACTGCAATGTCCCAAATAACGCCTTTTGTGCAACGTACCAACTTTATTTGCGGCTTGGGATTATTTTGAAAATGGATGGCTCTAATTGTGCCTTCTTTTAATGTAAAGCTGTGATTATCCTGTGCAAACACGGTTGAAATGCCGTTTTCTGCCATTGTTCGTGCGGAATACGATTCCGTGTAATATCCTCTGTAATCCTCAAAATATGCGGGTTCGATTATTTTTACGCCAGATAATGCGGTTTCTGTTATTCTCATTTTGTCAACTCCTCTATTAGTTCGGCTTGCTTTAGAATACTTTCGTAACTTTTTAGCTGTGTTTTCGGCTGATTTATGCAGTCATAAAAAAATTGGATTGACTTCATAAAAGAATCGTCCGCTGGCAAATTTTGCGTTTCTTCCTGTTGACCAATTTTTATGTTGACGGTCGGCGAAAAATCCGCTGGAGCGGTCAAAATTCTGTCGGTGAAAATGCTGCCTTTACTGCCCCAAATATCCAAACTGCAACGATAATCGTTATCCATGCCGAAAGCGAGTTGCGCGGTTGTGCCGTTTTCGTTTATCATGGTTGCACTGCCGAATAAATCAACGTCAAAATTGGATTTATCGTTTTTTTCGTTAAGCACAAACGTTGTGATTTTCGCCGTTTTGCCCAATAATAACGTTGCCAATTTTATTGTATATCCGCCGCAATCTAGCAACGCACCGCCGCCCATGGCTTTATTGTACCGAAAATCGTTCGCACCACGGAATGGAAAGCCAAAATTTATGCGGATAAGCCGAGTTTCTCCGATTGTGCCTTTTGCAAGTTCTTCCTGTATATGGGATATTTGGCTGTGAAACTGGAACATATAATTTTCGTGAACCGCTAAATCGTTTGTTTTTGCCACAGCCAACAAAATTTGCGTGTGATGCAAATTTGTTGTAAAAGGCTTTTCTAGCAAGATGTGCTTGCCGTTTTGCAAGGCTTTTTTTGCCCATTCAAAATGCAACGCTGGCGGCAACGGAATATACACGCAATCGACATCACTTGCCAATAAATTTGTGTAGCCCTCGGTAATTTTTCCGCCATGCTCATTGCAAAAATTTTCGGCTTTCGTTTGTTCTTCCGCAGAAAAACCGTCGCCGTGCCATTCGTTTTTCGTTGCAAAAGCAACTCCTGTGTACTGAAAAAGTCCACTTTTTTTTAGCGCTGGCATAAACCGCCTAAAAGCTATCTCGGATGGACATAATACGCCAATTTTCATAATCACAACTCCAATAATGATAATAAGTTTCGCAACTGGATATTAACCACGTTGTTTATTTGAATAAAATTGCACAAAGTGTTATAAGTAAGCCAAAAATAACCGCTGTTTAGTTCGGAAAAATCGGCTAAATCTTTTTTGTCAATTTCGATTATTACGTTTCGATTTTGCTCGTGATAAAATCGTCCACCTTCTTCGGACATCATAATATCGTACAAAATTTTTTTATTTTTGCCAACCTTGTCAACTTTGCCAATCAAATTTAGCATAAATTGGGAAATTTCGTTGGGCGGTTCGCCGTTTTCCAGTTGCACGGTTGGACCTAATTCTATTTGGTCAAAACAGCCAATTTCTGGTCTTGCACAAACTAGAAATTCGCGTTTGCCATTTTCGACGGCGGTAATTAGCCCAAAAAAGGCAGTTCCGCAAGCCTCAAAAAGCGGCTGGCTCCAATGTTTAACTTCTCGCCCATCTATTGCAATATCGCAAAAAATTAAACTAAATGGATATTTATGATTATGCGAAAAAATGTCAACGTTATTATTTTGGTGCATTTGCCAATTTTTCAAGCTATAAAGCGGAACAATTTGTCTAGTTTTACTAAAGAACATTTTGTAATCGTTAAAATATTGGTAAATTTTGAGAAAAGCCCAATCCTGTTTGCCGTGAACAATCGAGTTTAGCAAGGGCGTATCGTAAACATTGGTCAAATTGATAGTAGCAAAATCGCCCGCAAGCTGAAAAAATATGCACGATATAACGGTTCGAGTGTCCATATTTATTAAATTGTCAATCTTCATAAGTTCCTTAATTTGCCCTAAAGTCAACCATTTATGTATTGGACTTTCCTCAATTTCGGTGTTATCGTCAACCATAATCATAATATTTCGGTTACGTTTATGCAAAAATCGCGAAGATTGCTCCGATTGAATTTGGTCAACCACAACCGTGTATTTTTGGGCATCCAAAAAATAGTTCAAAAATCTCGGAGCGTTTCCTCCGTGCTTTTGTGTAAAATTGCTTTTAGTTGCCTGTATTGTTGGAGAAATTTGTATTTTGTTTATATTGCCAGGTTCAATTTTTGCCTGCATAAGCATATGAACAACGCCGTCAATTTTTTTGCACAATATCCCCAAAAAGCCGATTTCATCCTGTATAATAATGGGCTGTTCGATTGTAATGTTTTTGTCTTCGTCAATTTGTCGACAGCCCGCAATTTGAAAAAAACTTCGGTTTGCGTTGACAATTTGCCCGTCGGATTCATCATAAAACCAGCTTGTTTTGTCCAACGTTGTTTTTTGGATATTTACAGCGGTGCTTTTATTAAGTTCCGCAATCCAGTGCAAAATATTTTCGGTTGGATTTATCCCCGATTTTGTCAACCAAGATATTGCAAAATTGTTGATAGTTTTTGTCATAATCGCACCTAACTAATGGTTGCCAACATAGACATTATCGGATTATACTGGTAAAATATATTGGCAAGCAACGATTGATCGAGCATAACAACCATTTCTGGACGAGTGGGATCCAAAAAGAACAAACTCAACACAGCAAGCCCAATCCAAACAACAATAAGCCCTTGAACAGCTCCTAAAATTGTGCCACCGCCTTTATTAAAATGGCGGATAATGGGCAATCTACCGATTATATCTAATACTTTCGAAAGCACGCCCAGGGCAATCCAAACAATCAAAAAGACTACTAAAATAGCAATTATATTTATTGCGATGCCGGCAAAAAAAGCGGCAACATATTCTTCGATGGTATTAACATTCAAAGCCTCAAAAGCACCAGGACTGTCGTAGTGCATAAGCAAATTATTACGCAACAAGGCAGGTAGCGGCAACGAGTCGATAAATTCCAAAGATTGCGTGTACAAAACTTCGTCCAAGCCCATACTTCGCATAAAGTAATCTTGTAACGAAGTATATATCATAGTGCCACGAAAAAACGCAGCCACCGACGGATAAAGCAAAGTAGCCAATATCAAAGCCAAAACAAACGAAACCAAACTATAAGCCGTATGTATAAGCCCTCTCTTATATCCCGCATACATCAACAACAATATAACGCCAATTATTATTACATCTAACAAAATTATCCCTCCTAAAAACCTCGGGGCTAAAACCTTGGGGCGCTACCCCCCGCCTGCCGGCGGGCAGGCAAACCCCGCTGGGTACGCGTACCCAGACCCGCACATTTTTTATTTGAATTTTTAATGCAATCAGTAATTAAAAATTGAATTGGCTAAAAATGTAGGGGCGGATATTATCCGCCAGTTATGGCTTTACGGGCGGATAATATCCGCCCCTACGACAAACGCCAAAACTCTATATAAATTTAACTGCTAATTTGCATTTTATTCTGTTACTGGTGCTAAATTCATTATGGTTGCCTGTGTGTTGCCAGCAAGCAAAATTGTATCGGTGCTATCTAGTAGCATAATGTCTAAAACATCTTGGATTGCGGTATAGTTCCATAATTCTGTGCCTTGCGAATTTATTGCGTAAAAGGTTCTTCCTACGCCTACTAAAATAGTGTTGTTGCTAATACTTAGATGCGTTGTTCTGCCGTTTAGATTGTACGTGCCTGTTAAATTTCCGTCAAAATCGTATATACGCAACATATTTGGCTGTTCTGCAAAAGGATCATTTAGCAATCGGTCGCCAGTTACGTATGCAAAAATATTTGAGCCAACGTAAACTTGATCCAAACGGTTGTGCAACGGAATATTCCAGTTGTAGCCTTGCGTGGTTTGTCCTGCAAAGTAGCCTAAAATGCGTTTGTCAGTGATAACTATTGCGTTTTCGCAATCCACAAAGCGTACTCTAAAAATAAATTCGTTGGGAAAACTGTACGATGCGATAAGTCCGTCAGGAATCCCGCGCGAATCAACACTGCGAACATAGCTAAACAGCAACCTAGATTGTGTCAACGTTTCAACATCAAGCAACGCAACGGCAATATATGTGCCACAATCGGAGACATCTACCGAAAAGGGGAACACATTAGAATCGTTTATCGGTGCACGATAGCCAAAAGATAAATCTTCTGGGTTGGCAGGGTTAAAAACTTGAATTTCGTAACCAACGTGTGTTCGCATTATAACGGATAAATATCCCACTGCATTTATTGTATAATATAATACAGGATTAAGCAAATTGGCAATGTACATAATTCCGTCATTATTAAACACGTAAATAATTTGACCATTTGGCTCGCCAACTGCAATAATATCGCCGTTGCCAACTATAATTGGCTGGTTCATGTTAAAGCTGTATTGCCAACGTAAATCGCCTGTACTTGCTATATTTTGCAGTCCGTCGCGCGTTGCAAAAAAGAACGTTCGGTTGCCCGAGCTGTAAAAAGTGGCGCGTGTATCAAAATTATACGAGATTTCTACATCGGTTGCTGTCATTTGCAAAATTGTATTAGATTCGCCGCCCATTAACTGCACAGCTACATTTTGAAACAAAGCCACAACTACCAAAATTAAAGCAACAAACAGCATAATTCGTGTCAGCGACCGCTTTTTCTTCCGTTTTTTAGTTGCCAATCAATCACCTTCAATACGTTCTATCTTGTGTATATTATAAAACGTAATTGCGCGTTTGTCAATCAAAAATAAAACAACTTTACAATTATAGCACAAAATGTTATAATATTAGCATGAAAATATTTTAAGGAGAAAATCTATGTTATCACAAAATGACGATATATACGTATTTGGACATAAAAATCCCGACACGGATTCCATTTGTTCGGCGATTGCATATGCTAATCTTAAGGGCAAAACCGCAAAAGCCTATCGTTTGGGCGATATAAGCAAGGAAACCGAGTTTGTGCTAAATTATTTTGATGTGCCTGTTCCGCCGCTTTTACAGGATATTCGTGTAAAAGTTGGCGATTTACAACTGTACGAACCCGAAACTTTAACCGAAAATCAGCCTGTTAAAATGGCTTGGGATATGCTTGTAAACTCGGACGGTAGCCGAATAATTCCCATAATGTCAAGCGATTCTTTGGACAGCAAAAAGGTAAAAGGAATCGTCGCAATGGGCGATGTTACCGAAATTTTTATGGAAGTCTCCGATGAAGATATTGTTAAACGCCACGAAATACTATATCGCAACTTAATAACCATCCTAAACGGCGTGGAAATTGGCGGAAAATACAAATACGAAAAATTAAACGGCTCGCTTTATATTGGTACTAATTTTCCTGACGATATTGTCATAAATGATAACGATGTTGTTATTACTGGCAAAATTGACAACGCTTGGCGATTGGCTTACGAATACAATTTTGGTTGCATTATCTTAACCAACGGAATTAAGCCAAAAGGGCTTGAAGGTGCAAAATGTGCCATTGTCTGCGTGGAATATTCCATGTTTAAGGCTGTAAGTTTGGTTTCACAAGCAATATCGTTGGGTTCGCTAGTAAATACGGGCGATATAACAACTTTTTCGGTTGACAATTATGTTGACGATATTTCCGAAATTATGCGAACTTCCAAACATCGCAATTTTCCCGTTGTCGATGAAGTTGGGCAAATTTACGGAATTATTTCGCGGCGGCATCTTATATCTTTTGCAGGAAAAAAAGTAATTTTGGTAGACCACAACGAACGCAGCCAAAGCGTTGACGGATTATCGCAAGCAGAAATAACAGAAATTATCGATCACCACAGAATCGCCGATATTCAAACCGATTCGCCATTGTATATTCGCAGTGAACCTGTCGGTTGTACGTCAACTATAATTAACAAAATTTATCAGGAATCGGGAGTAACAATCCCGCAAAATATTGCAGGGTTAATGCTTTCGGCAATTTTATCAGATACGTTAATGTTTAGTTCGCCAACCTGCACAGCAACCGACAAATTAGCCGCCGAACAATTAGCCGCCATCGCCAAAGTTGACATAAAAACATACGGCAGCGAAATGTTTTCAGCAGGAACATCTTTAGAAAAATACTCGAACGAGCAACTTTTGGCACTAGATCGCAAACGGTTTGTTTTTGGCAAAACCGTGGCGTATATATCGCAAATTAACACCCTCGATTTTGCCAATATTTCCGCCAAAATTGAGGATATTCTCAACGAAATGGATAATTTTTACAACGCCAACGATTGCCCTTTAGTAATTCTGCTAATAACCGACATTATAGCAGGCGGCAGCGAAATTTTAGCAATCGGCAAAGAAAAACGTCTAGTAGAAAAAGCCTTCAACCTACCAATGGACAAAACACACATTTTTCTACCAGGAGTAGTTTCACGCAAAAAGCAAATTGTGCCAATTTTAACGCAACTGTCAACAATAGGTTAAACGTAAAATATTGAAATTCGCCGTAAGAACGTATAATAAAAAATGTTACGGGGTCAAGGGGAGAATCCCCTTGCGGGGTTTGGGGCAGCGCCCCAAGGTTTTAGGAGTTGAATTGTGAAAAATAGATTGTGGTTGTTTTATTTGGTTACGGTGCTGTTTTGGATGTCGCTGTATACTTATGTGCCGTATGTTACGCCGTATGCGGAGATGATGCGTGCGGATTTGCGGTTGATTGGGCTTATTGCTGGCTCTTATGGGTTTGTGCAAATGGCTATTCGGTTTCCGCTGGGGATAATCTCGGATAAATTGCAAAAACGCAAAATTTTTGTGTTACTGGGACTTTTTTTTGCTACTGTGAGTGGCGTTTCGGTGTTTTTGTGGGCTAATCCCGTTGTTTTGTTGGTTGCGCGCAGTTTAGCTGGTGTAACTGCCGCAACTTGGGTTACTTTCACAATTTTAGGCTCTAGCTACTATAAACCAGACGAAACTATTAGGTCAATCGGTTTGCTAAATGCCGCAAACGGCTTTGGTAGAATGGCGGCTCTTTTGTTGGGCGGACTTTTCGCGGAATGGCTAGGTTTTTCGTACGCATTTTTGCTAGGCGGAATTTTAGGATTAGTCGGCTTAATTTGTGGGCTTGGTATGCGCGAAAGTTCTCCTAATCCCGAAAAAATGGGAAATCCACCAAATTTAGCCAATTTGCTAGAAGTCGCACGAGATAAACAGCTGATTTGTGCATCCGTTTTGGCGATTGTTTCGCAATATATTATGTTTGCAACAACTTTCGGCTTTACGCCAATGATAGCAAACGAGATGGGCGCAAGTAATTATCAATTAGGATTGCTTGGCGTAATTTCTACCTTGCCAGCGTTGCTAATTTCTCCTATAATGGTAAGAGTAGTACATAAAATTGGCGTAACTGCCACAATGGTTATCGGTTTTGCTTTTGCGTCAATCGGAACAATTTTAGTTGTTTGGTCGCAAAATTTGCTACAACTATTTGCTGTGCAATTTTTAAGCAGTTTGGGATTATCGGGCTTAATGACGGTGCTTATGGGACTTTCCATAAAAGCAATATCTAGCGAACGCCGCGCAACCGCAATGGGCTTTTTTCAAGCCGTTTATGGGCTTGGGATGTTTCTTGGCCCGTTTGTAACAGGTTGGTTGGCTCATTCCTTTGGAATGCCAGCCGCTTTTATAGCCACCAGTTTTGTTGGCGTTATTGGAATTGTGGCTGCTGTTGTTTTTGTCAAAAAAAGGTACATTTTACAAGCGTAAAAATCAAAAGGGGAGATTTTTTAATGGAACAAGCGATTGCATTTGAAGAGGGATTAAAACGTGTAGTAAACAACAAAAAAATTTTTCAAACACTACTAAAAAAGTTTTCTGGTAGACAGATAGTCGAACAAATCACTGAACACATAGCAAACAACGACAACGATTCTGCAATAAAATCATGCCACGCATTAAAAGGAGTAGCCGCCAATTTAGCAATGAACCCACTAGCCGAAACTTTGTCCAACCTAGAAGAACAGCTAAAAGACGGCGATAGCTCTCTATTAACCGAGCTAAACGAACGGCTAACTGCCGTCGAGCAAGCAATAGCTGAATTTTTAGAAACTTAAATTGAACAAACGGCATTAACGTAGGGGCGGATTTACCTGCCCCTACAACTACCAATTCATATAGAAAGGTTGAAAGTAATGCGAAGTAGCAATGCGGTAAAACGAGAAGAATACCTAGAAGAGCCGCCAAAAAAATCAAAGCCTAAAGTGCAGAAAGTGCCTAAATCACAGAAAGCACAGAAAGCACAGAAATCTCAAATCAATGCGATAAAGTTTGGAATTGGCACTTTGGATCAAACTACTTATTTAGTTGTCTGCATTTTGGTACTTTGTGGGCTTGTTATGGTTTTTTCGGCAAGTTATGTAGATACCGCACGAAGTGCAATTCACAATTACAACCCTTTTTATTATTTGCAACGCCACGCAGGAATGGCTGTTTTGGGCTTTATTGGCATGAACATAATGGCGAACTTTAACTATCGGCATCTAAAAAAGATGGCGATAATTTTGTATTTTGCCTCGCTTGTGCTTATGATGGCTGTTGTTTTTTATGGAATTACCCGCGGCGGTGCAAGCCGTTGGATAATGCTTCCTATTATAAACATTCAATTTCAGCCCTCCGAAATTGCCAAGGTTGGCGTTATTTTAATTTTAGCAAGAATCCTAGCTGTCAATCCCAAAATGTTGGATAAATGGGGCGGTTTTTTATTTTGCTTGGGATTAGTTGGCTCTTTGACAATATTGGTTGCGTACGGCGATTTAAGTTCGGCGATAATATTGGCAATAATCGGCGGCGGAATGATATTTATGTCAAGTCCGCATATATTGCGATTTGTTGTAATGGTTGCGGCGGCTATTGCTGGAATGTTCGGCTATTTGTACTATATGGCGAATCATGCGGGCTTTGATGCGGCTGGTCAATGGCGCGGCGAGCGATTTTTGGCTTGGCAAAATCCATTTGACGATCCGCTAGGATACGGATTTCAAGTTATACAATCCCTTTTTGCTATTGCATCTGGCGGTTGGTTTGGCTTGGGAATCGGGCAAAGTCGCCAAAAATTTATGTTGCCAGAAGCTCATAACGATGTTATTTTTGCAATTATAATAGAAGAACTCGGCGTTATTGGCGCAGGAATAATTTTAATTTTGTTTGTGGTGCTAATTTGGCGCGGCTTGCAAATTGCAATGAACGCCACCGACAGTTTCGGCTCGCTAATGGCGGTCGGTATAGTTTTAATGATAGGAAGTCAAGTAATAATAAATTTAGCAGTGGTAACAAACAGCATTCCCAACACAGGAATAACAATGCCTTTCATAAGCTACGGCGGAACATCTCTAATAGTAGTAATGGGCTGTATTGGTATTTTGCTGAATATTTCAAGGCATTCCAAAATAGAATGAGAAAATTTGCTTATCCCAAAAATTTATAATTTATACAGAAAGGACGTACTTTTATGAGATACACAAGAATAGTAAGAGACGAAAACGCCGTTAGTTTTAGAGAATATATTGAAAGTATAGAGCGGCGCAGAGTAGAAGATTTAGCAAGATACGAAAAAGACCGCGAAAAAGCCGACGAAGAACGAAAAATAGCTTTAGAAATTTTAGAACAACGTAGGCAAGAAGATTTAGCTAAATACGAAAAAGACCGTGCAAAAGCCGACGAGGAACGTAAATTAGATTTAGCCAAATACGAAAAAGACCGCGAAAAAGCCGAAGAACGCTACAACCTCGATCGCAAAGACTGGCAAGAAAGATACACAGAGGCAAAAAAAGAAAACACACAGGCATATAAAAATTTGC
>WRKG01000228.1 GCA_009778185.1 Bacillota bacterium
TTTTGCAAGTGCTATAATAATCTTGGAAACACAAAACACAAAATCTATAATTTTTGAAACGGAGGAATAAAAATGCTAGAAAGAATGTGGATATTAAAAGCCTGTACAACATACATCAACAAATGGATTGTTATGGTCAACATTGACTGGGGTACAGAGCCAGAAACGCAAAACAAAGAAATGGGCGATGTTTACGCCGTAACGGATACTCACGAAGAGGC
Organism: Bacillota bacterium; assembly: GCA_009778185.1. Lineage (GTDB taxonomy): Bacteria > Bacillota > Clostridia > Lachnospirales > WQUN01 > WRKG01. The sequence goes on from WRKG01000228.1 coordinate 222, forward strand.
AAGTGAAATAATGCACTCCTTGGGAGATAGCATGGGAGAAACAGCGGTAATAGAAGGTGATGACGATCTGATACACATAGGAGGGGTATATGCTGGAGAATGGTAAGCCTATAGTGATTAACTTTGACACAAACGAAATGGGAAGAATACTAATGAATGTGAAAGTGCTTAAAGGCGATCTTCTTTCGCACAAAACTGTGCGATTCAAACTTGACACAGGTGCAGATTACACAGTAATTGCCCGTGAAACGCTAAAAGATTTGGGCTACACAGACGAATTTTTGCGTTCGTGCCCAAAAGATAAATACCCCGCAACCATGGCGGACGGCACAAAGGTGCAATTATACTACATTCCAAACGTTTCTATAATGTTCAAGGAGCGTGAAATCCAAAATTGCAGAATATACTTCTCGTTGGATGCCAAAATGCGTACCCTTTTTGGTTGCAATATCCTAAAATTTTTCAACTACACTGTAAATTACGATTCCTCCGAAATATTGTTGCAAGAACGCTCCACTTTGCCGAAATTAGCCGAGGGCGAGCAACCCATTCAAGTATACGAAATTGGCTGATTTGCTAAAAATCCTCAAACAAACCGTAAAGGCGGAAAAATCCGCCCTTACGAAAAAAATCACAATATAGTAATATACAACTAAACCTGCGGCAATTTTGCCAGTTGAGAAATCTGCTCAACCACCTCATTTACAGGAATCGCCCCTTTGTCAACCAGTTCGTTGTTTTCGCGTACACGCACCGAAATTGTACCGTCTTCGACCTCTTTATCGCCCAAAACTAGCATATAAGGAATCCGCTTTTCACGGGCTTCGCGGATTTTGTAACCGATTTTTTCGGAACGCAAATCGGAAAACGTGCGAATATTTTGGGATTTCAATTTTTGGGTTATTGCGATTGCAGTTTCGTGGTGCTTTTCGGAGATTGGCAAAACCACCGCTTGCACAGGAGCAAGCCAAACAGGAAACCAACCTGCAAAATGTTCTATCAAAATTCCAATAAATCTCTCAATACTGCCCAAAACTGTGCGATGTATCATTATTGGACGATGTTTTGCACCGTCCGCGCCAATGTACGTGAGATCGAATCGCTCTGGCATCTGCATATCTAGCTGAATTGTGCCGCATTGCCATGTTCGCCCCAAACAATCCTCCAAATGGAAATCGATTTTTGGACCATAAAATGCGCCATCGCCCTCGTTAATTTTGTAGGGCAATCCTTTGCTGTCCAAAACCTTTTGTAGAGCGGTTGTTGCCTGTTGCCATTGCTCTTCGCTGCCCATGCTTTTTTCTGGGCGTGTCGAAAGTTCTAGGCTAAATTTGAAACCAAATTCCTTGTAAATTTCTTCCGCAAGGTTGATAACTTTCATAACTTCGCCTTCAACTTGCTCGGCTGTCATGTAAATGTGAGCATCGTCTTGTGTAAAGCTGCGCACACGCATTAAACCGTGCATTGTACCAGATTTTTCGTGGCGATGGACAAGCCCTAATTCTGCCATTTTTAGCGGAAAATCACGGTAGGAATGTAAATCGAGGTTGTAAACTAGCATTCCGCCAGGACAATTCATCGGTTTTATTTGAAACTGGACATCGTCAATTTCGCTGGCGTACATATTTTCCTTGTAATTATCCCAATGTCCCGAGCGTTCCCACAAATTGCGAGTTAGCATTATCGGCGTTGAAATTTCTTGATAACCCTCGCGGCTGTGCAGTTTTCGCCAATATTCGATTAACGTATTGCGAAGAATCATCCCGTTTGGCAAAAAGAACGGAAAACCTTGTCCCTCTTCAAGCAACGCAAACAAAGCCATTTCCTTTCCCAAGCGGCGGTGATCACGTTTTTTTGCCTCTTCCAGGCGATTCAAATGTTCCTTTAGTTCGTCTTTGCTAAAAAAAGCCGTGCCGTATATTCGGGAAAGCATTTTGTTGCGTTCGTCTCCGCGCCAATATGCACCAGCAGTTGACAAAAGTTTGAAAGCACGTATTTTGCCAGTGGATTCCACGTGCGGACCTGCGCAAAGGTCGGTAAATTCGCCTTGTTGGTAAAACGAGGGTTCTTCTTCCAAGTTTTGCACAAGTTCCAATTTGTAGGGTTCGTCCGACAAGCGAGCCGCCGCTTCGTCGGGAGTTAGAACAAAGCGAGTTATTTGGTGGTTCTCTTTTATAATTTTTTTCATCTCTTTTTCAATTTTGAGAATATCTTCGGGACCAAACGGAGTTTCGGTTTCAAAATCGTAGTAAAATCCGTCGGCGATTGCGGGCCCGATTGCAATTTTAACGGTTGGATACAGGCGTTTAACGGCTTGTGCCATAACGTGCGCCGTTGTGTGCCTTAAAGTTTGTAAATCTGACAAAAAAATCATCTCCTTTTTATATGAAATTATTATATAAAAAAATTGCCAAAAACGCAAATTTTTGCTATAATTTTTTTGCAAATAAATTTGACAGCCCAAAATATTTGTAGTATACTATTTGTGTTGTCAAATATTTGCATCGGATATTAGCAAAATCTCCATGATTTGGGAGGACTACGCCATGTTAAAAATGTACGTTAAAATTTTCACTATATTTTTTGCGATAATTTTGGTTGCTTGCGGAAACGATGTTGAAATTGCTGAAAACGCTGAAAACGCTGAAAATACCGCACTTTACGAAACTGTTGAAAACGTTGAATCTGTGCCAGTGGCTCATCCTTTGCAGCAAACTCGCCAAGTTGCCGAAATTTCCAATTTCTCCCAAGAAGTAATTACGCTAGGCACAGACGAAGAAGTTTTTGAAACCCCTAAAGTTTGGGAAATTATCCCCAGCAGAGATATTTACTACATAATAATTAGGGGAATCCCTTTCCAGTTGCATCCCAACCATGAACGCAATTTTGACGTTCCCGTGCGTGCAGAACTTGCTTTTGTTGGCACAGAATTAGAACTGCGTGATTGGCAAATGGCTAATTTATCCAACAGCCGCAACATGATGTTTCCTGATATTTTGCCACTTTCTCCCGCAATATTTTTCGCCGTAAATTTGTACAACGCAAACGATTTGCTAGTGGAAACATTTGTACGCTCAACTGGCAACAACGATATTTTCGCAAATCTTAACATCGAAGAAGACACCGTTGAATTTGTAGGCACTTGGGGGCAAATTGTAGACGAAAACCTCGTTAATTTTGACTTATCCAATGCCGAAACCGCCGCATTTTTGCCCACCCTTACTTGGGACGAATGGCAAGCGGTTGCAGTAAGAACCCGCAACAACAACTTTCAGACGATAATTCCTATACAAAACTCGCGGGATTGGCGGTTTGTTCCACCAACTTCCGTACAATTAGCCTACGAAAACGAAAAAATAATTTTGCGTTTATATGACGAAAACGAAAATTTAATGTCAACTGTAATTAACGAAGATTATACATTTACTTCTCAACCACGGCTTTCGATAGTTGCTATCGGCACAATTACACAGTTGACAAACATGAACTTTTAGCAACCTATTAAATCAAAAAAATAAAATAAAAGAGGTGCAAAAATGGCAAAAATTAATCTAAAAATTTTGACTTCCGAATCAGTAAAATTGGACGAAGAGGTTGACATGGTAATAATGCGGTGTATATTAGATGTTTACGGCTCGAATAGTGCGGTGGGCGATATTGGACTTTTGCCCAATCATATTCCGCTATCGGCGATATTGGGCATAAATCCGTTGCGATTTTTTAACGAGGGCAACGAAAAAATTATTGCCTTATACGGCGGAACAGCCAACTTTAGAGACAACGTTCTTACAATAATGACCGAACGTGCCTTATGGCCAGAAGAAATTGACGAAGAACGCGCCAAAGAAGAACGCGATCTTGCGGAACGTGCCGCTCTTGCTTTAACCGCCGATACAGATATTCGCAGCAATCACATAGCAATGCGCCGCGCATTAGTAAAAATCGAGGTAAGTTCGTATCCTTTAGTAAAACGATAAAAAAACAGGTCCGCCGACAAGTGGGCCTGCTTTTTTGGAGAAATCCCACAAAAATCCCAAAGAAAGGATTTACCATGACTTACGAAAAAGTTACAATTTTAAGCAATCAAGAAATTTCGCCAACCGTGTTTGAAATGATTTTGCAAACTCCAAATTTTGAAATGGGCAAACCTGGACAATTTGTAATGGTTTATCCCAATCACGGCGGAATGCTGTTGCCGCGACCGATTAGCATTTGTCGCCAAACCAAAAATATTACAATGTTGGTTTACAAAATTTTGGGCGATGGCACTCGCTATATGTCCACCTTAAAACAGGGCGATAGTTTGCTAATTATGGGTCCTATCGGCAACAGTTTCGAAATAAAACCGCATAAGAAAGTGGCTTTAGTTGGCGGAGGAATCGGCATTCCGCCGATGGTATTTTTGTACGATACAATAAAATCACAAGAAGTTGACGTATTTTTGGGTTTCAAAGATACGCATTTTTTGACAACCTTATTCACGGACGCAAACCTGCACATTGTAACGGAAGATTTAACCGCTCTTAAAAGTTTGCAAAATCCTAGCGGAAACATTTATCCCAAAAATGGCAACGTTTTAGATTTGCTAGAAAGCCAATCTCAACAATATGACGAAATTTACGCTTGTGGACCAAATCCCATGCTGAAGGCACTTTGCAAATACGCCGATAAAAAAAATATCCCGCTGCAAATTTCTCTGGAAGAGCGAATGGCTTGCGGTTTGGGGGCTTGCGTGTGTTGCGTTGCAAATACTCCGCAGGGATACGTCAAAATTTGTTGCGATGGTCCAGTTTTTTATAGTGATAAGGTGGTGCTTTAATGGTTGACAACGTAAATTTATCGGTGGATATAGCTGGCGTTTTGCTGAAAAATCCCGTAATAACGGCATCGGGAACTTTCGGCAGTGGCAAAGAGTACAGCCAATTTATCGACCTCAACGAACTTGGCGGAATCACAGTAAAAGGTGTATCGCACGAACCTTGGACAGGAAATCCTCCGCCGCGCGTTGCCGAAACTTACGGAGGAATGCTCAATAGCGTTGGCTTGCAAAATCCTGGAGCCGCCGCATTTATTTCCGAAGATTTGCCCTTTTTGCGAAAATACGACACAAAAGTTATCGTAAATTTATGTGGACATTCCTTAGATGAGTACATCGCCGTTGCAAAGGATTTTAGCGGAGTTTTTGGCGTTGACTTATTCGAGCTAAATATATCTTGTCCGAACATTGACAAGGGCGGAATGTCTTTTGGAACAGATGCCGCAACTGCCGAAAAAGTAACCGCCGCAGTAAAACCACATCTAAATGCACCGCTTATTGTCAAGTTGAGTCCAAATGTAACCGAGATTGTCGCTATTGCAAAGGCAGTTGAAAGCGGCGGCGCAGACGGCGTTTCGTTGATAAACACGTTGGTTGGCACAAAAATTGACATTTACAACCGCAAGCCAGTTTTGGCGAATGTTTTCGGCGGATTATCTGGACCAGCAATAAAGCCGATTGCAGTTAGAATGGTCTATCAAGTTTACAAAAATGTGAAAATTCCAATTATCGGAATGGGCGGCATTATGACAGGCGAAGATGCAATCGAATTTATAATGGCGGGAGCAACAGCGGTTTCGGTCGGAACAGCAAATTTTCTTAATCCAAAAGCAACAGTCAATATTATTGAAGAAATGCAAAATTTTATGAGAAATCAAAAAATAACAAATATAAACGAGATAAGAGGTATAATATAATGGCAAATATTGAGCAAATTTTAACGGATTGCGAGGCAATTCTGCACGGACATTTTTTGTTGACATCTGGAAGACACGGCGATATTTATATGCAGTGTGCAAAAGTGCAACAATATCCCAATCATATGGAGTTAATTGCAAAGGCGATTGCCGAAGGTTTTCAAGGAGAAACAGTTGACATAGTTATTGCTCCTGCGGTGGGTGCAATCGTTTTTGGATACGAATTAGCACGGCAGTTGAACGCAAAGGCAATTTTCGCCGAGCGACAAGACGGCAAAATGACGTTACGTCGCGGCTTTGAAATTCCGCAAGGTGCAAAAGTTGTCGCCGCCGAGGACACAATAACCACAGGCGGCAGCATTTTAGAGATTATTGAGATAATCCGCCAAAATAAAGCAAACTTGCTAGGCGCGGCATCTATTGTTGATCGCACTGGCGGCGAAATAAATTTAGGCACAAAATTAGTTTCGGCGTATTCAAAAAAAATAATTTCGTATACCGCCGAAGAATGCCCATTGTGCAAGGCTGGCGAACCGATTGTTAAACCAGGTAGCAGGGCGATTGTTTAAGTGTGATTTTTATTGCAACCGTAGGAACGGGTTCGCCTCTACAGTTTACGCAAATGAAATTTTTTATTTAATTTCTTGACAAATAAAAATAACCATGCTAAAATTTATTTGTACACAAAAATTCAACAATTCAAAAAGAAAGAGGTACAACTTTATGAAAACATTAAAAATTATTTTTGCAGTAATCGCCGCTGTAACGTTGTTGTTATCCAATAACCTCGATTTAGTTGCAGCAAATCAAAGTAGCGAAAATTTACGAAACGCCGTTGATTTTATTCCGCATCAGCATGACGAAAATTGCGATATTGATCACGGATTAAATTTACCTTTTGGTTTGGTTTATAATGTCAATCAGTTTTTTGTGAATGACGAAAACGCAACTTTAAGCGTTTTTCCTAATTTAGATTATAACTTTTTGTGGGATATTCCGCCAACTAGCGATAACGGATTAACCGCCGAAGAAACCGCCAAACTTGCCGCAAGTTTAGAATGTTGTTTTAATCCGCAACTGACCACCATAATTTATAGAGAATTGCACACAATAAACCCAACAACAGGCGAATGTTCGCTTGTCAAACTAGAATTTATGGATTATTGCTCTAGTTGCTACCAAATAAATGAAGTAAACGGCAATATCTTCAGAACCATAACCGCAAATGCTTGCTTGGCAACCCACCGATAGAAAAAAACAATCACAAAATCCCAAATTTTTGTGATTGTTTTTTATTGCAAATTATGCTAAAATAGCAGATAATTTGCAAAAACATTTACTTTTGCAATAATATCACTATTTTAAGAGGTATCCAATGAAAAATATACTAATAGCTGACGATAATCAGCAAATTGTTTCGGTTTTGGAAAGTTACGCACAAAAAGAGGGGTTTAACGTTGTAGTTGCGTTTGACGGCGAACAAGCCCTAAAAACGGCAATATCCAATATTTTCGATATTATTTTGTTAGATGTTATGATGCCCATAACTGACGGATTTGACGTTTGTAGGCAAATTCGCAAAATATCCACCGTGCCTATTATTATGGTAACTGCTCGCGATGCCGATTCCGATAAAATTTTGGGGCTTGACATCGGTGCGGACGATTACATTGTAAAGCCGTTTTCTCCTAGCGAAGTTATGGCTCGCATACGTAGCATTTTACGTAGAACAACCGCCAACAAGCACGTTTTTGAAATTGCCAATTTAAGCATAAATCTCGATGAGTACACTTTGCAAATTGGCACTGTGAAAGTTCCGTTGACAAAAAAGGAAATCGAAATTTTGCATTTGCTTGCAAGCAACCAAAACAAAGTATTTTCGCGCAACGAACTGTTGGATGCTGTTTGGGGATATGAATATTTTGGAGATGGTCGCACTGTTGATTCTCATATAAAACGGTTGCGTGCAAAATTGGACGATACACCACATCCCAGTTGGGCAATTACTACTGTTTGGGGCGTTGGTTACAAATTCGAACTTACTGAAAATCTACCTGAAAATTTCGAAAATATCGAAAATCCCCAAAATCTCAATAATATCGAGCCGCCCAAAAAATTATGAACAGAATTAAAAATAAAATTTTTTTACGGTTGATATTATACTTTTTTATCTCGTTTGTGCTGTTTTCGCTTGTCAATGGCGGTATATTTTTTATGCTGTTTTCTCATCATAATGTTGAGGTTCACAAAGCGGAACTAGAACGCCGTGCGGCAATTATCGCAAGCACAGCTAGCGAAATGCTTAACATAAACACAGGTCATGGACACGGAATGGGCGGAATGGGCGGAATGCAAGCAAATATCAACTCTTATTTGGCGTACATTGACGGTTTAGCTTTGGGAGATGTTTGGCTTGTCGACAGCAATCTCGAAATTTTAACCTTTGGACACGGTCATCGTCAACTAACTTTATCTAGGGGCGACATTCCGCAAGGCACAGAGCAGTTTATTTTGGATGCTTTTTTTGGCGAAATTATCGTGCGCGAACTTGACAACCAAACAATTACCGCAGCCGCTCCTATTTTTTCGCCGTTTTCTAGCTTGCAAAATTCGCAAAACGTTGTTGTTGGCGTGGTTTTACTGCATTCGCCAATATCTGATATAGACGAAATTACCGCAACGGGCTTGCATTTGCTATACTACAGCACAGGATTATCCGCAATTATGGCGGTTTTTTTGGCGATTGCACTTTCTTCTCGGTTCACAAATCCGCTGAACAAAATGAAAAAAGCCGCTTTGCAAATTAGCAATGGCGATTACACTGTAAAAACGGGCGTATCTCAAACTGACGAAATTGGCGAACTTGCCGCCGTTTTGGATAACATGGCAATCCGCCTAAACACAGCATCCCAAGAAAGCGCAAAACTCGACAAGTTGCGAAAAGATTTCACAGCCAATATTTCTCACGAACTGCGAACGCCCGTAACCGTGATTAGAGCCTCTCTTGAGGCTTTGTGCGACGGCGTTATTGATAATCCCAACAAAATTGCGGAATATTACAAACAAATGTTGTTCGAAACCGTCCATTTAGAGCGGTTAATTGCCGATTTACTAGAATTAAGCAAGTTGCAAAATCCCGATTTTGTGATAGAAAAACAGCCAATCAATTTGTCCGAATTATTGCAGGATTCCATTCGCAGTATGCAGCAAATGGCAAAAGGCAAAAATATTTCTGTTGCAATGCAAAATGCAGGCAACTTCAGCATTTTGGGCGATTACGGCAGGTTAAGACAAATGTTCGTTATTGTGCTTGACAACGCAATTAAATTTTCCCCAACAAACGGAACTGTCAACATTGGCGTAACAAAAAATGTTGACAAAATCAACGTTTCCATTATCGACAACGGCTGCGGAATATCCGAAGAAAATTTAGCACATATATTTGACCGATTTTACAAACAACGCTCCGAACAAAATAAACAGGGTTCTGGTTTAGGTTTGGCAATCGCCAAGCAAATTGCAGATAGGCATAATGTAACAATAATCGCAAAAAGCAAGGTTGACGTTGGCACGCAGTTTGAATTTATAATCGAACAATTTGAAAATGGGTTGATTTAGAAAAATGGATATTGAAAAACGGGCGGATAATATCCGCCCCTACGGTTGCGATTTGTAGGGGCGGATATTATCCGCCCGCTATTTTTACAAATCGCTATTTTTTCAAACCAACATTTCACAAACCACCATTTCGTAAACCCATTTTTTATTTATTACAACAATATTACAAAAATATTACATTATCGTTTTTGCGTGTAATTTTTTGTAATTTTTGGTATAATGTTATTATGATTTTTTCGCAAATTATACTAAGAAAGGGTTTTATTATGAAAAAATTCAAGCGTTTATTAGCCATTTTGCTATGTTTTACGGCTTTCATTACATTTAATACACTAACAAATTACACCGTTTTTGCAGCAGAAATCGAGGAAGAAGAAATATCTGAAGAAATCGATTTAGAAGAAACAGCCGAAGAAACTGAACTGGACGAAACAGACGAAACAGACGAATCCGCCGAAACTGACGAAGACGAAACAGACGAAACCGCCGCAACTCGACAAATTATTCCAACTGTACCTTTTGCCCCTGCAAATGCTTTTCCTCAAGGAATGGTAATTCCAGCGGTAGATATGTCAACCGAAGTTGTTACGCCTATGATTCACCCAACTACAGAAGTTGTATTTGTGGGCATTCCGCAAGGAGTAGCCACGCAATTATTTGTTATTATGGCAAATTCTCCTATAACCAACGTGCAACGGCTATTGTTAGAAGACAATCGTCTCGCAATAGATATTCTCAACTCGACAACAACTTTGCAGGGAGCACAGCCTATTCCGCAACTTTCGACCGTTTCCGAAGTGCGAGTATCTCAATTTGAAGAAACTGTTACTCGAGTTGTACTTGATTTGCCCTCGGGAGCAGAGTTTACCGTAACATTGTCTTCTGATAGGCAATCGGTCAGCATTTTGATAAGCCAAAAAACTTTGCAAGATTTAACTTTTTCGGTTGGCGAAAATTTTGATGCGATAGTGCTTACTGGCGTTTTGCCTGCAAACCTGCACATTCAGCCAGGAACAGGAGTAATCCGTTTTAACATTCCCAATACAACGATTCCAACCGAACTTATATTGGATGCCGCCACCGAAGGAAACTTTGCAACCCACATAAATTTGTGGCAATTAGCTCCAACTATTGTGCAACTTGCAATTACCGTCAACGAGTTTACCGATTTTACGCTACTGCAAACAGGATTAAACGAAACCACGATAAATCTACATCCTACAACGTTTCGCAATATTAGCTATAATTTTTTGGAACGCACATTTACCATCCCGCGCGACGAAACAAATTTTAATATAACTTGGCAAAACGCATCTTTGGTGGACAATTATCACCAAAGGCAAGCCGTTTTAACATTGCCAATAAACGCAAACGACCATCTCGGATTTGGCAATATTTTAATAACGGACGCATTTTTGCAATCGGTAAATATTGTGCATAATGTGAACAATACGCAACTAGTTTTTACAGGAAATCAAATATTTTCATTGGATTTACAAGAAACGGACGAAAGCCTTGTAATTAGAGTGTTGCATCCACGGCAACGATATTCTCGCATTGTTGTGCTAGATCCCGGCCACGGTGGACATGATCCTGGCGCAAGCAGAGGAGCAGTCCTTGAAAAAGATTTGAATATGCGCATAATGCAAAAAGTTTCGCAACTTATTGAAGCGGACCCAAATATGCGAGCCTACACAACTCGCAATACGGACGTATTTGTGCCACTTGCCGATCGTGCATTTTTCGGTAACGGAATGGCGGACATTTTTGTATCTATTCACCATAACGCATCTAATAATTCCGCTATAAATGGGATAGAAACGTACTTTTTGGCAAGCGAAATGGATCAATTTAGAACATTGACAAGCCGAAATTTAGCCGATATTATGCACCGAAATCTTGTTTCCATGCTTAACTCGTACGATCGCGGTGTACGTTCTGCCAATTTCTCGGTGTTGCGAAACTCAACGATTCCAGCCGTTTTATTGGAATTAGGATTTATGTCCAACGGGCAAGAATTAGCACGTATGCAAACCGAAGAATTTCAATGGCAAGCCGCAAGAGCAATTTATAATTCATTGTTAGAGGCTTTTGTGCTTGTTCCTCCCAGATAAATAATTTTTCCCAAAAATGTGCAAAATTATAATGTGGCAAAATGTTGAAATGCGGACGGACAACTTTCGTCCGCATTTTGCAAATTTGCCTTTTTATATCCAATTATCTTGACATTTACGAAAAAATATGTTATAATTATTCAACAGATAAATATAATGGAGGAATTTTATGTTTCATAAAAAAGGCAAAAATATGGGGGTAACTGGCAAAATAATTATTCCGATTGTTACTGCTGTAATTATCGGAAATTTAATGCTTTCTAGTGTGCTGATTATGATTAGCACGCAACAAATTACAAATACGGCTGTTTCTATGCTGAACAACAATATTTCTAATTCCGATTTAATAGCGGAAATGTGGCACACAAACGTGTTGTCAATTTTGCAAGGTTTATCACAAGATCCAACTTTGCTAGATATGGCAGCCGAAAACAACCTAGATGAAATTTACGAAATTTTGTACACCGCATTTATTACTTCTCCAATCGTTGGCAACCAAAAAATGATAGCCGATATTTATTTTAGCGATTTAGACGGAAATATCTTGCGAAATGGCAATCCAAATCAAATTGTCAACTTTAATATTTTAGATACATCTCATGCGCAATCGGTTCACGAATCCATCGCTGGTCGCCAATTTATAAGCGAAATTTTGCCCTCTCCTGTAACTGGCGAGCTGCAAGTTTGGTATTCTGCACCTATTATGGTTGCAAATAATACCGTTGCTTTTATTGTGTTACCTGCAAATATTGCCTACATACAAAGCTATTTGCTAATCTCGGTAAACCCCAACGAACACATTATTTTAGCCGCTCACAATGGCGATATTATTACAACAACCGATCTCGCCACCGAATTTATGTCTTTGGATGCACTTGGCTATCGTCTTATGGATTTGTTTCCCGAAAACACGCTTACCGAAGTTGTGGATTATTTGGGCAATAATAAAATGGTAATTTTGCAACCAAACGACAATTTCGGATGGTACACAATTTCTACCGCAATAAGTACGCTTAATATTGCAAGCCAAATAGTAGCTTCCATTTTAATGGTAATTGCCGTTTGTTTGATAATAATCGCTATTATCGTGATTTTTATGCGAAAAATTATTATCAGCAGATTGAAGTTAATGTTAGAAGTCGCAAAAAATATGGCACACGGCAAAATGAGCTCTAATATTCCGATAATGCCAAATGACGAAATGGGAGAACTTGCTGAAGCGTTCAAAAACATCGAGTTTTCCATAAATGTACTCATCGATGAAGTTGATTCTGTCAACAGAGAATTTACCAGCGGAAATATTGCCGTTCGTATGCAACAAAACGATCGCCTCGAAAACGATTTCAAAAAGTTGCTAAATTGCATAAACAACAACCTTGATAGCACTCAAAATTTTATTGACAATATTCCTCATCCAATTTTAATTTTGAACACAGATAGCACGTTCAAATTTATGAATAAAAATTGTCTTTCGTACGGCTACACAACGGCGGATTATTCAAAACAGGTTTCGCTAATTTTTGGCAACGAAAGCATGGAAATTTACAAAACGGCTTTCAACAATATAAACAACGGCAGCAACACGGAAACCTTTCGAACGTACGTTGCTTTGCCAAACGGAGATATTGTCATCGAAGATCACTCGATGTGGCCGTTGCGGTACAATGGGCAAATTGTCGCATACATGGAAATTACCAACGATATTACCGAAATTTTGACTTCACAAGAAATAACCAACAAAATTATGGAATATCAACGCATCGAAGGCTTAAGTATACAGGAATCTTTAACCGATTTTAGTAAGGGCATTCTAAAATTTAATTATCTGCCAAAAACGCCCGATAAAAACACCGAAAATTCTTACAAAAATTTTGAAAACATAGGAAACATCCTGTTGCAGAGCGTTTCGATAATAAACTCTTACATAGCCGACGTTACAAAAAATTTGGAGCAGGTTTCCAATAAAAACTTGGACATAACAATTTCGCTAGATTATCAAGGAGATTTTGCCAACATTAAAAACTCGATAACTAGCCTTGTGCAATCGTTAAGTATGCTAATTTTGGAAATTCAGGGATTATCCGCGAGCGTTGAAACCGCCGCAACGGGAATCGCCCAAACAAGCACAAACCTCACAAACAACTTTACCGAACAAGCCGAACATATGCGGCAAATGACCGAAAGTATGCAACAAATATCCCAAAAAACCAGCACAAACGCCGAAAGTGCCAACAAAGTAAGAGATTTATCCGACCAGGTTTCGCTTGCGGCACAAAATGGCGAAATTAAAATGCAAAAGCTGGTTACCGCAATGGAAAATATCAAAACTTCTAGCAATGATATTTCTAGTATCGTCAAAATTATCGAAGATATTGCGTTTCAAACAAATTTGTTGGCGTTAAATGCCTCGGTTGAGGCGGCGCGTGCAGGCGAACATGGCAAAGGTTTTGCTGTAGTTGCCGAAGAAGTACGCAGTTTGGCAAGTCGCAGTTCGGTTGCGGCACAAGATGCTACTGTTCGGCTTGCAACGTCTCTCGACAACGTGGCTTTGGGCGTTTCGCTGGCAGAAGAAAACTCGCAAGCCCTAAAAGAAATTGTAAACGCCACAAACTCTGGCGGAATCGCCCTAGAATCCATTGCAAAAGAATCCGTTGCACAAGCCGCCGAAGTTAAAAACGTAACCGAAAGCATGAAAAATGTGTACGATATGACCGCCGCAAACACGCAAACCGCCACAAACAGCAACGCCGTAAGCCAAGATTTATTAGAAAAAGCCAACGATTTGTATAATCTTGTAATGCAGTTTAAGTTGAAAAAATAAGGGTTTTAATGCGAATTAGCGGTTACTAAAATGTGGAAAAATTGCATTTGTTACAAACGTAGGGGCGACC
>WRKG01000229.1 GCA_009778185.1 Bacillota bacterium
GTATGCGTACGGCGTTGTTTGTGGTGTGCCAAATAAATTGCGTTGCGGCGGCAATTAGGATTGTCCATATTGAGATTACTATTATTAGTTCTAGTAGGGTAAAGCCTTTTTGGGATTTTTTGCTGTTCATCTTACTAATTACCTGTTACTAATTCTAATTCTTGTGTGGAAAGTTGATTAACGACTTCTCTGTCTAAATTTGTTGCCCCACTAATATCAACAACAACTCTATTATCTTGAAATATAAAAGTTGCTCCTTCGGTTTGTGCGGCTACACGATTTTGGTCAATGTATCCTGCTTCGTCCAATTTATCAACAATAGCGGAAACATTTCCAACTGTTTCAATGCGTGTAGTTTGCTCCATGTTGTATAAGTCAACTGCATTCTGCAAAACCCTAGCCGACTGAATATCACTACGCAACCTTGCACGATCAGTTGTGCTTAAAAACGTGGGAATCAAAATTGCACCAATTATTGCAATAATTGCAAGCACAATTATTAGTTCGATAAGGGTAAAGCCTTTGTTTTGGGATTTTTTGGTAGATTTTGTAACCTTAAAATATTTCACTAAAAACACCTCTCTAAAAATGCACCCTAGCACTACAGGATTTATTTTTGATTGCTTGCGTGGCGTAATTGTGAATGTCAACCTGTTTATCCGATAGTTCGTAAGGCGGTAAAATTGTACAATCAAATTATAATATAAAATTTGGCAAAATGCAATTATTTTATCCCAAACGTTGCAAAAAATCCGCATAACCAAATTCTCGTAAAATTTCCAATGAGCCGTCTGTGCGTTGCACGGCAATGCTTGGCAGATTTACGCCGTTAAACGTGTTATTTTTTACCATAGAATAAATTGCCATATCGGTAAAAGTTACAGAATCGCCTATTTTTAGCGGTTTATCAAAAGAATATTCTCCAATAATATCGCCCGCAAGACACGTTACGCCGCCGAAAGTGTAGCAAAACGGCTTTTCGCCCTTTTTGCCTGCGTTTATCACTTCGGGACGATAGGGCATTTCTAAAACGTCGGGCATATGGCACGTTGCGGAAGTGTCCAAAATGGCTATTTTGCCGTTGTTTTCGATTATATCTAGTACGGTGCTGACTAGCGTTCCTGCGTTTAATGCGATTGCTTCGCCTGGTTCTAAATAAACTTGCAATTTGTATTTTTTTTGAAATTTTTGAATTATCTTTATCAAATTTTCGATGTCGTAACCAGGGCGAGTTATGTGATGTCCACCGCCAAAATTTACCCATTTTAGCTTGCTAAAACATTGAGAAAAATTTTTCTCAACTGCTTGTAATGTGCTTTCTAGTGCATCAGAATCTTGTTGACAAAGTGTATGAAAATGTAACCCCTCTATTTGCGGGGTTTTGTATGATATTTCCGTTTTGCAAAATTTTTCAAATGGGAAATTTTTTGCAGTAACGCCCAATCTTGAGCCAACTGCACAGGGATCGTATATTCCTCCGCCTTGCGTGGAATGCTCTGGATTTATGCGGATTCCGTAACTTTTTACATTTTTTCTTGCGTTTTCGTTTATTTTCGGCTGAAATCGCTCCCATTGAGAAAACGAGTTAAAAGTTATGTAATCGCAAATCTCCAAAACCGCAGAAAATTCTTCGTCCGAATACGCCACCGAAAACACATGATTTTCCGTTTTTTTACCAGTTTTAACAGTTTTACCAGTTTTTCCATTTTCGCCACAAAAAATTTTGTGCATATAATCGTGTGCCAATTTTGCCTCATGCAAGCCGCTGGCGGTTGTGCCGTCCAAATATTCGCCGATTAACGGATACAGCGAAAACGCCGAAAACGCTTTTTGTGCCAACAAAATTTTGCAACCTGCTTTTTTGGCTACATTTTGCAAAATTTGCAGGTTGCTTATAATTTTTTGTTCATCAATTATGTAACACGGCGTTTTTACGGCTTGCACAAGATTATTCTGCCTATCTTGCATAAGGATGCTCAATTCTAAACCTTGTTATCCAAAGATTGTAGTCGTGCAAGGACAGTTGACTTTCTTGCATTTGCACTGCCATCGCCAACATTTCAACTTGAATTTCGGTTACTAATCCCGCAGAAAATCGCTCTTGCATATCGGCGTAATCGGCTTGGGCTTGCTCCAAAGCCATTTGCAAGTTTGCTTGTTGCTCAAAAAGCCTGTCCCATTCTGCAAAAGTGTTGCGAATGCCCAGTTCTGCTTGACTTTCTGCCATGCTCAACTCAATTTGTGCTAAATCTAATTGCAACCGCATTTGCACATTGTCAACCTGCGGATTATCTAATTGGCGTTGCCATTCGTAACGCCGCACTTCAACTTGATCTTGCCAATTTTGCACGGCGGGATCGCTGTTCCGCTTGCGGTTGACCATTCTGTCGTTGCGCATTTCGGCTGTAACTGGCGGCAAATTGGATATATTGTAAATAATTTGCGTATTTTGCGTTACGTTGTGATGTATCAAGCGATTAAGATTTTGGCGTTCGTTTTCTAGCTGTAATTGCAAGGTTTCAAGATTTATCCGAGTTTGCTCCAAAGCGAGTTCCGCATCGATTACCTCAACATTGCTTGCCATTCCGTGCGTATTGCGTAAAATTGTTTGCTCTAACATACGCTCGTTTATGTCAAGGTTCAATTCGAGGTTGTTAATTTGGGATTCTTGGCGTGCTATATTTGCTATGTGATTTCGCAGGGCAAGCTCGGTGGATGCCGCTATTCTGGCAAGTTCACGTTGCAGACGGTTGCTTTCGGCGGCGTTAATCAAATGTAAACCGTAAACTTCCTCCGCCAATGCAGGATTTTCGCTAGTTCCTGTCAAGCGTAAAAATTCGTTCAAGTTTTCCCTTGACCTGGCTTCTGCGCGGCGGCGTTCCAAATCCAACGGAGATGTATCTGGATTACGAGAAATCGCCCGCGAAAGTGCGTTGTTATAGTCAATTTCTACAACTCGTGGCTGTGCGGCGTAAATATCCAATGTGCCGAACTGGGCAAACTGGGCGAACTGGGCGAACTGGGCAAAAAATCCCAGTAGAAGTACAGCGAAAATTTGTAAAATTATTTTCATAAAATCATCCTTTTTGCAAAAAATAAATATTGATTTTTTGGGATTTTAGGCGGATTTTTTCCGTCCAAAAATTTTTGGTTCTAAACGTTCCAAATTGCGCCGTCGAATGCAACTTCAAAATTATGCGGAGCGGCTAAATCTAGCATTGCATCGTAGCAAGGTCCGCCGTTATGCGAAAAATGCGTAAGAATTATCCTTGTGCTGTCTTTTAAGCATTTTAAGCCCTCTAAACGGCGTTTTATTTCGATTGCATCTGGCACGCCCATATGATTTGTGCCTTCTTTATTTTCGCCGCAAGTGCAATCTAGGCTGATTATATCGAATTTTTTACCCGAGATGTAGTTGAATGTTTCCGCTGGAAAAATGCCTGTATCGTTGCCGTAAAGTATGCGTTTTTCGGCGGTTTCTATCATGTAAATAAAACATTTTTCGTTGCGGTCGTGCAAAGCTAGCAACGGAGTAACGGTAAAATTTCCCACATCTACAGGCACAAACGGCTCTATTTCGTGAAACTGGATGTTAGTTGTCCAGTTTGTATTGTCAAGTTCGCGCATAGTTTCGTCAAAAAGACGGTGGACTTTATCGTTGCCGTAAACGTGCAAAACAAAATCGGGAACAGGGTTTGCGTAAATTCCGCAACGATAAAGCAGTTCGGTAGGTTGAAAATGGTCATCGTGGCTGTGAGTAATTAACATATGACCAGCTTTATCAAGCCGCAAGCCGTGTTGCAGTACGTGTAAATACGTATCTGGAGGTAAATCGATTACCAAAATATCGTCAATAGAACCGCTGCCAAATTCATTTGCGTAAATTGCCGCTTGCGAGCGTGTTCTTATATTTTTACCGCCCAAAATGCGAGCGGTTTCGCAATGTTTGCAGTTACAAAACAGGGCTGGCCAACCTTCCGCCGCCGCTGTGCCTAAATATTGAATTTTCATAGTATCTCCTTATTCGTAAATGCTAATATCGTGTTGCCAATAGAAAGTTTCGCCTTTTTTTAGGCAAATTATGCCCTGTTTTTTAGTGATGTCAACGGGCGAATTGTAGTTGTCAAAATCGGGCAAACCGTGCCATGGTTCTATGCAAATGTACGGTGCGTTTGGTTGCGACCACAGCACTAAATTTGGTGCATTATAGTATTCTAGTACAACTTTTCGCTTGGATTTTTTTGTGCCTAAAATAACTTTATTGCTCGGCACATTTTCAAGCACAATGGAAGTATTGTCAAACATTTTGTAATCTAAATGTAAACGGCGATCGTCATCTAAAATTGTGCAGTAAGGTTCTGTCATAAAGCCGTTTGGCGTAACTGTTAGTGCTTTGTAAGTATTGTCATTATCAAATTCCAAATAATAATCGCTGAACGATTCGTTTTCGGCTATCGGACAAGCAAATCCCTCGTGCGAACCCATTGAGAAGTACATATTGCCGTCCGTTTTGTTCACAAGTCGGTAGACAATTTGCAGCAAGTTCCATTGCAACGAAAAAATGACATCCAAATCGAACGCAAACGGATAAATTTTGTGCGTTTGTGGCGTATCGGAGCAACTGAAAACGATTGTGCTGTCCATTGTGTTGCCGCTAGTTGTAAAATGAGTTGTGGGAGCAAATCCATGAATAGGCATCTCGTAAGTTTTGCCGTTGTAACTGTATTTTGCGTCTTTTAACCGTCCCACAAACGGAAACAGCACTGGGGCTTGTCTATCCCAAAATTTGGGATTTTTTTGCCATAAATATTCAGTTTTGGTGCTTTTAGATAGAAAACTGCAAAGTTCTGCGCCGTATTCGTTTATTGCTACCGAAAATGCGTCAGATTGTAGAAAATGTAGCATAAAATCATCCCCTCGAACTTTAATCGAACTTTAATGGTTTTATTTTAACATAAACCCGATAAAAGGTCAATGTTTGATTTGTAAATAATCTTATGTTAAAATTATTGTAAAAACGGTATTTGCCAAAACGAAAGGAATAAAAAAATGTACGAGATAATCAAAAATCCCCAAAGAATGACACGCGACGAGGTTTTTACCAAGTTTACAGGAAAATGGGTTTTTATAATCCATTTGGAGGGCGAGTTGTTCCAATTTTGGGAATCGGGGATTCCTGTTGTGGTTGCGGATATACCATGGGAAGGCGATAACGAAGGTGTTTACAACATATTTTTGAACGATCCCAATATAACTCGCCGAACGGATATATGTTTGTTAAAAAGTCAAATTAAACTATTCGGATTTTCGGAGGTAATCATCGATGAATATAATTAAATCAACTGATTTTCTATTGCAAAATATCCATTAAACTTGTATAATTTTATTATAAAAATTTTTAGGAGGTATTTTATGCCAGCATTAGATTTTCCATTAGAACAGCTTAAAGAATACAAAGGAATAAGCCCTAAACCTGCCGATTTTGACGAATATTGGCAAAAGGCTTTGCTCGAACTTGACAACGTTGGGCTTGATTATACACTGCATCCAGCGGACTTTTCCGCTCCTGGAGTAGATTGCAATTATCTGCATTTTACAGGAGTTGGCGGCGCAAAAATTTGTTGCAAATTTTTAGCACCAAAAAATCCGCAAGGCAAATTGCCAGGAATTACAATGTTTCATGGATACTCGGGAAATTCGGGCGGTTGGATGGAGAAACTGCCGTATGTTTACGCTGGTTTTTGCGTTTTGGCTCTTGATGTTCGTGGGCAAATGGGGGCATCGGTTGACAACCTGCAAACCGTTGGAAACACTTTTCGAGGTCATATAATTCGTGGGCTAGATGACGAAAATCCGCATAATTTATTTTTTAGGAACGTATTTTTAGATACCGTGCAATGTGCTAGAATATTGATGAACATGGATTATGTGGACGAAAATCGCATAGGTGCAACAGGTTGGTCGCAAGGCGGCGCTTTAACTTTGGCTTGTGCCGCTCTCGAGCCGCGAGTTAAGCTGAACGCACCAGTTTATCCATTTTTGTCAGATTATAAGCGAGTTTGGCAAATGGATTTATTCAAACACGCTTATGACGAACTTCAATATTATATTCGTTGTCGTGATCCGCGCCAACAACGCATGGATGCCATGTTCGAACGCTTGGGATATATCGATATTGCCAATTTAACTCCCAAAATTAAAGGCGAAACCTATATGTTTATGACGTTAATGGACGAAACTTGTCCACCGTCAACGCAATTTGCCGCATATAACAATATTACAGCAAAAAAAACTTGCGAAATTTATCCCAATCACGGACACGAAGGTTTGCCACAAGCCGACGAACTAATATATCGCTTTTTTATGAGATTTTTTTATAATCACGATTTACGCACTGGTAATTGATTTATAGCAAAGCAAGTTTACAAAAATTCGGGCGGATAATATCCGCCCGTTTTCTTCTACATACATTTATTTTGAAATCAACCTATTCTGAAATCAATTTCCTTTGAAATCAACCTATTTTGAAATAATTCGGCTATACACCCAATTTTTCGCATTACAAAAATATCAACCTTATTTACTTACTTTTCGCCAAAAATACATCTTTAGCATTAAGCGTATAAATAACAGCAGAAGCAACGGTTGCCAAAACTGCCAAATAAGCCAAAATTGCACCAAACAATGGAAAAATCCAGCTAAAATTGCTTAATCCTGCAAAAAAATCCATCTGCACTAAAATTGGTCTTGCTAGACCAAAAATATGTACAATTATCATAGTCATTTGCAATGTTGTTTTAATTTTGCCCCACATTGAGGCAGCAATTACCTCTTTGCCCTGCTCGAGAGCCAACATTCGCAATGCCGTAACCCAAAATTCTCGCGAAATTATTACAATTACAACCCAAGCGGCTAGTTCTTGTGTGTAAACTAACGCAACCAACGCCGCCGAAACCAGTATTTTATCCGCAAGCGGATCCATTAACTTTCCAAAATTGCTTGAAGTTCCCCATTTGCGAGCCAAATGTCCGTCAAAATAATCTGTGATTGATGCCACCGAAAAAATTATTGTTGCCCACCATCTAAATGAATCCATATCGCTCAAAAAAAAGACAACCAAAAATACAGGAATTAAAACAATCCTAATAATAATCAAATAATTGGGTATATTAAGTTCCAACGCAACTCACCTCATCAGTTATTATACCACAAAATTCTCCGTATAAATCGTAATTTGTAGCTTGTAAAATTTTTATTTTGACAATATCGCCGCTCATAAGTTGCACAGGAGCGTCAAAAAATACAGCGCCGTCAACATCGTAAGCATCGTATTGCGAACGTCCACTGTAAGCTGTTTTTTCGATATTTTCGTCTTTTTCGTCTTTTTTATCAACTATTCCGTCAACCATAATTTTCAAGGTTTCACCTATCAATTTTGCATTATTTTTTTGAGATATTTCTGATTGCAGGGCTAAAAGTTTATTTTTTCGGGCTAATTTTTCCGATTTTGCAATTTGTCCAGGCATTTTGGCGGCTGGCGTTCCTTTTTCTTGTGAATATGCAAAAACGCCCAAATGTCTAAATTGGACTTGTTTTATAAATTTGCACATATCGGCAAATTCTGCTTGCGTTTCGCCAGGAAAGCCAGTAATTAAAGTGGTTCGAACGGCTATTCCGTTTTGGCGAAGATTTTCCGTTAAAGTTAGCAAATCGGCTGTATTGCTTTTTCTTCCCATTTGCTTGATAATCCTGTTATTGCTGTGCTGAATGGGCATATCGATATATTTGGCTATTTTGGCGGTGTTTGCTATTGTGTTAATTAAATCTGCATATATATGCTCTGGATATGCGTACATTACACGAACCCATGTAATTTGCGGAATTTCGGATATTTTCAGCAGCAATTCGTGCAGGCGCGGACGAGCGTATAATTCTGTGCCGTAGCGGGCTGTATCTTGTGCCACTAAAACTAGCTCTTTTGCACCGTTTTCAGCTAGCCGCTTGCATTCTGTTATAATGGAATTAAATTCTCGATCGCGGTATTTTCCTTTAATACTGGGAATTGTGCAATATGTGCAATTATTATCGCAGCCCTCGGAAATTTTCACGTACGCAACGTGCATTGGAACGGTCGGCATTCGTTTTTCGGAGAAATCCAAAATATCCAATGCTGCATTTTTATCACTTTTACCTATAATACTGGGAAATTCTGCCGTGCTGACAATTTTGTCAACCTCTGGGATGGTTTTTGCAATTTCGGAACGATAGCGCTGTGCCATGCAGCCTGTAATTATCAAGGTTTTGCAACAGCCGATTTTTTCGTCTTTGTAGGTGGACATTTCTAAAATAGTGTTAATTCCCTCTTCTACAGCCTCTTCGATAAATCCGCAAGTATTCACAACTATCATTTTTGCTTGAGATGGCTCTGCTGTGATTGTGTAGCCCTTTTCTTTTAGCAATCCCAGCATAATTTCGCTGTCAACCAAATTTTTGTCGCATCCCAAAGAATGCAAATAAAATTTGTCGTTGTTCGACAAATTCGACAAATTCGACAAAGGAGAAAAAGGCGAAAAATTTTCGTCAACATTTTTATTAAGATTTACATATTTTTTTTTCATTGAGATGTCAACCTAGCTTTCAAAGTATTTACCATAAGCATTGCAACCGTCATTGGACCAACTCCGCCAGGCACTTTTGTGATGTAAGCGGCTTTTTTTTCGCATTCGTCAAAGACAATATCGCCGCAAATTTTACGATTGTTGGGATTATTTGGCTCGATGCGGTTTATTCCAATGTCAACCAAGATGCTATCTTGTTTTATCATATCGGCGGTAACAAGCCGAGCAACGCCAGCCGCAGAGATTAAAATATCTGCTGTTTGGCAAATTTCGGATAAATTTTTTGTACGGCTGTGGCAATAAGTAACGGTTGCGTGGCGGTGCAACAGCATTATTCCAAGAGGTTTGCTAACAATGCGACTGCGTCCGATAATAACGCAATTTTTGCCAGCAATTTCGATGTTGTAATGGTCGATCAATTTTATAACGCCAGCAGGAGTACACGGCAAAAAATCGGCGTTGTCATCTACTACAAGCCCCATATTTAGCGGATGCAAGCAATCAATATCTTTTGTTGGAGAAACTGCCCTTAAAATTTGCTGTGCGTTCAAATGGTTTGGCAACGGAAACTGCACAATAAAGCCATGAACAGCGTTATCCGTGTTAAGTTGCTCAATTTGTGCTAACATATCGGCTTGCGTAATTTGCTCTGGCAAGGCGACTTTGCGAAATTGCATACCAACTTCGATGCAAGCCTTTTCCTTTTGGGAAATATAAACGGTTGACGCAGGATTTTCCCCAACTTGTACAACTGCAATGCAGGGCTTTTGTTCCATTGTCGATATTTGTTGTTTTAGGTCATTTTTGATTATATTTGCTAATAATTTGCCATCTAATATTTGTGCCATATATTTACCTCGTTATTTTTAATTTTCTTCTTCATTTATTGGCTCTATTGGTTTATCCAATATTTTTTGTAACCTGCCTTTTGTAATTTCCAAATCTTCTATTGGCAAAATTTCGTCTAATTCTTCTAATTCCGCTAATTGTGTTATTTTTTTGGATTTTTCTGCTTTATTGACTGGCTTTGCTTTTGAAATTGTGAGATCTTCTTGCAACCATGCAACTTTACCCTCTTTAGGCTTTTCGTTTTCTAGTATATCAAAAAAAATGTCGCTACGAGGTTGGGTATATTCGGCTCTTTTCGAAGTTTGCGAAGACTGCCTTATCGGTTGTTTGGGATGCACATTTTCAAAGGGTTTTTTCGTTGTTTTACTTCGCACAACCTGCACAGGCGGAGGAAACCGTGAAGTTCGCGGTTTGTCGTTTGCATCTTCAAAATCTTCTAATTCTTCTTCGAAGTCGTAGCCGTCGTCGTCGCCGCCGTCGCTTTCGTCGTCGTCAAATAAATCGTCGGCATTGTTGGCAAAATTTGACCAAAATTTTAATATTATTGGCAAAGAAATTAGCACAAGCACAGCAATAGCCGCAATCACAAGCACAGCAATAGCAAAACCTTCGCCTAAAATTCCCCTTAAAAAATTGCCGATAAGTCCACCGATAAGTCCGCCGTTGCCGATTCCTCCTTGCGAGTACAAAAATTGCAAGTTTTGCCAAAAATCAACGTTTTCTTGATTTTGCACAGCAAAAATATGAGTAAACGCAACAAAAACGGCAATTAAAGCCGAAAATTTGACAATAAGCAACTTGTTAATAATTTCGGTATCAAAAAATATATTGACAACCGCAATAATAATAAGTGCAACAGGGATAAAATAGCCAGCAACTCCAATCAAGCCGAGCAATATTCCCGAAAAAAATCCGCCGACAAATCCCAAAAATCCGTCAAAATAAACAACTAACGCCAAAAAAACGCCAACGCCAGCGCAAATATAATAATTCATTTTATCTTCAGATTTTTTTTTGCTTTTTGGAATATTCGCCATAATTAGACCTCTTCATTTATTTTTTGATAATAAAATTATAACGGATTTTTCACTGAAAATCAAATTTTATTTTGGCAAAAAAATATATCCACAAATTTCTCCACATATCCACAAAAAAATGAAGTTATCCCAAGATATTTTTGTATATCCCGAAAATATCGGATAAATTGCTCAAACGCTACAAACGCCGATATTTTCGCATTTTTGGCAATTTTGGAAATCAACCATTAAAATTTTTTGTGGATAATTTTTGTGTTCTTCAAAAAACAAGCGAAAAATATTATAGTTATCCACAAAGTTGTCCACATTTTTTATTTTGATTGTTGATAAATTTTACTACACAATTTGTACAAAATATTGTAAACTGATTTCCCAAAATAATTATTGAACTTTTGAAAATGTCAACCTGGAGGTTTTTATGGATACTTTGTTAAAATTTATTGACGAATATATGGGCGATTGCCCTAAAAGTTACTTTGCGTTAGTTTATATTTATGGCTTTCGTAAATTTTCCGAGGGAAAAATTTTGTCAACTATCGAATATGCCAAATATCTTAAAATTGAAACTTGTCAAGTAGAAAAAGCCTTGAAATATTGGGAAGAAGAAAGAATTATTAACGTCGATTTTACTAACAAAGATATTCCTATAATCGAATTTTTGCCGTTGGGCGATTCCGAAAAACTTGTTGAAAAAGTCGAAAATGTTGAAAATGTCGAAAAAGTGAATATTATTCCATTTCCTATGCAAAAAACCCCTTTAGAGTTCGAAGAAATTACGCAAAACAACGCCGAAATTAAACAACTTTTTGACCATGCAATAAAATCCTGCGAAAACATAGGAATCGCCACAAGTAACAATATGCAAAATAAACTATATAAATTTTATAAATTGTATAATTTGCCGATTGATGTTATAATAACTTTGGTTGACCATTGTGTAGAACACAGCAAAAAGCCGTTTGTCCGATTTAACGGCGAATACAAGCTGCTAGAATACATGGAAGAAGTCGCAAAAAATTGGTGCGAAGAAGAAATTTCAACAGTCGAAGACGGAAAAAATCACTTGCAACTATTTGAACGCAACATTATGTCAATAATGAAAGCCTACGGTAGCAACAAAAAACCTGGAAAAGGACAACGCAAATTTATCGATACGTGGCTTGAAGATTGGCAAATGCCAATCGAAGTAATTCTTGCAGCTTGGGATTCAGCATCTTTGCAAGAAAAAGAAAAATATAATTTTCGATATGTAAATAAAATTATTCAAGAATGGCACGAAAAAGGCATAAAAACAGTTGCAGCAGTCGAAGAACACGAAAAAAATTGGAAGTCAACCGCAAAATCAAAGTCGCAAAAGTCAACCGCAAAACGTAGCAATTATGCAGATGTCAATCGTCAAAAACGAGATTACGAGAAAATTGAAAATTTAGAGTTAAATAGCGAGTACAAAAGGTTAATGGGGGAATAAAAATGTCGCACAAAGCCGCTATTCAAGAGGTAAATAAATATTACGAGCAAGCCAAAGCAAAAGCCGAAAAATTATACAGAACTCGCCGCCAAGAAATACACGACCGTTTTCCACGCACAAAAGAGATAGAGGACGAAATCGCAAGTTTAAGCCATTCTGTTATGCGGCAAATGTCCGACAACAAAGGCGATTCGGAAACATTGATAGCAAATTACAAAACCGCTAAAGCGGCTCTTAAAGCGGAAAAACGGGAAATTTTCGCCAAAAATAACGTCCCAGAAAATTATTTTACCGATATTTACGAATGCAACCTTTGCAAAGATACAGGCTACCTAGAAAAAGCAACCACCAAAGATTACCGCTGTAATTGCCGTAAACAGCGTATAATAGAAAAAAATTACAGTTTATCCAACTTAAATGACGTTCTGCAGCGAGAAAATTTTGAACATTTTAATCTAAATTTATTTGACAACCAAGAAATTCAAACGAACGGTTTCACGGATTACAAATTTATGCAATTTATGTACAAAGTCGGCACAGAATTTGTTGAAACTTTTGACAATTCGTTCAAAAACCTGCTATTTCACGGGCCCGCAGGTACAGGAAAAACTTTTTTAATTAACTGCATTGCAAAAGATTTATTGGACAAAGGGAAAATTGTCCTTTATTTTACTGCTCCGCAACTGTTCGAAATTATTTCTGATTATCATTTTGCCAATTCTAACGAAAAATTGGAAGAAAATCCCGCAACTACCGCAATAAACGCCGATTTGCTAATCATCGACGATTTGGGCGCAGAAATGGTTACTCGTTTGACAGCCGCCGAACTTTTTAATATAATAAATC
The DNA here is from genome assembly GCA_009778185.1 of Bacillota bacterium. Taxonomy (GTDB): domain Bacteria; phylum Bacillota; class Clostridia; order Lachnospirales; family WQUN01; genus WRKG01. Next base: position 12,819 of record WRKG01000229.1, read on the forward strand.
AGAGGATATTGCATCAACGTTCCACGCTTGTTTCCGCAAATTATCCGCTAGAACATCCCAACGAAAATGAAACTACTTTAGAAAGTTTATATTCTGATCGCACAATTTCGCGAATTTACGGAGCGTATCAAATATACAGCTTTTTAGGTAAAGATATGCGTTCGCAAAACAAATTGCGAAAGTATGAAAAGAAAGGGTAAAAAGGGTAAAAAATGTTAAAAAAATTATTATTCACAATAGCAACAATTTCAATAATGATAGTTGCTCCGTTGGCTGTACAAGCCGCTCGTCCAGCAGGACAGGACGAACCAACGCGCGTTCCTTATTCAATAGCTTTGGGACACGCAACACGCAATTTGCCAGCAATCACAACTTTTGATGCGAATATTCGCAACTTAGAAGAAACGCGCGACCGTCTGCAAGATTTGCTAAATTTTCGGCGACAACGTGGCGAAAGTTTTCCAGGCGAAATAATTCAACTGGACAATCAAATTGGCGAAATTACCGCAACAATCCACAATTTGCGGCTAGCTCGCGAAATGACGACAATTTCAACAGAATTAACCCTGCGTAACAGCTTAACAAATATTGCCAACTTCGAACTTGACATCCAATTACTAGAAGCAACCATCGCACGCGAACAAATTAACGTTGAAAACACTCGCTTGCGTTTCGCCGCAGGAATGGTCAGCGAAAGCGATTTGAACACTGCCGAACTCGCTCTCGAGCAAATGGATACGGATTTTGCCAGTTTGCAAGTTTCGTTGTCAAGCGAACGGCAAAATCTCAACCGTATTTTGCAACGTCAACTAACAGGCAATTATTACATAATGCACGATTGGGATTTGCTCGAGTTGCCGTCCAACAATTTAGACGAGTTTGTACGGCGTACAGCACTTCGTCAACCAACTGTTCGTCAACGTGATGTTGCACTTGGTCGTGCGCGTGCCGTTGTAAATAATACTCCTGCACCAATCGGCTCTTTTGAACGCACCGAACAAGAGCGCGCCGTAACGCAAGCCGACCGCGAACTTGCCGCTACAATTCGTGCTGTAGAAACCGCTATTCGCAACCAATATAACAATTTAACAATGTTGCAAAATAGCAATGTTTCCCTAGAAATTGACTTGCAACGAGCCAACGAACGCCTAAACACGGCAAATCTAAATTTTCAAGTTGGACGTGCAACTCAATTTGAAATAGAAGGTATCGAACTAGAAATATTCCGCATAGAAACGGCAATCCAACGCAACTTAAATAATTTTTGGAACGCACAATTTATGCTAGAAAACGCATTTTTAGTGGCTTAAACATTAAAATTATCCGCTATTTTTGTATTGTTTACGATAATAAAATTTTATGATTTGTGAGGAATACCGATATGTCCAATAAAAAAGCCGTTTTTATCAGTACAACAATCGCTGTAATTATTTTGGTTGTCATAATTGTTGCGGCGTTCTTTCTTTATACTACGCAACAAAATCAATCGCAAATTATTTTGGTTCAACAAGAAGAACAAGAAGAACCTACCAATATCGAAGTTATCGAAATTGAAATCCCTGAAATTGACGAAATCGAAGAAGTTGACGAAATTCCAACCATTGAAATTGCCGAACCCGAAGAAATTATCGAACCCGAAGAGGTTGACGAAATCGAAGAAATTGAAGAACTCGAAGAAAGTGAAGAACTCGAAGAAGACGATGAAACCGCCGAAACCAACGAAACGGCAATATTCACAGCCGAGCCGATTCCGACAGCCATTATAAACCTAATTTACGGCGGG
>WRKG01000230.1 GCA_009778185.1 Bacillota bacterium
AATTTGGAAACAGGGTTACAAAATTTGAAATTGTGCAGGTTAAGGAAATTGTGAAGAAAGAGGAAGTTGACGGGCTTTATAAGATGTTGGATTAACGCACCAACTCACGGAAAAACGCATGGAGTAAATCCGCGCGTTTTTCCTAATTCGAAAAATCGTCAACCGTAAAATATAAATTTACAAAACAGCCAATTTATGCTATATTAAACCAATAACAACGCAAATCAACAATAAAAATTTACATCTGTTAAAATCCCAAAATAAAAATTCTAACGGGTCAAGGGGCGAAGCTCCTTGCGGGTGTGGGCAGCGCCCACGGTTTTAATGTTTAGCCGATTGGTAAAAAAAGGAGTGGTGAAATGCCGCAATATAGAGCCGATATTTTAATAAAGGAGTTGCGAGCCAAAAAAGGATTGACGCAACAAGAGTTAGCGCAGGGGATATGTTCGAATGATACGTTGTCGCGGATTGAGAGAGGCGAGCGCGTGCCTAGCAAGTTTGTGTTTGACAAGTTGATGCAGCGGCTGGGCGAAGATGCGGAACAGTATCATCGTGGCGTTATCACGAAATCGAATAAAGTGGCGGCACAGCAAAAAAACAGGATTGCAGGGCTGTTGCGAGTTCCAACCGCCGAAAATTTGGCAGAAGTGGACGAAATGCTGGCAACTTTGGAAAACTCCGAGTTTTTTGGCGAGGATGGCGAATATTTTCAATATTTTTTGTTGGCAAAAACAACTCGCTTGATACATCAGCAGAATTTTGCGGCGGCGCATAGTTCCGTGCTTGCGGCAATCAAAGTTACAATTCCCAGTTACAACGAGGGCGACGACATAAGTACGCATTTGCTGACGTTTGACGAAATGCGTGCGTTCAACATTTTAGCAGGGCTATTGGAAATGGTTGACACGGTCGAAAACTCGGCAAAGTTGTATCTTGACATTATTGTCGCCGTGGAACTCAATTTTTTGGATTCGAATAATCTTGAGTTTATAGTGCAGTATAGCGGCATCTTGTACAATGCGTCCAGGCAGTTGATTCAGATTGGCGATTTTGAGCAGTGCATAGCAATATGCGACAAATGCACCGATTTCTCGTTTAAGCACGGAGAATCGTATAATTATTCACTTTGTATGATAAATAAGGCGCATTCTTTGCTGAAAATGGGGCAAAAAGAAGAGGGCAAGGCTTTGTACCAAGATGCGGTTACGCTGTTGCGGCTGTTGCGGAGAACGCAACGGTATGAAATGGCTAAAAAGTATGCTTTGGATTATCATGGGTTGGAGTTGGAGTAAAAATTGCTAATTTTGGCGAGTAGAATTATCTGCTCGCTTTTTTAAGTTGCTTTCGTAAATTTTGTCAACCGATTTCTCAAAAAGTTGCAAAAAACGTCTAGTTACAAATCGAAAAATGTATGCTATAATTTACAATTATGAATTAAATTTCTGCCTTAATAGGGCAAAATTAGCCGATTTTTGGCTAATTTACAGAAAGGAGGACAACAAAATGTCAACAGGACCTACATCAAGTTGGAAATGCAGAAAATGTGGCATAACCACTGGCGGACGTACTTCTAGCGAAAAACCTTCGTCTGCACTTTCTTGCTCAAAATCGGCTGACAAAAAGCACGATTGGAAAAGGGTTTAATAATTGGGCTAAATACTTGCCGTGCGGCGATTTGTAATCCGCACGGCTCGGCTCTAGGAGGAACAAAATGAACAAAAAACCAAAACAAGGCAAGCTGCTAACCAACGGCTTTGCTATCCCAACCATCGGCGGCGTGGATTGCGTGGTTGAGGAACTTTTGGGCAAGGGCGGACAAGGCGAAGTGTACAAAGTGAACATTGGCGGGCAACATCTCGCGCTAAAATGGTACAACGAACGCACTCGCACGCAAGCCCTAAAAACCTCGCTCGAAGAACTCATTGAAATGGGCTCGCCCAGCGATAAATTTTTGTGGCCCATTCAAGTTATCGAATGTCAAGGGCAATTTGGCTACACAATGGGAATCATCCCAGCGGGCTACGAATCCGCCCAAAAGGTGCAAAGCCCAACCGTCAAACTTACCTACAAAATGGCGGCGAAAGTCTGTTTGCAACTGGTCGATAGCTTTCGCAAAATTCACGCAAAAGGGCTGTGCTACCAAGATGTCAATTTTGGCAACCTGTTTATCAACTTTCAAACAGGCGATATTCTCATTTGCGATAACGAAAATATTGCTCCGCACGGCAGAAGCATTACGGGCGTTATCGGCTTTCAGGGCTTTATGGCGCCCGAGATTGTCCGTGGCGAACATATGCCCGATACGCAAACCGACCTTTTTTCGCTGGCTGTGCTGATGTTCCACCTGCTGTTTATCGAGCATCCGCTGGACGGCGCACGTTACGCAAACAGCATCATGGATCCCGAAATGGTGCGAAAATGCTACGGCAGCGATCCGCTGTTTGTGTTCGATCCCAACGATGATTCCAACCGCCCAATCAAGGGAACGCAGGAAAACGCCCACATCTTTTGGAATTTGTATCCGCAATTTGTAAAGGACGCTTTTACGCAAGTTTTCACGATGGGCTTAAACGACCGCAACAAAGGGCGACCGCTGCTGCAAGATTGGATTGACGTGTTTCGCAAGCTGCAGGAAAACATTTTCCCATGCCCGCATTGCGGCTGCGATGTCGTCTACGATACGCATATCTTCAAGCAAACGCAACAAATATCTTGCTGGCGCAGCAGTTGCACGGGATTTGGGCAAAAGCTGCAAGTGCCGCCGCGCCTTCGCATAAAAGTGGGCAACCGCGAACGGGTTATCGTCCTAAACACCGATACAAAGCTGTTTCAGTACCAAATGGCACGCGAGCCAGATTTTGAAAAGGGCGGCAAAATTGTCGGCGAAGTAGTGCGAAATCCCAAAGACCCAACAAAATGGGGCATTCGCAACAAAACCGCCGAAACATGGCAATTTGTCAGCAAAAGCGGCGAAACCAAAGATGTCAGCCCCGAAAAAGCCTTGCCACTTTCGGCAAGCGTGAAAAATATTGATTTCAAGACCGCTACGGCGGAAATTAGAATTTAGGAGGATTTTTTATGGATAACAATGATTTTGTAAACGAAACTGGTGCAGTTGAGGTTAGCAAGCGGATTTTGCGGCTGTACTGGCTGGTGGACGTTTCCGCCTCGATGAGCGGCAAAAAAATTGGCGAGGTAAATTACGCAATAACCGAGGTTATTCCCGATTTGCAGGACGAGGCGGCGAAAAATTACACCGTGCAAATGAACGTCCGAGCAATGAAATTTGGCAAAGGAGCAGCCTGGCACACATCCGAAACCAAAATTGAAAATTTTGAGTGGACTTACGTTGATGCGGACGCGCCACGCACGGACACGGGCGCGGCACTAGCCTTAATGGCGGAAGAACTCACGGAGGAAAACCTGGGCGCGGGACGTGGCTTGCCACCTGTAATCATTCTAATGAGCGACGGCGAGGCAACCGACGATTACGAAAGCGGAATCCAAAAGCTACTAGCCCAAAAATGGGGAAGAAAAGCCATTCGCATTGCAATAGCAATCGGCGCAGATGCCGATACCGAGCAACTGCTAAAATTCTGCTCCAACCCAAAAGAATGTCCACCAATAGAGGCGACCAACGCAAGAAAGCTAGTTGACTCAATAACCTGGGCATCAGTAGCCGTCTCTCAAAGCGTGTCGCAAGCAAAAGTAGGCAACAGCGAAGACAACATTATCCCGCTACCACCAATGCCCCAAGAAACAATCGCTCTAGGCGCAGAAACCACCGAAGACGAAGACGACGACGTTTTTTAATAAATATCAAACCCCAAAACCTTGGGGCGCCCGCCTGCCGGCGGGCAGGCTGCCCCAAACCCCGCAAGGAGCTTCGCCCCTTGACCCGTTAATTTTTTATAGGGTTTTGGGAAATGTTTGCAATGGGGAATTTGGTAATGTATAAAATTGGAAAATGTGCTAAAATTGGGAAATTTGGCGAAATGTGCTGAATTTTGGGAATTTTATGGGATAAATTGAAAATCGTAGGGGCGGATAATATCCGCCCGCTATTTTACGCCGTTTCGTTGTATTGCAAAAAAAATTACGCTATTTCAAACGATTTTTCGCCATTTTCAACGATTTTCCGCCAATTTCCCAATTTTCGCCAAATCCCAAAAAACAAAAATACCAAACAAGAAAGGAAATTTCATGGAAAAAAACACAGTAAAAGCAGTCCTTGACCAAATAAAAAATGAGCAAGGGCTTGAAATATTAAACGCATCTGATACAAAAAAATTCAACAGTATGCTTTCGGATGCTCTCGGAATTGTTGTTCCTGCGAAGTTGGAGCAAGATAACCTTCGCAACTTGCTAAAAATTGCCTTGGTGGATATGAAAGCTTACAAAAAGCTAAAATCCGCCAAAGGTGAAAGTGAACAAGCCGAATTGCTTACTCTTATTGAAAAAATGACGGAGAGTTTTAAGTTTCAACGGGAAACGGTCGCCGTCATTATCGGCTGTATCGCCGAAACGCTTGATTATGCCGAGCCTTTTCCAAATATTGCGCCGATGGTTTCGCAAACCGCAGCCGCAAATTTAGCCAATAATGCCGCAACTGGCGGCTCTTTTGAGGAATCGTTGCAATATAACGAGAAAACAGCAGAAAAATCGAAAAAAGCGGCGAAAAACGGAGAACGCAGGGAAAATCCTAATTGGGAAGAAGAACGAGAAATCCGCGAAAATTCCCAAGAAAAAGCTGCTCCGCCCAAAAAAAAGCGAAAATTTTTAACGGGCTGTTTGCTCTTTTTGGGCGGATTGTTGGCGGCTGTTGTTTTGCTTTTTGTGCTGTTTTGGTTTTGGGATGACGATTATGACGAAATTGTGGAAACTCCGCCAATCGTTGACGAGGAAGTTTTGGTTGTCGCCGTTCCAGAGGAAGAAGAGGACGTTTTGCTGATTGCTCCGCCCGTTGAAGAGGAAGAGGACGAGGAAACGTCAGAGGAAATCGAACTTTTGTTGATTGGCGAAGACGAAGAGGACGAAGAAATCGAAGAAGTTGAAGAAGAGGAAATTGCCGAAATTGCCTATATTGAGGGCGATGTTCTATTTATGGGATTGTCCGTTGCCGACCTTATCGGCGTTTCGTTGAACGATATTGTCAACGCAATGGGACAACGTGGTCAACTGGATTTAGGCAATATAACGTCGGGAAATAGAGTAATGGGAAATTTCGGCAACGATAATTTTGAGGTTTCGTTTCAAAACCCTGCAATTACCTTTGTTTTGCAGAACACAGGACTTGATGCTTATCGTCTGCACGGCGCACGAACCGCACAATTTAGAACCGCTGAATACGCAAATTTCACAATGAACGGCTACACGCTAATCGACCGAACAAGGGCGGAATTGCAACAAATAATCGGCAGCGAACCAACCGAAGAACGTCCCGCAGAAGTGTCTTCTTCCGCATTCGATTTGGTTTATCGGTTTGAAATGTTTGATTTAATTGTGGGGATTCCTGCGGCGGAAGATAATGTATCTCAACAAATTTTTATCGTTGGAAATGTTGACAACATCGATTTTGGCGGAACGCTCGGCGCACCAATGACAACTATGATTGTCCCAAATGGCGAACTTATCTTGTATTTGAGCGATTTGGAACCGTTGCAAATTTCTCGATTGCTCGGCACGTCCATGGAAGAATTTTTCGATTTGATATTTTCGCACACAACGACATCGCAAAGGGTTTACAACCGAACATTCTATATATTCGAGGATAGCATTTCCAATTCGGCTAATATTACCCAATTATTGATTCCTCGAGACGGCGACGAAATTTTGGCAATAACGGCTGTCGAGGACGCAAGCACATCAGGATTTGCGTTGGCGGGTTCAAACAGCCGAATTACTACTAATAATATGCTTGACATTTTGGGGCATCCCGCCAGCGAGCGAGCCGTGGACGGCTACAACGAAATGATTTGGGAATTTGACGGCTATAATCTCGTTATTTTGCAGGATATTAACTATCCAAGCCGTTATGAGATTACCGCTAGGTTGAATGAGTAGAATTTAGGGGAAACGGGCGGATTCGCCTGTCGGACGAGCAGGTAATATCCGCCCAAATTTCTCTACATCAACCTATTTTTAACCATTTGGCATACAAAAAATTTTAAGAAAGCAGGAACAAATTTAATGAAAAATCCAAGAAAATGGGAAATTTTGGGCGGTTCGGTAAAGGGCGGCTTGCACAAAGTGGCAAATTTGCCCAATCAAGATAGTATTTCGTGGCGCTTGGCAAAAGAGGCAAAAGAGGCAAAAGAGGCAAAAGAGGCGGAAAATGCGGAAACGGAAGAATTTTTAGAATTTGCGGACTTTGTGGACATTTTGGAGCAGTTGGAAGATTCTAACGATTGGGACGATTTGGAACAACTCCAAAATGTAAAAGATGCGAGAAATGCCCAAATTGCCCAAAATACCGAAAACATGGCAAGCATAGAAATAATGCCAGCAACGCTTGCGGTTTCGGACGGACATGGCGGTGCGAAATATATTCGCAGTGCGGACGGCTCAAAATGGGCGGTTGTGGCGTTAAAGTCGGTTGTGGCAGAATTGCCGATTGGCTATTTTTCGGCAAATATGGGCAACAACGAGTTAGAGGAATTGGCACGGCAAATAAAACGCCGATTTTTGCACAAATGGCAAACTTTAATCGGCTTAAATCAAGAAAACACGCCATTTTCGGCGGAAGAACTGAATTTTTTCGCCGAAAAAGTGCAAACGGGCAAACTCAAGCAAGCGGACGTTGACAAAGTTTTGGCGAATCCGAAAACGGCGTACGGCTGCACATTTTTGGGCGCGGTTGCTTGCCACGATTTAGTTTTGCTGCTGCAATACGGCGATGGCGATATTTTGGGGCTTTACGGCGATGGCACAACGGAACATCTCATTTTGCCCGATGCACGAAACGTGGGAAATACAACACTTTCGCTGTGCAATCTCACGAACGCAACGGAAATTCAGCACCGCTTTTTGCTGGCAGAAGAGATTCCGCAACTGATAATGCTCTGCACGGACGGAGTTGTCAACTCGTTTCCCGATAATGTCGCGCGCGAAAATGACGGCTTTTTTAGGATTCCCGTGCAACTGAAAAATATGCTAAAACGTGAAAACGCCAACATTCGCACGGCAACAGAAATCCTAAAGCAAAATTTTCTTGAACCAATGGCAAATGCTGGCTCTGGCGACGATACGACAATGGGCGTTTTGTTTGATTTTGCGGCGTTGCTTGATGAAGAAGTCGAAAAAGGTGAAAAAGGTGAAGAAGACGAAAACAGCCAAAAAATCGAAAAAAACGAAGAAAACGAGAAAAATATCAAAAAAAATGAAGATTTTGCAAATTTGAAAGAACCGAAAGAGGGGACGAAAATATGAGCAACGAATTAAAACGAAAGCCCACAAAGGCAGAAGTGGAGCGACTTCGCAATTTATTGTGGATTAGGCAAGTTATATCCACCGAAAGCAACAAGCTGTTTGACAGCATTTTCAGCGATTTTGCAGAAATACAGGCGAAAAACAGCGAACTGCAAACTTTGGAATGGTTGCATCCCAAAATTGAAAATCTCGTTAAAGAGGAACGTCCAAACGGCGAAATTGAGGATTACACAATCGGCGAAACCTTTGCAGAAATGGCGAAATTGTTGTTTGATAAAGAAATTGAAAATGTTGAAAATGTCGAAAATGTCGGAAAAGTGGATTTTGGCGATGTGCAAAAATTGGCTGGTTTGTTAAATCAATCCGCCAAAAATTACGAAAGTCAACGAGAATTATTAACCGCAAAATCCACGATAAAGCAGCGAACCGCCGATATAGCAACCGCCGAAACCAAGCTAAACGCCCACCACGAGCGGCTTTCCGAAATAAAAGAGGACAATCTGACGTACACAATGAGCTTTAACGCCGCTTTTAAGGATCGTCCAGAATACAAGGAAATACGAGAAGAAGTGGAATTTTTGGAGGAGGAAATAAAATCCGCCGAAGAAAATATCGGAAAATTTAAGGAAGAAATTGCCGCCGCCGAGAAAAATCTTGCGAAAATTGCGAAAATTGCGGAAATGGAAAATGCGGCAAAAGCGAAAATTGCCGCATTGGAAACTGCGAAAACTGCGGAAAAAACGAAAGTTGCCAATTTGGAGCAATCCGAAAAAATGGCAAAAACGGCAAAAATTTTGGCAATATTGGCAAATTCTAAAGAAGAAAAAAATACTTCTGAAGAATCTCAAAAGAAAAATGTTGACGTGCAGAAAACCGATAACGCCGCCGAAATTGTGCTTGAAGAAAATGAAAAAAATGAAGAAACCAGCGAAAAACCGTTGCGAATACTGATAACAGGCACAATGAGCGCGGGCAAATCTACCTTAATAAATGCAATAACGGGCGGCAAGCAAGCCGAAATGGCGGCGGAGGCTCGCACAGCGGATATTGGCTATTTTGAAAACACGCTGTTAAAGCCGTTCAAAACGTGGATAGCACCGCCGCCGCAAGTAACGATAATTGACACGCCAGGAGTAAACGCCGCGCTGAACCCCGAGCACGCCGAAGTAACGCACAAGGCTCTGCACGGCGAATCGCAAGAGGTTTACGACAAAGTAATTTACATTTTCAACGCCGACAGGCTAGGCACAGAGGACGAACTGGATCATTTGGCATATATAGCGGAAAAAGTTCCGAAAGAGAAAATGATTTTCATGCTAAACAAGGTTGACAATTTTGATGTAGCGAACGATTCAATCACAGAAAGTTTGGCGAAATTGCGGCAAGATTTACGGGATTATGGCTATCGGTCGCCGCAGGTTTATCCAATATCGGCGCGGTTTGCGTTGCTGTTGAAATTAGAACTAGCCAATATTGAGTTTTCGCGGCGCGAACAGCGAGATTACGCCCTTTATACAACATTGTTCAACGATGAAGAGTACAATTTATCCGAGTTTTATCCAGCCAGCGATAAAATTATTACGGCTCTGCCGAAGAATATTGCGGCAAGCGGGTTTGACGGCTTGCTGTTGCACAAGGAGCGTGTTTTGTTTATGGCGCAAAAGTGCGGGATTTTGGGGTTGGAGAGGATTTTGTTTGGAGGGGAGCAAAAAAGCCGAGATTAAACTTCGGCTTTTTTGCTTGATTATGTAATAAATCTGACCAAAAAATGCGGGCGGATAATATCCGCCCCTACAAATCGCCAACGTAGGGGCGGATATTATCCGCCCGTTTTTGCACGTCATCCCGTTTTTGTACGTCATCCCATTTTTGCACGTCCGCCTGTTTTTGTACGTCAATCTGTTTTTTTACTAAACTGATTTACTTACAAGTCTCAAAAAATACTTGACAACTTAAATTTCTTGCAATACCCAAATCAAAATATTGACAATGCAAATAAAATGTGTTATAATTCCATAGTTAAAGTAAAAAATAAGGAGGTGGTTTGTTTGGAACCATTGTTCCAGTTACAAAACGTCCACAAAGTGTATCCTATGGGCGATGAACGCATTATTGCACTTGATAATATTTCGCTAGATTTTTTTAGAGGTAAAATTTATTGTCTGTTAGGCACGTCTGGATCGGGCAAATCGACATTGCTAAATCTTATTGCAGGGCTAGAAAAACCCACCAGCGGCACTATCTTATTTAGAGGAAAACCCTTGGAAAAATTAACCGAGGCTCAACTCGCTATTTATCGTCAACGTTACGTTGGTTTTGTGTTCCAATCATATAACCTTTTGCCCACATTAACTGCTATTGAAAATGTTACGCTACCCTTAATTTTCCGCAAAGTACCCAAAAAAATTAGAAATCTTAAAGCAAAAGAAATGTTGGATGCCGTTGGATTAGCAAACCGTGGCAAGCACAAACCAAGCGAACTTTCGGGCGGTCAACAGCAACGAGTTAGTATTGCACGGGCTTTTGTCAATAATCCCGAAGTTATTTTTGCTGACGAACCAACGGGAAATCTCGACACAAAAACCACCATCGAAATGATGGATTTAATCACTGGAATCGCCCGCGAACACAACCAAACTCTGCTTATTGTAACTCACGATTTGGAAATTGCGGATTATGCCGATCAAATCGTAAAAATAAAAGACGGCAATATTGACGAAATAAAGGAGCGTTTATAAATTATGAAAATTTTTGCAAAATTAACAACTTTAACCTTGATAATGCTGTCGGTGCTAATAACGCCACTTTCGGCTAACTGGGATTCAATTTTGGCGTTACAGGAAGAATTGCAGCGCGTTGATGCCGAAAATCGCCGCTTGACCGAGTTGCTCGAGAATATCCAAGCACCGCCAGCTCCCGCACCGCCAGCCGCGCCGCGCCCACAATTTCCCAATATACGGTTGGTGCAACCGCAAACTATTGTGTTAGTTCCAGGCGAGGAGCTTATTGTCGATATCGAAGTACGCAACATTGGCAACGCAATAGCTAACGCCGTGCTTGTTACCGCCTCCACCGATGGCCCGTTCTCGATAGAGTTTTTGAACAGTGGCAACGTTTTAGGCACAGTTGGACAAAATCACAGCCGAACAATTCGCACAAGATTAGTCGCAAACGCAAACGCCGACGGCGGAAATTACTCCATGCGGCTAGAGTTCGCTTTTCGCAATGCTCGCGACGGTGCAAGCGAAACTAGCAACGATACAATTTCTGTTCGCATAGATGCACAAGCCGTTTCGCCACGATTAACCTTGCGAAATTTTGCCACAAGTCAAGCTAACATTTATCCTGGAAATGCGTTTTCCGTTTCGGCACAACTGGCTAATTTGGGCGACGGAACAGCCTACAATGTGCAAGCCGCTATTTCTGACGGATTATCTTCGGACGGAATTTTTTTGGCGGGCAGCCCAAACGCTCCATTTATCGCCACCGCCGAGCCGAATCATCAAACCACGATTGTCTTTAATTTTGCCGCATCTGCAAATATGTCAAGCGGCACTTTTCCCATAACTTTCGAGTTGACAGGACGCAACCAAGCAGGCGAAACTTTATCGGAATCGTTTACCTTTTTCGTAACAGTGTTGACTCCGCAGGAAGGCACTCGCAGAGCCATTTTGGCGGCTAATTTGTCGGCTTATGCTGGCGTTGCAAACGTCGGTCAACAAGTCCCAATTACAATGGAAATCTCAAATACAGGCACATTGCCCGCTAGAAACATTCGTATTGCGGCGAATCCCGCCAATTTGGCGGATATTGTGCCACAAAGTGCCAACGTTCACACTATCGGCGTTTTAGAGCCTGGTGAATCTCGTTCGTTGCCGTTTTATTTTTCGGCGACCGCAAGCGCTGGCAGTCATACGCACATGGTCGGCTTCGAAACCACTTACGAAACAGGCGCAACAGGCGATTTGGAAACAGATAATTTTGAACAATTTGCAGGAATAAACGTCTACAACCCTGAAGAAGAGGACGAGGAAGAGGACGAAGAACGAGGGCAGCACAGACCGCGCGTTTTAGTTTCGGCGTATTCTGTCGAGCCACTGATTGTGTCGGCTGGCGAAGAATTTGACTTGTACATGACTTTCCAAAACACGAGTTCCACAAGAAGTGTGCATAATATTCGAGTAACTTTGGCGGCGGTAGAATTTGAAGAACGTTCGGGTGCAGTATTTACGCCAGTCGGAGCAAGCAACACGCTTTTTGTAGAAAGTATGTATCCGCGCGAAGAAATAAGCCGATCGTTGCGAATGTTTACCGTTCCGAACGCAAACCCGCGAACCTACAACATTGCAATAACGTTCGATTACGAAGACGAGGATTTTAACGAGTTTACCGAAACCGAGCAAATAAGCATAAATGTCCGCCAAATCACACGATTAGAGATAAGCAATTTGCAAATTCCGCCACAAGCAATGATGTTTCAACCTGTTTTTGTGGATTTTAACATAATAAATTCTGGGCGAGTTACGTTGGCAAATTTGCGCGTTGCACTAGAGGGAAATTTTGAAACTAGCGGAATTGACGTATTTGTGGGCAATATGGGCAGAGGAAACAGCACCAACTTTGCAGGGCAGTTTGTCCCAGAAATTTCTGGAGAGCAGCAAGGCACATTGATAATTTCGGGCGAAGACGAAGTTGGCGAAATTATAGAATTTAGGCACGAATTTACCATTTTTGTCGACGAAATGATGGATTTTACCGACTGGGAAAGTGGCGGCGATTTTTGGATGGGCGGCGAAGTGGATTCCTCCGAAGATAGCAACTTTTTTAGCAACTATGGCATGATAATAGGTATCGGAGTTGCTATTTTGGCTATTGGCGGATTTGTAGCATTTACGCTGATTAAAAAACGTCGCAGTAAACAAGATATTTTTGCCGATTTGCATTAGCATTTTTAGGGAATTTGGGCAAATTTGCAGGTTTGCAAAATTTTACGTTCGTTTTGTTGTACAGAAACTCACAAACAAATGCGGGCGGATAATATCCGCCCCTACAAATCGCCAACCGCCCGTTTTCCATACAACAAACCCAAACCAACAAAAGTAAATCGCCCATAAACGCATTTATGGGCGATTCCCAAAGGAAGAAAAAAGAAAACTAATCACTCTTCAAGCAAGCAAAAGAGAATGAAAAGCTGCTCGAGGCCGGACTCGAACCGGCACGGGTCGAAACCCACGGGATTTTAAGTCCCGGGCGTCTACCAATTCCGCCACTCGAGCGGTAAATACATAATATCATGGGTTTACAGAAATGTCAAGTGTTTTGAAAAAATTTTTTTAATTTTTTCATTAGCAATTTTTTTGCAGTCCGCAATCCAATCATTGTAATTAAATTTATGTTATCCCAAATCAAACTTTTCGAAAAACCCCACGTATATAATAGTATAGCATAATTTTTGCAAATAACAAAAAATTTCGTTGCAATAGTTTACAATTTAATTTGAGAAACCTAAATCCGCCCCAAAAGGAGGCTCCACCATGATAGCCTACATAAAAGGCACAATAGAACAAATCGAAGATCAGCACGTTGTAATCGAAAGCATGGGAGTTGGCTATCTAATTTACGCATCGGCGGTAACGATAAACCGCTTGCCAGCCCTCGGACAAACCGCCTTGTTGCACACTTATATGCAGGTAAAACAGGACGATATTTCGCTGTTCGGATTTCTTACACAGGATGAGCTTAAGCTGTTTCGCTTGTTAATATCTGTTTCGGGCGTGGGCGTTAAGGCTGGAATGGCTGTTTTGGCATATATGTCGCCAGAACAAGCCGTTACCGCAATCACAACCAAGGACGACATCGCTTTCACAAAAGTTAGCGGAATAGGCAAAAAAGTTGCACAGCGTATAACTTTAGAACTACAGGATAAAATCCAAAAATTAGACCTTGTCAACCTTGCAACAGATACATCTTCCGCTTTATCCACAACCGACAAACAAGATGCCATCGAAGCTCTGCTTGCCTTGGGTTACAGTCGCAGCGAAAGCCTAAAAGCCGTGCTTGCTGTCGCACAAGAAGATATGTCCACCGAGCAAATTATAAAATTAGCTTTGCGAAAACTTTTATAACTACTTCACAAAACATAAAACCTCGGGCGCTGCCCGAACCCGCAAGGACGCGCGCGCCCTTGACCCGCATTTTTTATTAAGTTGATTTACTATAAAATCGAAATTAAGGAGAAACCATGTCCGAACGAACAATAAAAACAACGGCTTTCCAAAAAGAGGAAGACGAGGAAATAGAGTTAAAGCTCCGACCTGCCCAGTTTGAGCAGTATATCGGACAAGACAAAGTTAAAAAAAATATGCGAGTGTTCATCGAAGCCGCAAAACGCCGCTCCGAAACGCTCGATCACGTGCTGCTTTATGGTCAACCTGGATTGGGCAAAACCACGCTTTCGCACATAATTGCAACCGAAATGGGCGGAGACCTTCGCATAACGGCAGGTCCAGCCATCGAGCGTGCTGGCGATATGGCATCCATTCTCAACGACCTAAACGAAGGCGATTTCCTGTTCATTGACGAGATTCACCGCCTAACTCGCACAATCGAAGAAATGCTTTACCCTGCAATGGAAGATTTCTCAATGGACATCGTTATCGGAAAGGGATCCGCCGCCAAAAGTATTCGCCTGGATTTGCCGCCGTTCACGCTAATCGGCGCGACAACTCGCATCGGCTTGCTGACTGCTCCGTTGCGCGACCGTTTCGGCGTTATCCACCATCTCGAACCCTACAGCATAGCCGATTTGTGTACGATTATTCTCCGCTCGGCGAAAGTGCTTGACATAGAAACCGTCCACGCTGGCGCTGAAGAAATCGCTCGCCGCGCCCGTGGAACGCCGCGCATTGCAAACCGCCTGTTAAAGCGGGTTCGAGATTTCGCACAAGTGGAATTTGACGGAATCATCACGGAAGAAGTCGCAAAATCGGCACTTGACAGGTTAGAAATCGACAAAATGGGACTCGATAACGTTGACAAAAAAATTCTCAATGCGATAATCAACAAATTTAGCGGCGGTCCAGTCGGCTTGGATACGCTAGCCGCCGCAATAGACGAAGAACCAGGCACGCTCGAAGATATTTCCGAGCCGTATTTGCTGCAACTAGGATTTATCCAACGCACCG
>WRKG01000231.1 GCA_009778185.1 Bacillota bacterium
CTAAAGTTTCACTAAGTTGAACTTCCCAACCTGGCCAACCGTGCCGTAGCACTCTCTCTCTTACATTAGAGCCATCCGAGCCAGTATGACCCAAAATATTATTGGTAACGGAATCTAACGCATGGTCGCGAGCCGCCAAGACTAAAGGCTCTGCCATAGTTAATGAACCAAGTCCATGTTCTGCACGGATTCGGTTAATTTCTTCCAAAATACCTTGCTCAATCAAAAGTTGTTCGGGTATAGGAGTTGGCGTTGGTTGTGGAGTTGCCGTTGGCGGTTCTGTTGGAGTTGGCGTTGCCGTTGGCGGCTGTGTTGGAGTTGGCGTTGCCGTTGGCGGTTCTGTTGGAGTTGGCGTTGCAACTGGCGGTTGTGTTGGTTGCGGAGTTGGAATTACAACTGGCGGTTGCGTTGGTTGCGGAGTTGGAATTACAACAGGTGGAAACGGCGTTGGCAAAATTGGCGGAGTAGTTACAACTGGCGGATTATTGGGAACAAAAACAACGTCGGGAAGATTGGCGTTGCGTTCTTGTCTTATGCGCGAATCGTCGGCACGGCGAGTAATTTGTGCGGCACGCCAGCGATCTTGTGCCTCGCGCCAGCTGCGACGGGCAAAAGTTGCACTTTGTTGCGGTGGCTCTGCCGTAATTAGGTTGCGAACTTGCGAAAGCACAGTTTGCGTTACAAAAGTGCTATTTTCCAATAAATTTTCGCTGTTATTGGAAATCTCGTTTAAGGTAAATTGATTGAGATCGGCTAAATTTATATCGGATAATCCTGTTTGATTGTTGCGTAATATAAAAATTTGCCCCTCTTCAATCATGGTTTCGGCAATTTCCGATTCGCCCAAAAGCATTGCAACATAAACATAATCAGAGCCATGTCCTATTGCAAAAATGGATTCGTGGGCTGTTAGGTTAATTCCGCCAACATTTAGCTGTAAATTTTGCTCGTTTTCAGATACGATAAGCCAAGCGTTGCCATTGTTTACCGTAAAAGTTAGAGCATTTCCCGTTGTGTTGATTGTAACACGGCTTTCGGCAGCTAGTTTTAAGGTAGAATTTTCGCCGATGTTTAATGTTACGGTGGTTTGTAAACCTGTTTCTACCGCACTGTTGTTGGATAAATTCATGTTTACGGTTGGGTTTGCACGTTGTCCGCCTGCTCTAAAAACGCTGGCGTTTGCTCCGTCAACCTCCAAAACGGTTACGCTGTTTATTGTTGTCGCTTGCACAACTTGTGGCACAAAGCACAAAACAAACAAGATACTCAAAATTTTGAACAATTTAAGTCCCTTCTTTCGTTGATAAATTTATTTTGCTCGAATGTTTTTTAAGCAAAATCCTTAACTTAAATTGTACTACATTGTTTTGCTAATGGCAAGTAATTTTTGTGAAAATTCGTTTTGACTTTACTTCAATATAATGGTAAAATTATTTTTAGGTTGAAAGAAAAACCTCGCGAAAAAACACAAAGGAGAGTTAAAAATGACGCTACCAGAAATTTCTCAAAATTTGCCAAACGATGCTAAACGCATTATTGATGTTGTCATGGCTTTTAACAGTAAAGCCGATTATCTTAGCTTGCTAGATATTATATTGACAAAAATGATGGAGGCTACTTATTCGGATGCTGGCACTTTGTACACCCTCGATAACGACAAACTTCACTTTCAAATTTTCAAAAATAACACGCTTAAAATCTCGGAAATTGCCCAAAATATGCCGCCCATCGAACTGGACGACAGCAATATCGAAAATATTAGCGCTTATTGTGCTATAAAAAACGAAACTGTTATTGTAGAAGATGTCTACCAAGATAAACGCTTTAACTTTTCGGGGCCCGAAAAATATGACACAATGACTGGCTATCATACAAAATCTATGCTTGTCATTCCTCTTTCTAATCGTGATAATGATGATGTTTTGGGAGTAATTCAACTGCTGAACGCAACTAATCCCAATACGGGCGAACCTATTTCGTATCACGATAGTTATCAACCATTTGGGCCCGCTTTGTCGAGAATAGCCGCAAATACGTTGGCAAATTTTTTGCACACGCGCGAAATTCGCGAAGTGTTTTTGTCATTTGTGCAACTAATCACGCAAACAATAGACGAACGCTCGCACACAACGAAAAATCATACGCAAAAATTAGCGAAATATTGCGTATCTTTTTCGGAATATTTGGGAAAAACTTATCCGCCAGGACATCAATATTATTTTGATGCAGACCATGTTGAAACCTTGCGAATTACCGCACTTTTGCATGATGTTGGCAAACTTGCAACGCCAAGTTATATCCTCGATAAAAGCAACCGTTTGACCGATTGGCAAATGCAGCGAGTGCAAGCACGTTTCGAACTAAAACGTGCGCAAATCGAAGTTGAATATCTCAAGCGTTTAATGACGAAAGACGAATATCATCATGCACATGACGAGTTAAAAAAAGCGTACGATTTAATTTTGCGAGTTAATCCATCGGGCTTTTTGCCAGACGACGATTACGAAAAAGTTTGCGAAATTTCCAAAATAACTGTTGAACTGGAAGGCAAAACTATCTCCATTTTGGATCGCGACGATTTGGATGCACTAAAAGTAAAACGTGGCAATTTGACAGACAAAGAATGGGTTATTATGCGCGACCATATAAATGTTTCTTCGCGCATACTTAATAGCACAGTTTTCGGCAAATATTACAAGGATATTCCTAAATGGGCTTGCGATCATCACGAATTTTTGGACGGTAGCGGTTATCCAAAAGGGCTAAAAGCCAACAACATTGCAATAGAAACGTGCATTCTTACAATGATGGATATTTTTGAAGCACTTACCTCAAAAGATCGTTCTTATCGTAGTGCAATGCCGCCAGAAAAGGCGATTGGTATACTACAAAAACTAGCAGCAGACGGCAAACTTCATGTAGAGCTAGTAGATTTATTTTATAATAGCAAAATATGGGAGGCTTGGTTCTCAGATGAAAGTTAAAGTTTATGGCTGCAGAGGTTCAATTCCGTACTGCCAAAATTCGCAATACGGCGGAAATACCTCGTGCATTACACTAGAATCAAAAGGACAAATTATTTTTTTAGACGCTGGTAGCGGAATAATTCGTTTCGACTTGGAAGACGAAGGCAACAAAGATTTATTTATAAAAAATAGATATTTTGATATATTTTTGAGTCATTTGCATATCGATCATATTTTAGGGTTGGCAACGTTCAAATATTTGTGGGATCCGCAAAGCCATGTTAGAATGTACACAATAGATCGCGGCGGTGGCACATTAAAAGAGCAAATTTTTGCTACTTTTGCATCGCCATATTGGCCAATCCCTATTGCAGTTGCCTCCGATGTAGAATGCGTGGAAATTCAAAAAGATATACCGTTCTCGCTAGGTTTCTTCACAGTAATCCCCTTCGAAGCTCCTCATCCTAATAACACAACTTCATTTTACATAACCGATGGTCAAGTGCGAGTAGTTTATTTACTAGATAGCGAAATTGCTATGCTTGATGACGAAAAATACACAAAACTTGTCGCATTTTGTCGGGATGCCGATCTTGTTGTTTTTGATGCCGCATATAGTCCGCAAGATTACCTTACTCGCAAAGGTTGGGGACATTCCACCATCGAAGACGGCATTAAATTAGCAAGAATTTCTGGCTGCAAAAAAATGTTGTTTGATCATTTTAGTTTTGATTACAACGACAGCCAAATTGAGGCTCTTGATAAAATAGCACAGGCAGAAGGCAATAACTTTATTTTTGCCAGGGAAGGATTAGAGATAATTTTATGAATATGAGATCAATAAAGCGAATCGTTACAGTTATAATTACGGGACTTTTAATTACTTTGCTGTATTTTAACCCTTTCGAACTGTTCGAACACAGAATACAAGATATGTTACACCAATCGCCACGCATAATTAACAACGATATTGTTGTTATTGGAATGGACGAATGGTCGTTGTCGCAAATTGGCACTTTTCCGTGGAGCAGGCACGTTTGGGCGGATGCAATAAATATCCTAAACAGCGTTGAAGATGCACAACCTGCAGCCATTGCAATAGACGTACTTTTTGCCCAAAATAGCCCCGACATCGAAGCGGACTGGGCTTTAATTGATGCCGTAGCCGCTAGCGACAACATAATTTTGGCATCTGCGCTTGAAACTGGATTAGATTTTGACGGTTTCACTTTGGAAACAGTTTTTACAGGGCATACAACGCCATTTTACGAACTTGAACCTCACGCAACAAACGCTTTGGTTGACGGTATGCGCGATACGGACGGATTTATCCGCGATGCTGTTTTGAGAGTAAATTTTCAGGACGAATTTTTGTACTCGTTTCCTTTAGCCGCCGCCATGAAATATACTGGATTAGCAGCGTATGACCTTATTCCGTGGTCGCCAGATGGCTATATTTACAGCTACATTACTTTTGCAGGTTTGCCTGGCGATTTTTTAGAGTTCTCGTTTTCGGATATTTTCGAAGATTGGTTTGATCCAACAGAACTTGCTGGCAGAATAGTTTTGATAGGTCCGTGGGCGCTCGGTATGATGGACAGCCACGCCGTGCCGATTTCTCCCGAAGATTTAATGTACGGCGTTGAAATTCATGCTAACGTTGTGCAAATGATTTTGGAGGGCAATTTTAGGCAACGTGTACCTTATGATACAACCTTTGTAATTGCAATAATGTTGCTAATGGTAATGATGTTAATCGGCGAAGCCGTAAATATGCGAACAAACGTAATTTTGTCGATTATTTTAACGGTGGCGTATTTTACTACTTTAATTATTATGCAAAATCAAGGCTATTTATTGCCCGTTTTAACGCCTTTTGCGGCTATATTTATGGCGTTTTTATACAACTTTTTCTATAATTATGTCATAAGCTCGGTCGAGAAATCGAAAATGCGCGATACGTTCAAAAAATATGTTGACCCAAAATTGGTTGACCAGCTAATCACCAACAAAGATATTGACACAAACGAAGTTGGTCGTCGAAAAGATATTGCAATAGTTTTTGTTGACGTTCGCGGCTTTACCAGTTTAACGGAATCTATGCGGGATAATCCCGAAATTATAGTTGACAGTTTGAACAATTATTTAGAACTAACATCTGCCTCCATATTAAATAATGGCGGTAGCATTGACAAGTTTATTGGAGATGCAACAATGGGCTTGTTTAACGGGTTTGTTCCCTTGGATGATTATGTTTATAAGGCAGTAAAAGCTGGCTGGGATATGGCAAAAGGCTCTGCTCACGTAAATCAAATTATCAAAGATAAATATGGGCTAGATTTAGGATTTGGCGTTGGCAT
The DNA here is from genome assembly GCA_009778185.1 of Bacillota bacterium. Classification (GTDB taxonomy): domain Bacteria; phylum Bacillota; class Clostridia; order Lachnospirales; family WQUN01; genus WRKG01. The sequence goes on from WRKG01000231.1 coordinate 5,327, forward strand.
ACATTGCGGCGAGGCAATAGTAGGCAACTTGGGTCCATCTTTCCGAAAGGATTACACAGCAATCGGCGACTCGGTAAACACAGCGGCAAGGCTTGAAGGTCAAGCAAAACGTTCTCAAGTAATAATAAGTGCCGATGTTTACGAGCGTGTAAAAGATAGAATAACAGCCGATTTTGTAGGAGAAGTTTCTCTAAAAGGTAAAAAGGAAACGGTTAATATTTACTCGGTTACTGATGTTTTGGATGCTCCTGCTACAGTGGCAGAAACCGCAACAACTGTTGATTTGGCTGTTGCAAGTTAAATGTAACATTATTAAAGTAGGGGCGGACCCGCCTGCCGGACGGGCGGATCCGCCCCTACTTTTAAAATAAATAAAAGTCAATTTCACATTACAAAACATCCCATTTTAGCAAAATTGCACAAATCATTTTTGCAAAACCAAAAAGGAGCATTTTTATGATTACATTTACGAACATACAGGCAATTACAGAGTTAGCCGAACAGGAAAACACGACAATTTCCGCATTAACTTTACAGCAAACCATAGAAGACACCGAGCGCTCAAAAGAGGATATATTGGAACAAATGCACAAAAATTTGGCAGTAATGAAAGAATCTATTCAAGAAGGTTGCGAACAGGGCATTTCTTCTGTAAGCGGACTTATTGGCGATTGGTCGCACAAAGTAAAATCTCGTGTAAATAGCGGAAACAGCCTTTGCGGCGGATTTGTCGGCGAAGTTATTTATAACGCTTTGGCTGTTATGCAGGTAAATACTTGTATGGGTAGAATAGTTGCCGCTCCAACAGCGGGAAGTTGCGGCATTTTGCCAGCTTGTCTTATTGCTATGCAAAATCATCACAATATAACAGATGAGCAAATTATAAACGGACTATTGACCGCATCTGCAATAGGAATGGTAATTGCCAATAATGCCACTTTATCGGGCGCGGAGGGCGGTTGTCAAGCGGAATGTGGCTCTGCCGCCGCAATGGCTGCCGCCGCAATAACCGAAATAATGGGCGGAACTCCCACAATGTGCGGAATAGCAACTGCACAGGCGTTAAAAGCTGTAATGGGTTTGGTGTGCGATCCCGTTGCTGGCTTGGTAGAAGAACCTTGCGTTATTCGCAATGCAACCTCTGCAACCATTGCTGTAACCAGTGCCGAGCTTGCTTTATCTGGCGTGCCGAGTATTATTCCTGTTGACGAGGTAATTAAGGCAATGGCAAAAGTTGGCAAGCAAATGCCCACCAGCCTAAAAGAAACCGCAGACGGCGGCATTGCACAAACTTCGACAGGGCGAAAAATTGCTAAAGATTTTCGATAGTAAAATAATTTTTTTATATGATTAAAAATTTTGAATTTGTAACAAATGGACGGGCGGAGACGGTTGTTTCTGCAAAAACGTAGGGGCGGATATTATCCGCCCGCATGGCTAAACTTGCGAATATATAGGAAATTCAATGGAATTTTGACACGCCAATATAAAAAATTGCCGACTATTTAATATGGGAGAAAATGATAGGATAATTTAATGTGGGAGAAAATTGGCGAATAATTTAATGTGGGAGAAAATGGGCGGATAATTTAATGGGGAGAAAATTGGCGGATAATTTAGTGGGGATAAAACGGGCGGATAATATCCGCCCCTACGAAATGCCTATCGACTATTACAAATCAAACGGCTATATCGCACAAAATCGTGTGGACATATTTTGCTCATATCCGTGCCGCAAATTCCAAAAATATGTTTTGCAAAAATGTAAACAACTGTTCGACTAGCAAATACATTACAAACACAGTAATCACTAGCACTGTTGACACAAAAACGGTTAAAATCAAATTTTTTACAGTTGCGCCAATTTCGTAATCGTGCAATTCTTTTACCATTAAAAATACCAAAACTAGCGACCAAATCACAGAAACCTGTACCACAAAATCAAACAAAAAACTCTCGTTTAGGGTTAATATTTGAGATAGGATAACTGCTGGCACTGCAAACAAAATAAACGGAACGCTTGTATAAGCCGTGCATATATATACATTTTTTAAGCTACCTTCGCCCTCGTTAATTGTTGCAACAAGATAATTTATTACCACAAACAAAGCCACAACGCCAGCAAACATCAGCAACATCATAGGAACGCTAAAAAAGAAAAACATTTGTTCAAAGATAAATCCTCGCCCAATCAAAGAAAGCAAATACGCCAAAAGTAGCACAATATATATCACGGTTGCAGAAAGCACGCTCGCCTTTTTGTGAAAACGTATCTCGTAAAATGCGTCTGGCGGATTAGTCAACACTTTTTTTGCATGAGATATTTCTCGTAACAGAGTTTTGAATTTGCTCGGCTTGCTAACGGCGGTATTTTCACTTTTTAAGCGAACCGTGTTAAAACCCTTTAGCATAAACCAAAATGCAATAAATCCCATAGCAAGCGGGCCCGCATGAAGTAACATCCACTCGTTGCGCAATTCCCAAAATGCCTCGGAATAGCCGTTGCGATAACCTGCCACAAAAAAACTGTCTCTTGCGGCGTTAAAATCCTCTTGTAAAAATCGTGCTTGACCGATTGCCATATTTGCTAGCGAAAATCCCGAATGAAACCGCAAAACTTCGTTCCAATATGCCATGCTTTCAACGTACATACCAAGGTCAAAATACGCCATTGCAGTGTGTACGCTACTTGCAAAGTCTGTGGGTACAAAAATATGCACAAATCCAGCAACAGAATCCGCCACAAAAATATTGCTATTTGCATCCTGTACTATTGCGGTTGGCATAAGAAAAACGCCCATTCGTTGCACCGCAGGATCGGTTATGCCAAACGCAAATATCGGCAATCCTTCCGAGTTAAATTCGATTATTGTACCTTGCGTGTCAATCGTGAAAAATCCGCCGTGGTTCGCCAACGCAATGTCGATTGTATCGGAAGATGTCGCTATAGTTCCTGCAATGTTGTTTCCCGATACATTCAACTTTTTCAGCGTATCGCCAACCAAACCTTGAGATACAGTAAAAACCGTGCCTCGTGTATCTATTGCCAAATTTGTCGGCGGCAGAGGAACATTCAAAAATTGGCGCTGATCGCGGGGCGTAAAAATGTTTTGCAACGTTTGAAAAAGTGTCAAATTTACTTGGTTTGCTCCAAAATAGCCCAAAAATTCGCCATCTTGATTTAGCATAATAAGCCCATTGTGAGCCGCTTCTCCCGCAATAAAAATTATCCCGTGCGGATTTACATCTAATTTTAACGGGCGAAACGGCTCTGTTGTGCCGAACAGCACAGAATCTGGTCGCCCAAACGAGTTGACAAATTCGCCGCCATCCGTGAACGGCGAAAACATTTTCACAAAATCGCCGTCCGCAACAAAAATATTGCCGTAATTGTCAACGGAAACCCCTGTAGGATTGCTCAAATCGTCTTCGCCAACAATGGTAACAAAATTTTGATTTTCGTCAAATACAAAAATGCGACCGCCAGAATCAGCTATATATAGATAATTATTTATATCGATAAATAAATCTTGCGGAGTGTTCATTTGCGGATGCGTTATAATATCCGCTGGATTGTAGGCTTGTCTTGTGTACACCCAAAAACCGTCAACAGACATTGCAAAAGTATTAAACGGCGTTGTTTCTGCGGCATTTACTGTATTGTCGAGAAAGTCAAAAAAGTCAAAAAATATAAATATGAAAGATATTAAAAAGGTTAAAAAAACAAAGGTAAATTTTTTCATGGTTAAGCCCCCTATTTTATGCCAGAATGTGCCATTGTGTCCATTACTTTACTTTGCATAAATATAAATATCAGCAAATTGGGAATAAACATCAACAGGCTTGCAGCCGCGGAAATTCCCGCTGCCGCAACATTGCCGCCAAGTTCGCCGCCCATTCCGCCAAGGCTATTCATAAAAAACGCAAATGTTCGCAAACTTTCGTTATTTACGTAAATTGCGGAAGTTTCGATGTTGTTCCACGCAGATTGAAACGACAAAATAGCCACCGTTGCAACCGCTGGTTTTATTAGCGGCAAAACAATTTTGTAATAAATGTAATAATCGTTTGCACCGTCTATTTTGGCGGCTTCGATAAGAGAATCTGGCACTTGATCCATAAATTGCTTTACCAAGAAAAGTCCAACGGGCATCGCAATAAGAGGAATTATATGCACCCAAAAACTGTCGATTAGTCCAATCCCAGAAACTACCAAATATCGCGGAATAGCCACTGCAACAGGCACAAACATCAACGCCACTGTGTTAATCTCAAACATAATTTTTTTTAGCCGAAAATCCTTTTTGGACAAAGCATATGCCGCCATTGTTGAAATAATGATGTTTAGCACAACAATAACGCCCGCAACAGTTATGCTGTTGAAAAAATAGCGGCTCATCGGCATTGCACCTAATTGACGTGCTGCAAAAAGGCTTGTAAAATTTATTAAAGTTGGTCGTTGCACAAAAAAACGAGGTGGAAACGCAAAAAGTTCGCTAAATGGCTTAAACGCATGATTAAATATAAAAATTATTGGCAACGCCATAAAAATTGCAACAGGTATCAAAATCAAAAAGAATTTTATTTGACTTCTGTCAAATTTATCTGGATTGATTTTTGTACCGCCAAACCGTGATTTTTTCATAAAATTCCCCCCAAATTAACTTGTAATACTCAAACAATTTCACAAAACCTCGGGCGCCCGCCTGCCGGCGGGCAGGCTGCCCACACCCGCAAGGCTGAATTTTGTCCAGTGGACAAAAGAACAGTGCCCTTGACCCGCATTTTTTGTTAAGTTTGAGTGATACAATAGCATTATATCAAGTTAAAAATTTTTTTGCAACAACAAAATAAAAAAATTACCTAAAAATTTACGCAATTTTATTAAAATATTTTAGGAAAAATTTAGGTAAATTTTTTTGTTAAATTTCGTGAATTTTATTTTTGATTTTAATTCAACTCGACAAAAATGCGGGCGGATAATATCCGCCCCTACGGTTGGCGATTTGTAGGGGCGGATATTATCCGCCCGTTATATACATTTTCGCCATTTATAAAAAACAATCGATTGTTTTTAACGTTCGATTGTTTTTAACATTCGATTATTTTTAATTTAATCTACAATAACCCTAATTAGCAGTAACAACCGCACCATATTCAACTTTAGATTTAACAACAAGCACATTTTCGTCAGTTTTTTCGCTAAAAATAACGGTAAACAAAGCGCCACCCGTTTTGGAATTTTCCGCTTTTATAATGGCGTTTTGCTGATCGATTATTGCTTTAACAATCGCCAAACCGATTCCATGATGTCCACCTTTTCCTTTGTAAAAGCGGTCAAAAACTCGATGAATATTCGCCTCGTCTAATCCTGGTCCGTCGTCTAAAACGGTCATAATAACCTCGTTGTTTTGCCTGCAACACGTGAAATAAATTGTCGATTTTGCATAACGTATCGCATTAGAAATCAAATTGCTGATAACTCTGCCAATTAAATCTTCAACGCAAATTTGCTCAATCGATGCGTCAACTTTAGTGCAATCAAAGGCGATTGCTTTAGAATCCGCTATCGCTTTTTGCTGAATAATGCACTTTTGTATAAGCTCTGACAAATTGACAACCGATTGCTTGTAACTGGAAGTTATATTGTCAATCCTCGAAATATACAAAATATCTTCTACTAATGTAGTAAGTCGGTCAGTTTCTTCTAAAATTATGCGGCTTGCCTCTTTTGGTTCCATTACATCGTAATGAATGCCCTCTGCATAGCATTTTACCGACATTATCGGCGTACGCAATTCGTGCGAAACATTTTGAAAAAAGAACTTTTGGCTTTCGTCATAAACGCCCAATTTTTTTGCGGTTTTGTTCAAAGAATGGTTCAAATTTTCCAGTTCAATATCTTTTAATTGCAGATTTTTCGCCGTAAATTTGCCGTTGCCAATATCCATCGAAAGCTGCTCTAAATCTTGAATCGGCTGCGTAATCGACCTTGACAAAAAATACGCAACGCAAACCGCAATTAAGCCCATTATCACCATTATCGAAATTATGAACATATTCACAGTATCAACAAAATGCGAAAGTCCAGTAACGTCAACGTAAACTAGCCAATAATGCCCTTCCAAATTAGGTTGACTGCTCGGCGACGGATGCAACAAAACATAATAAACGCCGCTTGCTGTATTTATTCTCCTGTGATGCAATTCTTCAACCGTCATTTGGGCTTCGTTTATTTTGTCCAAAATTTCTGTAACTTCGCTATTGGAATCTTGGCGATAAAATTGACCATTGACACGCCGCAACGGAAAAGTATTTGTATGCACTCGATAATTGTTGATTCCCAAAACAACTTGAGGAGTTGGGTTGACATTTGCATTCAAATTTGTATGCCCCGAATCTCCCGAAATATCCGAGATTGCGGCATTGCCAAATTGTAATTGATTTATTGCGGTTGTGTGAATGTGCTGATTTGCGGCAATGTTAAAAATAATTATTACAATCAAAAAAGTAGACAACAACAAAACCGTATAAGTCAACAGTATTCTGGTTCGCATTTTTACCTTCATGTTGGGAATTTTCAACAAATTGTCAAGTGTTTTTGCAAGTTGATTTTTAATGCGAGTTTGAAGTTTAGGTGCTTTTGTTTTAGATATTTTCATAAATGAAATAACCATCCTTGCCATTTTCTTTGGCTTTGTATAGAGCTTTGTCGGCTGCCTCTAATAGTTGTGTATAATTATGCGCGTGTTCGGGAAAATATGCAATTCCTATGCTGGCGGAAATTTTGCAGGTATGTTGGCTATTGCTGTAACTTTGCCTTATTGCCTTGCAAATTTCCTCGGCTTTGTGGGAAACAAAATTGTTATCCACAAAGTCAACGGCAAATGCGACAAATTCATCGCCGCCGTATCTAAATAAAATATCGGTACTGCGAAACAATCTCAAAAGAGCCTGCGAAACGTCAATAATAACTTGGTCGCCAACAGGATGTCCCAATGTATCGTTTACATTCTTAAAATTATCAATATCCATAACAAAAAGTGCACCTCTAACAGGTTCAAGCGTGTCAGAGCTGCGGTCAGCTTTTTCGGATTTATTCATATCGTGCATAACACGAATTTTATTTTCAACGTGTTTTATGCCGTTGACTTTGTTGTAAAGCCCAGTCATTAAGTCGCGTTCGGCGTATTCTCGTTCATAATCTAATCGCCGTATAAACATTTCAATTTTCATTGCGAGCATTTTAGGGCTAAATGGCTTGGTTATGTAGTCGTCCGTGCCAGCCGCCAAACCTTGCGAATAATCCGCTTCGGTATCTTTTGCGGTGGTTATAATTACGGGAACAGTGCTAATTTTGCGGATTTCTTGACAAATTGTAAAGCCGTCCATTCCTGGCATCATTATATCCAAAATAACAATGTCCGCTTCTTCTTCCCGAAAAGCCGCCAACAGAGACTCTCCGTCTTCAAAATCACGCACAAAATAGCCATCCGCTTCTAAAAATTGCCTTATTCCTCGTCTAAGATTTAATTCATCGTCAGCTATGTATATTTTTCGGTTGCTATTCACGACAAAACCTCTTTCCAAAATACATAAGACATTTGTGTTATCTTAATTTTTGTTTATTTTTACTGATAATTTCTTTTATTGCTTGCAAACGCTCGTTATTCAACGATTTTACACGTATACATCCTTTACCTACAGCACTTTTTCCAAAAATCGGAGCATATTTTTCCAAGTTTATTGCATAAATATGCACGGCGTTTTTTTGCCGTTTTAGTGAAATTAGCGGAGGTTTTTCGCAATCTTCTTTTGGGAAAAGAAAACCTATTCCTGTAAACTTACCAATAGTGTATTCTGTGCCGTTTCGATGTTCGTTGCCAAGTTCACTTGTAAATAGTTCCAAGATGCCATTGTAAAGCGAGTCCAATTTGTCAACCATAGTTTTGCCTCCTATAAAGCCAAATGGGGTATATTAACGACAAGTCCGCTTTCGGTGTACAATTTTTCCTCCAAAGATAAATCTTTTAGCTTTGTTGTGCCGATACTTCGTTTTACGAGGTTGCTATCCAAAGTTAATTGCCAAAGTTCCGTTACAGGAGATTTTGAGTACAGCAAATTTTTTAGTTCGGTGTATTCTTCGCTGTGGCGAAAAAATCGCAATTCAATTATTAAATCGGGACGGCCCGCCACTTTTGTTTGCAATATATTGTCTTCGATATATTCCTGTTTGTGAAACAAAAGTATATCGGGCAAAAGACAGTTCATTACTTCCATAACTTCGTCTTTGAAATGTTCAAAGTCGGTTATTTTGGAAAGGTCAACCAATTCTGCGCTCTGTTCGCGAAAGTCGCTCCAATAAACTAAATCTCGGTCGCCTTTGCGCAAATATGCGGATTGCGGTAATTGCCCATAAAGTTGACCAAATATATGTGTTAATATTTCACTTTGTCTGCCGGGCGTGCAGGATTCATAAAATTCCATAATTTTTCCTCCTAAATTTAATTTTGCAAAGCTAAATGGGATATATTTACAGTAATTCCGCTTTCGGTATACAAATCTTCCGTTAAGGATAAACTTTTTAGTTGCGTTTTGCCAATGCTGCGTTTTACGATGTTGCTGTCTTGTTCTATTTGCCAAAATTCCGTTACTGGAGAACTTGCGTATAGGTTTTGTTTGTTCAAAATATCTATGTCATCATTGCCGTCTGACCAAACTTCGACAACTAAATCTGGACGACCAGCTGTTCTTGTTCCCTTTTTATTTTCGATGTATTCATTTTCCTTAAACAGGATAAAATCGGGTACAACATATTCTAATGAAGAAATAGATTTATTCTTAAAATAATTTATATCTGTCAACTTGGAAATATCAATCAATTTGGCGGTATTATCTGCAAAGTTATCATTGTAAACTAAATCTCTGCCCTCTTTGGAAAAATGAGACGATTTTTTGTAACCTGCTACGTATAATTCTCCCAATAAATCCGTTAATATATCGTCATGCCGCCTAGATACGGACATTTCAAAATAATTAAAGTAGTTAAAATGACTGATATATTTTATACTTGTAAAAATTCTATTTCCTAAAACTGTACTTCCCATAATTTTACCCTCTTTCTTACAAAGCCAAATGGGATATATTTACTGTAATTCCACTTTCGGTGTACAAATCTTCCGTTAAGGATAAACTTTTTAGTTGCGTTTTGCCAAGGCTACGTTTTACGATGTTGCTATCTTGTTCTATTTGCCAAAATTCCGTTACTGGAGAACTTGCGTATAGGTTTTGTTTTTCCTTTCGATGTTGCTTGCTATTGTCGTCTGACCAAACTTCGACCACCAAATCTGGAAAACCAGCCGTTTTCGTTCCTTTTTTATTTTCGATATATTCATTTTCTTTGAACAGGATAAAATCGGGTTGAACATATTTTAATGAAGAGATAG
>WRKG01000232.1 GCA_009778185.1 Bacillota bacterium
CTTGCTTGCTTGCTTGCTTGCTTGCTTGCTTGCTTGCTTGCTTGCTTGCTTGCTTGCTTGCTTGCTTGCTTGCTTGCTTGCTTGCTTGCTTCTAATTTTGGTATAGCACAAAATACTCATTTTGTCAAGCCCCTCTCAAAAATTTTTTACAGCTTTTTGTAAATTTTTTGTGAATTTTTTAACTCACTCTAACTATGATAAAACATAGGTTTGAATTTGTCAAGTGCTATCAGCACTATTTTCGAAATTTTTTTGTGAATTTTTTATTCACTTTAACTATGATAGAATATAGGTTTGCGTTTGTCAAGTGCTGCCAGCACTATTTTTGAAAAAAATTTTTTATTGGTGGATTTTTTTGTAGGGCTGTATTTTACATTTGCAATATTTTGTATAAATTTGCAACAATCCCCAAAAAATCAACAAAAACCTCCCCACCAAAACAAGGGCAAACAAAAACCTGTTCACCCTGTTTTAAGCTATCAAACTAAAATTTACAAAAAACCCACTAAACAGCCAAAACTAAACCAACTCTAGCAAAACCATTTCGGCGGCATCGCCTTTGCGTGGGCCAATCTTAACCATGCGAGTATATCCGCCACGGCGATTTGTGTATCTTGGAGCAATCGTATCGAAAAGCCTTGCTGGCATATCAATTTTTTTGGATAAACTCCGCTTTTTGCGACCATCCTTTGGTACATCGGTTACTGGATAAAGTACGCTCAAAATTTTACGCCGCGCAATCAATCTGGACGGCTTGTCTTTTTTTATCGTTTTGGTTATTTCGTCAAATACCGTTACTTTTTTGCCGTTTACTTCTTTTTTTACTCTTTTGCCAGTGCCGTCTTTTTGTGGCACTTTTGCTACTACTGTTTCTTCTATAAAGTTTTCGTGTTCCTTTATTGCTAGTGTAATCAGCTTTTCGGCTAAACGGCGGACTTCCTTGGCTCGTGCCTCGGTTGTTACTATTTTATCGTGATACAATAAATTTGTCGCTAAACTTCTCAACATTGCTTTTCTTTGCGATGATGAGGTTCTTCCTAATTTTCTGTAATCTGCCATTTAATTTCCTCCTCTCTTGAAACATATATGTTAATTTTTGAAATTAGGCAAATTGTGTATTGCCAATTTTTTGTATATTGTCAATTTTGTTGCATTGCCCATTTTGTTGCACATTGCCAATTTGTTGTATTTCGGGCGGATAATGTCCACCCCTACGGTTGTGAATCAAAAGTTGATATTTTTCGCCAAAATTCGGCATTTTAACCAATTTAACCTCAAAAAATCCCAAAAAAGCGGGTCAAGGGCGCGCGCGTCCTTGCGGGTCTGGGCAGCGCCCAGGGTTTTAGGTTTTAGGTTTAATCTTCATAATCGTCTAAATCGTCGCTGTTGGGAGATGCTTGTAGGGAAAGTCCCAGTGATTTCATTTTGTTTAGCACCTCTTCCAGGGATTTTCTGCCTAGATTGCGGACTTTCATCATGTCCTCTTCCGTTTTGTCGGCTAAATCGCCCACGCAGTTGATTCCTGCTCGCTTTAGACAGTTGTACGAACGCACAGATAAATCCAGTTCTTCGATGGTTACTGCAAATAGTGCGTTGTCTGGCTTCGATTCAATTCTGGTTGGCTCTTCGGCGGCACGCTCTTTTTCGGCGATTGTCGTTTGCAGATTGGTAAATAGTGCAATATGCTCCAACAGCACGTTCGCCGCCGAGTTTACCGCATCTTCAGGAGTAATCGTGGCGTTTGTCCACACTTCCAAAATTAGACGGTCATAATCGGTAATGCTGCCCACGCGCGTGTCCTCAACTTGATAGTTGACTTTGCGAACAGGCGTGTAAATAGAATCCACAGGAATCGCTCCTATAGATTGGTCTGGCTTTTTGTTTTTGTCCGCGCCGATGTAGCCGCGCCCTTTGGTTATCGTAATCTCCATGTAAAGGCGCGTGTTACTGCCGCCGCTCAACGTGGCTATCAGCAGATCGGGATTGGCTATTTCTATGTCGGCATCAATTTTAATATCTTTGGCGTAAACAACGCCGTCGCCGCTTGCGTCAATGTAGGCAAATTTCGGCTCGTCGCCGTTGCTATGATTTTTTATAGCCAATTTTTTAAGGTTCAAAATAATTTCTGCAACGTCTTCTTTCACGCCTGGGACGGTGCTAAACTCGTGCAAAACGCCGTCAATGCGAATGTTGCTAACAGCCGCTCCTGGCAAGCTAGAAAGCAACACGCGCCGCAACGAGTTACCCAACGTTGTTCCATAGCCCCTGTCAAGCGGCTCGATTACAAATCGGCTGTGCGTACCGTCTTCCGAGCGGTACGTTGCATCAATACGAGGTTTTCCAAATTCAAACATATAAACCTCCTACTTGGAGTAAAATTCTACTATCAAAGTTTCACGAACAGGCACAGTAATCTGCTCGCGCGCTGGCACAGATACGACCGTTCCGCGCAAATGTTCGTGTTCGGCGCTAAGCCATTCAGGCACAATGCGCGACGCTGTTACGTCAACCACGTCCTTAAAACGCTGTAAATTGCGGGATTTTTCACGCACTTCAATAACATCGCCCACTTTCAAAATATAGGACGGGATATTCAGCTTTTTGCCGTTGACCATAACCAAGTTATGGCGGACAATTTGGCGTGCCTCGGTGCGCGAGCGCCCGTAACCAAGCCTATACATTGCGTTATCGAGGCGCAATTCAAGCAGGCTCAACATATTTTCGCCTGTGATGCCTTTCATATTGGATGCAATGTCGAAATATTTTCTAAACTGGGACTCCATAAGCCCATAAATTCGTTTTGCCTTTTGCTTTTCGCGCAACTGTTGTCCGTATTCGGACAGCTTTCTGCGGGATGTGCCGTGTTGTCCAGGTGCGAACGCTCTTTTGTTCATGGGACACGTGGTTTTACTGCATTTTTCGCCCTTGATAAATAGCTTTTCGCCCTCACGGCGGCATCGTCTGCAAACTGGCCCTGTATATCTTGCCATAAACTAACCTCCGTTTATACTCTTCTGCGTTTTGGCGGCCTACAGCCGTTATGCGGCACTGGAGTAACATCTTTTATAGTTACAACTTCCAGCCCAGCGGCTTGCAAGGCTCTTATTGCGGCTTCGCGACCACTTCCTGGACCTTTTACGAAAACTTCAACAACTTTCAGCCCATATTCTCGTGCTGCGTTTGCCGCTGTATCTGCCGCCATTTGTGCGGCATACGGCGTGGATTTCCTCGAACCTCTAAAGCCCATTTGTCCTGCCGATGCCCACGATAACGCATTTCCTGCCGCATCCGTAATCGTTACTATCGTATTATTAAACGACGACTGTATGTGCGCCTGTCCTCGATCGACAAACTTCCTATCGCGCCTTCTCCTAGTTGTCGCCTTTCTTGCCGTTCTCTTTGGCATAAACTAATCTCCTTTGCTAAACATTCAACCCTAAAACCGTGGGCGCTGCCCACACCCGCAAGGACGCGCGCGCCCTTGACCCGCTTTTTTTATTGGATTAGGATATTGTTGCGGATTTTTCGGGATTTTGGTTGATTTTTGGGAAATTTTGCTACTTTTTGCTATAAATTTGCAAATTTTCGCTACTGATTTCTTGCGAGTTGCTACTTTATCTTGTTATAGCTTTTGTTTTCTTGTTGTTATAACGTTTTTTACTATTATGATGTTTTTCGCCATTGCAACGTTTCCATGTGGGCGGATAATATCCGCCCCTACTTTGCAGGAAATCTTTCGTTTTCTTGTTATTTCAACGTTTTTCGTTTGTTGCAATATTTCCGTAGGGGCGGATATTATCCGCCAGTTCCTACAAATTATTTCTTCTTATTAGCAACTGTACGTGCTTTACCCTTGCGAGTACGTGCGTTGGTTTTGGTGCGTTGTCCTCTAACAGGCAAGCCACGGCGGTGGCGAATGCCACGATAACAGCCAATTTCCACTAGTCGCTTGATGTTCAAAGCAATTTCACGGCGCAAATCGCCCTCTACCATTTGGCTTGCTTCGATAATATCACGAATGCGGACGACTTCGTCATCGGTCAAATCTCTAATTCTTGTGCCGTCGGCAATATTTGCCTCTTTTGCGATACGCAAGGCACTCGAGCGACCTATCCCATAAATGTAGGTAAGTCCTATTTCCACGCGCTTTTCACGTGGTAAGTCAATTCCAGATATACGTGCCATTTTCGGTCTCCTTTCCTATAATTTAGCCTTGCCTTTGCTTGTGTTTCGGATTCTCGCAAATTACTCGCACTGCGCCTTTTCGCTTGATTATCTTGCATTTTTCGCAAATTGGCTTTACTGATGGTCTAACTTTCATGGTTTTACGCTCCTTAGCTATTTATCACGCCAAATTATTCGCCCTTTTGTCAAATCGTACGGCGACATGGCTACCAATACTTTATCGCCCGGTATTATGCGGATAAAATTCATTCGCAATTTGCCCGAGATGTGTGCCAATATTTGATGCCCGTTTTCCAATTCTACTTGGAACATTGCGTTGGGCAACTTTTCGATTACTTTACCTTCAACTTCTATTACATCGTCTTTCGACAACTAGTTTCCTCCGTAACGATAAATCTATTCAAATCTATAAAATCCTCATAAATCTACACTGCTTTATAGCTTATTGTTGCTCTTGCCTGCCTAACGGCAGTTAGGGCTACAGGTCGCACACCCACAATACCTGCGTGGGTTGGTATGGCTCACTATTTGAGAGGTTACGTTTCTCTACTTAAAAAATTTTCAAAATATTAAGCCGTTTTGGCTATTTTGTACCAATTCTTTAAGTTTACACTGGCGTTAAAATCCCTGTTGTGGGTAATTTTGCAGTTATGGCAAGTCCATTTTCGTATGCGGAGCGACCACGGTTTGTTGTCGTAATCGGATTTGTCGTATTTATATCCGCAATTACTACATATTTTTGAACTTGCATAATCTTGTGGGGCTTTGAGCAGTTCAATGCCGTTATATTTGCACTTATACTCTAATTGTCGGTAAAATTCGCCGATTTTTTGTCCTGTTGTTGCTCTTGCCAGTTTTTTGTTCTTTAACATAAAAGCTAATTTAAGGCTTTCAATTACTATTGCCTGTGGCTTGGTTTTCGCCAACATAGCTGTTGCTTGGTGTAAATGGTTATTCCTTATATTCCTTAGCTTTCTACATACTTTCAAATGAGCATTTTTTGCTTTATAATAATTATTACTTTGCGGTTTTGCACCTTTCACGTATCGCTTGGACATTTGACGCTGATATTTTGCCTTGCGTTCCTCTAACTTCTTGACTTTGTGGGTTTTGTTGATGTTTTCAAAAATCATTCCGTTGGAACATATTGCTAATATTTTTATACCAGTGTCAATACCGATTATTTCAGTACTGTTGCCTGTGTTTGTAGGTTTTTTCACTCTAATGCTGTAGCTTACATACCAACCTGCTCCGTCGTGGATAATTCGCACATTGTAATGATTATCACGGTTGGCTTGGCGTGTCGTTTTTATTGTGCCTAGTGTCTGAAATTTTATTGATTTTGTTAGAACAGTCATTGTTATTGCATCTACGTAAAATCCTTGATTGATGTTGTGGCGACTTTTATAGTTTGTGTGAAATCCATCGCCAAACTTGCTGAAGGAGTTTCGCCTTGCCCTGTCAAAATCCTTGCTTGATTGTTTTGGTACTTGGGCGTTCATATCATTCAACCATGCGTATTTTTGTCGCTTTTTAATTTTGCGAAATAGCTTTTGCATAGCTTGTTGACTTAAGGTTTTGCCCGTGTATTTATAATATTTTTCAGATACTCGTTTGCAGTAGTTGTAAGCAAAGCGATTAGTTCCAGCGTGTTGCCACAATAGTTGTTCTTGTTCGGCAGTTGGGAGCAATTTTATTGTTTTGCCAATCATAACATGGTCTAAATATGGCTGTAATTGGGCTTTTGAGTAGTATTTTCGTGGGATTTGTTTTTCGCCCTCGAATATTTGCTGTATTTCCGCAATTAGTTCTCCTCGCCGTTCCATTGACAATATTGTTGCTTTTGGTAAAGCTGTAACTATTGCCGTTTCTGCTAAAGTATATCCTACATTTTTTATTTGCTCATTTGTTACCGTTAAAGATAGTCGAGAAATTTCTCCTTGCTGTTGCAACATATTCATCACCTCGAGGTTATTATACCACAAAATGCTGTAATATCGCAACTTGGCAGGTTTACTAAGTTTTATAGTCAAATAAATTTATCTTGTTCACATAGGCTCGTTAGTTCCTATGCAGTTCCCTAACCTGCCAGTCGGCAAGCGGGTAAACTTCTCATGCTTTCACATGAGCGCAGACTATATGTTATACTTCTTGCGAAGTACCGAGATTTTTCCATTCACTTGAATGTACTCCGACACAATCGGATAGTCGTTGAGGGTTTCCCATGTTTCCATTTTTAGCAACTGGAAATTTAGGGCTTTCCCTGCTGAACTGCCATTATTACCGCCCTTAGTGCCTTTGGTTTGGAGTTACTAATCTCCTTACAAAGATTTTTTTCAACTTAGGCTATACGTACTATTTTTTCTGCTTTCGCACCATTTTACGTCTACCGTTTCCAGTTCCGCTTTGGTTGTACGTCTTTAGGCTTTACCAGCATTTAACCTCGAGCTACCACACATCACTGTATAGTAGAGGCTTTCTGTTAGATTTTTTATATTTAGCTATTTTTTAATTAAATATTTCGTAACAGTTTGTTACCTTTTTAATAGTTGGATTTTTTTGTGGTGCGTTTGTTATTGTTATCGGAATTTTTCACTATTCGATATCCTCTAGTAGTGATGTTTCCACTAGTTGAGAGTTTTGTCAACCTCAAATTTTACGATTGAGGTTTTCCCCCAATAAATTTCTTGCAAATCTCCGCTAGTAGTGATATTTCCACTACTGAATGGCATTGTCAACTGTATTTTTCGGGCGGATAATATCCGCCCCTACGGAGGGCATTTTGTAGGGGCGGATATTATCCGCCATTCTGCCCATTCCGTTGTTTTGAAAATTCATGTAGATTTTTTCCAAATCCCCTCCAGTAGTGATATTTCCACTACTGAACAGCATTATCAACCAAACTTTGCACATTCCTATCCACCGAAAACGGTTTTAACAGCTTGCGGACATCCGAATCTGTCAACCTTGCAAAATCGGCTATATCTAAAATTGTGTTTGTCGGTTGGATATGCTTGTACTTCTTGCGTTTGGGCTTGGCTAGCGGACGAGATTTTCCGTCCACCAAAAAAGCGTATTCGCCGTCCTTTAGAATCTCCGTTTTTACCACTATGAACACGTTTCGGCGGTCGTGTCCTGCTTTGGAGTACACAATTTGTCCAGATTTCATTATGTCAACCTAATATATCGTTAGCAGTTCGGGATCGCCGTCCGTGATAAGTATCGTGTTTTCGTAATGTGCGGCGGATTTCCCGTCTTTTGTAACGACCGTCCAATTATTGTCCAAAATGCGAATATCGGCTTTTCCCATGACAATCATGGGTTCGATGGCGAGCGTCATTCCACGTTGCAAGCGCGGGCCTTTGCTCTTTTGCCGATAATGCGGAATCTGCGGATCTTCGTGCAAGTTGCGACCAACGCCGTGTCCGCAAAACTCGCGAATTACCGCATAGCCGAAACTTTCAATATAATTTTCAATGGCGGCGGACATCTCGTGCAACCGCTTTCCGTGCCTTGCGTACGGCATCGCCTCAAAAAAACTCTGCTTGGTAACGTCCACCAACTGCTGACGATCGGCGGCAACTTCGCCTACTGTGTGGGTTCGCGCCGCATCGCCGTGAAACTTGTTAATGTACGCGCCAATGTCAATGCTGATAATATCGCCGTTTCGCAGCCGCCGATTACTGGGAATCCCATGAATAACCTCGTCGTTGACGCTCGCGCAAATGCTGGCGGGAAATCCGCTGCCAGTCATCTTATAGCCCAAAAAGGACGGCACAGCGCCGCAACTGCGAATATAATCTTCGGCCAAGGTGTTAAGTTCGCCAGTTGTTACCCCTGGCCGAATGTGTTTTTCAAGCAACTCGTGCGTGTTTGCCACAATTTTGTTGGCAATCCGCATTTTTTCGATTTGCACATCATTTTTAATAAAAATTGCCATTACTCTAAAAACCCTTTATAATGCCGCATCAGCAGTTGCGATTCCAAGCGTTTGATAAACTCCAACGCAACGCCAGTGGCAATAAGTAGCGTAGTTCCGCCGAAACCGGCTTGTATTCCAGTAAATTGTTGGAACAAAATCGGTACGATAGCAATCATGCTGTAACAAACCGCACCAATCCACGAAAGGCGGTCAACGATACGTTGCACAAAATCGCTGGTGGGCTTGCCTGGTCTAATTCCTGGGATAAATCCGCCGTTTTTCTTCATATTTTCCGCCATTTCCACGGTGTTAATTGCGAACGACGTGTAAAAGAAGGTAAACAGGAAAATCAGCACAACGTACAGCACAACGCCGACCCAGTGCGTAAAGGCGAGATAAACCGAAATCGTTTGCAGCACCTCATTTGTTGGGAAGAACATCGCCAGCTGTGCAGGAAATTGCAACAGCGAGACGGCGAAAATAATCGACATAACGCCCGCAATATTGACTTTTATTGGTATGTAGGAGTTATTGCCAAACATACGCCCTGCCATTTTTTTGGAATATTGCACAGGAATGCGACGTTCGCCCTCCGAGACAAGCACAACAAAAGCGATAACCAAGGCAAAAAGTACAATAATCAGCACAATGCTGCCGATTCCGATAAGCAAGTTGTCGCCGTCAAGCAGCAGCAACAGCCCTTGAATCGCCATTGGCAAGCCGCTCAAGATATTCGCAAAAATCAAGAACGATGCGCCGTTGCCGATGCCGTGTTCGGTGAGCAGTTCAGCGAGCCACATAATAAAAATCGTACCAGTAACCATGGCGACAGTCGCCATAACATAGGTTAAAATTCCTGGGTGGTTAAACAGCGGCAATCCCATGGGATTATTGACATACGAGAAAACCGTTGCGCCACCTTGCAGGATAGCCAAAGCCACGGCAAAACGGCGTGTATATTGGCTTATGCGTTTTCTGCCCTCTTCGCCCTCTTTTTGGATTTGCTCCAATTTTGGGATAGCGACCGTGAGCAGTTGCATGATAATGGATGCCGTAATATAGGGCATAATTCCCATTGCCATAATAGAGCCATAGCCGCCGCCCATCATCAGCGTAAAGAAAGTGGGATCGCCAGCAACGCCTGAATACAGGGCAAAGTCTAGCATTTGCATATCAATACCAGGCAGAGGAATCATCGTACCCAGTCGATAGATTAGCAAAACCAACAGCACGTAAAAAAGTTTATCACGAATATCTTTAACCTTAAAAGCGTTGTGGAGTACCTTAAACAACTAAATCACCTCTGCTTTGCCACCGACGGCTTCAATCTTTTCGGCGGCAGATTTACTATAATGGTTGACTTTAACAGTAAGTTTTTTGGTCAACTCGCCTTCGCCTAGGATTTTAACGCCGTCGCGTGGGTTTGAGACAAGCCCCTTGCCTTTGAGTGCCTCGATAGTAACTTCGCTACCGTCGTCGAAAGCGTTCAGCATAGCGACGTTGATTGCGATAATTTCCTTTGTATTGCGGTTATGAAAGCCCCTTTTGGGCAACCGCCGATAAAGTGGCATTTGTCCGCCCTCGAAGCCAATTTTGCCGCCCGAGCCAGTGCGCGACTTTTGCCCTTTGTGTCCGCGGCCTGAAGTTTTGCCGTTACCAGAGCCAGTGCCGCGTCCTTTGCGAAAGCCCTTTGTTTTAGCACCTTCTGCAGGTTTCAAATTTCCTAAGTGCATTTTCGCACCTCCTTTATTCCTCTAAAAGTCAGATATTTTCCACTTTTACTAGGTGCTTTACCCTATCAATCATACCTCTAATTGCAACGTTATCTTGATGTTCGTTGCTAGAGTTTATTTTTCTCAATCCTAACGCTGCCACCGTCTGCCGATGTTTCGGAATCGCTCCTATCGTTGACCGCACCAACGTAACTTTTATTTTTGCCATGTCAAGTTCCTTTCTTTCAACCTAAAGATTAAGACCTTGGGGCGCTGCCCCAAACCCCGCAAGGAGCTTCGCCCCTTGACCCGTCAAAATTTTTTATTGCTTGGGATTATCCTTTGCAAGGTTCGAATTGCCTGTTTGCTTGGGATTATCCTTTGCAGGGTTCGAATTGCCTGTTTGCTTGGGATTATCCTTTGCATGGTTCAAATTGCCTGTTTGCTTGGGATTATCCTTTGCAGGGTTCGAATTGCCTGTTTGCTTGGGATTATCCTTTGCAGGGTTCGAATTGCCTGTTTGCTTGGGATTATCCTTTGCAGGGTTCTGTCTTTCGGACGGATAATATCCGCCCCTACAAAATCCCAAAAAATCGGCATTTTTCAAATTCCTTGTTTGCTTGGGATTATTCTGTGCAGGGTTCAAATTGGCTGTTTGCTTGGGATTATCCTTTGCAGGGTTCGAATTGCTTGTTTGCTTGGAATTATCCTTTGCAAGGTTATGGCGTTCTAGCGGATAATATCCGCCCCTACAAAATCCCCAAAAATCGGCATTTTTCAAACTGCCTGTTTACTTGGGATTATCCTTTGCAGGGTTCGAATTTCCAATTTGTTCGCAATTATCCTGTACAATGGGGAAATTCCCTGTTTGTTCGCAACGTAGGGGCGAACTCGCCTACCGTAGGGGCGGATAATATCCGCCCGTAAGCTACAAATACAAAATCCCAAAAAATCGGCATAAACATAGGTTTTCAACCTTAACCAATTTACATTATAACATTATTTAGGATTGTTAGCCAGTTCAATTTTGCCCCATTTGCTTGGGATTAGCTTGCGAAAATCCACATTTCCCATTTTACTGAGATTTATCCAAATTTAAGGTTTTCGGTTTCGCAATGTTGCCACAACGGCAAATCCAATCTTAGGTTGACATACAAGTTTAGCTATAAGCCAATTCTTCCACAGGAATACCGCGCAATCTAGCAACTTGTTGCGGCGTTTTAAGACCGCTCAAGCCTTCGATAGTGGCGTTTACAACGTTGTGCTTGTTGTTCGAGCCGATTGACTTTGCGACAATATTCTGCACGCCAGCCAGTTCTAGGACGGCACGCATTGCACCGCCAGCAATAACGCCAGTTCCAGCAGGTGCAGGTTTTAGCAGCACTTTTGCCGCACCAAAATGTCCGATAGTTTGGTGGTAAATGCTGTTAAACTCGTTTTTCTCGATGAAAATGAGATTTTTCTTTGCGTCTTCTTTGCCTTTGCGAATCGCCTCGGGAATTTCGGTAGCTTTACCCAAGCCAACGCCAACGTGTCCAGCCTCGTCGCCGACAACAACTAGCGCCGCAAAACGAAACGTACGACCGCCTTTTACAACCTTTGTAACTCTGTTGATTGTTACAACTCTGTCTTTTAAGTCCATGTTACTTGCATCTATCTTCTTCAAAAATATTCTCCTTTCTGAAAAGATTTTTTGTTGATTTTGCTATTACCGCAGACGGTTGCAGTTAAAGGTCAACCTAAAACTGTAATCCGCCCTCACGAGCGGCATCTGCCAAAGCCTTAACTCTGCCGTGAAAAAGGAAACCGCCACGGTCAAAAACAACCGTTTCGATACCTTTGTCCTTGGCTTTTTTGGCTATATCAGCACCAACCGCCTTTGCCGCATCTATGTTAGAGGTTGATTTTAAGCCGTCCGCAACGGTTTTCTCCATTGTAGAGGAGGCAACTAGCGTGTTACCGACTGTATCGTCAATTACCTGCGCATAAATGTGCTTATTAGAGCGGAAAACCGCCAACCGTGGTTGCTCGGTTGTTCCTGCTAAATTGTGGCGTAGCCTGTAATGGCGTTTTACTCGTGCTGTCTTGCGATCATATTTTTTTATCATTATTGTTGCTCCTTTTCACGGTTCCATGCGTGATTTTTCGTTTATTTTGGATTTATTGCTTTTATTTACGTTTTGCAAGCGTTTTCGCCGATTTTACCTGCAAGTTGCAGTGTTTTTGCTACTAGTTAGTGTATTTTGCCTACTGTTTTGTTGCAACTTGCTACTTTTTCGTGCGATTGCTTGTGTTTTCTTTTGTTTGCTGTTGTTTTTGCATTACGCAGTAGCAAAATTCAACAAACTTTGCAACTGATGTAAAGTTTTGGATGCGGTTTTTTCTTCTTCTGCAAGTTTGGAAATTCTAGTAACAAGATAATTGCCATTTTCAACTGGAATGATAATACTGTCGTTATGCACAAAGCCGTACATACTATATCCAGTATATTTCCAGTAGTTATTTTCCTCGTCAAATATCCAACTATCGTCAAACATTTCTTGACGGACTTCTCTTATCATATCGCAAATTTCGTCCATTAAATCGTCGTCAATAGCTGGGTCGACACCTGCATCCATAAAGGCTTGTTCCCGTATTTTCCATGGAATATACTTATCTTTCCATATTGGAATTTGCGTTGCTTTTTTCATTGAAACCACCGCACTCCTTTCACATATTTGTCAGCAAAGTCTGCAAGATTCATTATTTTCGGCTTTTCTAGCACTATTACATCGTCAAAATCTTTGTCGCCTGTTATTAGCACGTCCATTTTATAGGTAAATGCCGCTCGCAAAATGGGAACATCTTTAGAATCACGCATATCTGGATAATCGTCAAAATTTCTTTCTGGCGTTTCAAGCAGTGTATAATTTAATTTTGCCAAAAGTTCGTCTAGTTCGTCCAATTTATGCGGTTTCTTTTTGTGTGTAATTTTTTTCAGTTCCTCTATCACGTAGTCCAACAAATACAAATCGTAGTGCTTGCTGATATATTCGACAACTATTGGGGCAACTTTTCCGCCATGTATAAGTGCCGAAAAAAGTACATTTGTGTCTAACATTACTTTCATAGGTTGCTCCTTGCTACTGTTTTGTTGCAACTTGCTACTTTTTCGTGCGATTGCTTGCGTTTTCTTTTGTTTACTGTTGTTTTTGCAACCTATGTCAAGCTGTTGCTAAATTTAGGGCGACTTGCGGTTCGGACAATTTTGCGGCGGCGGCTTTCTCTTCTTCTTCTTGCGAAATAGTGGTAACAATAAAACCGCCAGTTTCAACTGGGATTATAATGCTATCGTTTTTAACAAATCCGTCCATATCCTCGGCAACAAACTTCCAGTAGTTTTTTACTGGGTCAAATTTCCAGTTTTCTTCAAATATTTCTTTACGGACTTCTTTTATCATTGCGACAATTTCGTCCATTAACTCATCATCCAAAGCTGGATCCAGTCCTGCATCCTTGGCGGCTTTTTCCCTAATTTCCCATGGAAGACTTCTATCTTTCCATATTGGAATTTGAGTTGCTTGTTCCATAAACCTGCACCCCTTTCATGTACTTTTCCGCAAAGGTCGACATAATCATTATTTTAGGCTTTTTTATTACTATATCGGTAAAATCTTTATCGCCTGTTATTAGTATATCCATTTTATTGACGACCGCAGTCCACAAAATCGGAATATCGTCAGAATCACGCATATCAAGGTAATTTTTAGGCATTCCTAAAGGAGTTTCCAGTAAAGTATACTTTAGTTTTGCCAAATTTCCGTTTATTTCGTTTGCTTTTTGCGGTTGTTTGTTGGCTGTAACTCGGTTTAATTCCTTTATTGCGTGTTCTGGCAAATATAAATCATAGTGATTACTGACATATTCAACCACTATTGGTGCAACTTTGCCACCATATATAATTCCCGAAAAAAGTACATTTGTATCTAACATAACTTTCATAGGTTGCTCCTTGCTACTGTTTTGTTGCAACTTGCTACTTTTTCGTGCGATTTCGTCAATTTCCGTCCATTTACTTCACTTTCCACTACTTACCAGATTTACCCGCCTTACGACGTATCCGTTCAGTATCATACTTTATACCTTTGCCTTTATAAGGCTCTGGTGGACGTTTTTCCCTAATATTGGCGGCATATTGACCAACTTTTTCCTTGTCGATGCCACTTACTACTATCTTATTATTGCCCTCAACTTCCGAGGTTACGCCGTCTGGATCGAGCATTTCTACTGGATGCGAATAGCCCAATGTCAATGTTAATTTGTTGCCACTTTTTGCTGCTCTGTAGCCAACGCCGTTGATTTCTAGCGTTTTCTTGTAGCCGTCCGTTACGCCAACTACCATGTTATTTAGCAACGTTCTTGTCAATCCATGCAATGCCTTGAATCTCTTCAAATCGCTTGGACGTGTTACTTTTATACTGCCGTCTTCCATTTCAATTTTTATATCCTTTGGCAGTGTTCGCTCTAGCGTGCCTTTTGGTCCTTTTACTGTTACCTGATTGTTTTCGCCGATTTTTATATCAACGCCGCCAGGTACTGTAATCGGCATTTTTCCTATACGGGACATAGTTTTTTCCCTCCTTGCTGTCAAGTTCTATAGGCGGATTTTCGCCCAAAATTCAAATGTTTTCCATAAACTGGCGGATAATACCTGCCCGTCCGGCAGGCGGGTCCGCCCCTACGATTTTTGTTGCAAGTATCGAGTGTTTTTTCCCAAAACCAATTATTTTCCCCAAAATAGGTTATTTTCCCCAAAATGGGTTATTTTCCCCAAGAATGGGCTATTTTCCCCGAAAATGGGCTATTTTCCCCGAAAATGGATTATTTCCCCCGAAAATGGGCTATTTTCCCCGAAAATGGGCTATTCCCCTCAAAACAGGCTAAAATCCCCAAAAATCGGAATTTTCCCAAAATCCAATAAAAATATTAAAGTTTGTCCACTTTACAAAGTGGCGGGGGTTTGGGGGC
>WRKG01000233.1 GCA_009778185.1 Bacillota bacterium
CATTGTAAAATACTACAAATTGCGGCGTGGGAATCTTGTACAGTTTGCTTTGGTACTTTAAGTGCTTTTCGCCACGCTGTTTTATTAGTCTGTCGTAAGTTTCTGTTAAATATAGCAAAAATCTGAATGGCATATTAGAATACGATGTTGACATATGTTCAGCAAGAACAATCAGCCGTCCACGTACAATCATTCCCAAGTCATTGTATAAACTGCCCGAAATAACCATGTTTAGCGAAAACGGCTGTATTTCTTCCGCTGTGCATGGGATTTCAGTTAATGCGTTATGTAATTCTGCCGATTTTTCGGGAGGTTCAAACAACATTTTGAATACGCCATCTTTTATTTCACGGTTTGCATTCAGATTTTCTTCGGTGGTCATTTTTTGCCCTTTCTTGATGTTTTGCTTTTTGTTTCACTTTAGCATAAAATTTTTGGATTGTCAAATAAAATATTAACACCATCATCATTTGAATGTATATAAAGTTTTGAGTGATTATCATAGGGGCAGCTAATATCCGCCCGTTTATGGCTCTTCAAAAATTTCAAAATAATTTCATTTACAAACACCAATAAATATGATACAATTTTTGCTGAACAAATAATAAAACCCAAAAAATAAAAATAGCGGGTCAAGGGCGCGCGCGTCCTTGCGGGTTCGGGCAGCCTGTCCGCCGGCAGGCGGGCACCCGAGGTTTTAGGAGGAAAAATCAAATGAAAAAACTTTTTGGTACTGACGGAGTACGTGGCGTAGCAAATACAGAACTTACTCCGGAGTTGGCAATGGAAATTGGCAAAGCTGGTGCTTTTGCACTTGCAGGACATTTGGGCAGACAACCCAAAATTTTAATAGGAACGGATACTCGTGTTTCGGCGGATATGCTGGAAGCCGCTTTAGTCGCTGGACTTTGCTCCGTTGGTGCAGAAATTTACAAGGCTGGAGTTATTCCATCGCCTGCTATGGCTTTTCTTGTTAGGCACTACAAAATGGATGCTGGCGTTATGTTGTCCGCATCTCATAACCCAATGCCCGACAACGGAATAAAATTTTTTAACAATTTAGGCTACAAATTATCCGATGAAGTTGAAGAAGAAATTGAAATGTTAGTTGCTGATATGCAAAAAATTCCGCGACCAACTGGCAAAGGCGTTGGACGTAGCTTTTTTTGCGAAAATGCCGTGCAAGATTATGTGGATTTTTTGCAAACTACCACAACAGGCAATTTTGCAGGGCTAAAAATTGGATTGGATTGTGCCAACGGTGCAACTTATCAAGCCGCTCCGCTAATCTTCGAAAAGTTGTCCGCCGATATTCACGTTTTGCACAACCAGCCAACAGGATTTAACATAAATGTAGAATGTGGCTCGACTCACCTAGAATCCCTACAAACCTACGTTCGACAAAATAATTTGGATATTGGACTTGCGTTTGACGGCGATGGCGATCGTGTTTTGTGCGTGGACGACAACGGCGAAGAACTCGACGGCGATGCAATTATGGCAATTTGCGGCTTAGCAATGGCGAAAAAAGGCAACCTAAAAAATAACACGATAGTTGCAACTATTATGAGCAATCTCGGATTAGAGCTGTTTTGTAAAAAGAATAATCTTAATCTTGTGCGTACGCAAGTTGGCGATAGGTACGTTATTCAAGAAATGGTAAACCATAATTACAATATCGGCGGCGAACAATCGGGACACATTATTTTCAGCGATTACAATTCAACAGGCGATGGAATTTTAACAGGTTTGCAAATTTTGGCAACCTTAAAAGAAAGTGGACAAAAGTTATCTGAATTGCGAAAAATAATAACGCCACTTCCTCAAGTTTTGTTAAGTGCAAAATTGCAAAAACGCTCGAAAGTGGATATTTCTCAAAATAAAAATATATCGGCGGCAATAGATGAAATTTCGGCAAAATTAGCGGATAATGGCAGAATTTTAGTCCGTGCATCTGGCACAGAGCCGATTATCCGAGTTATGATAGAGGGCGATAATCAACCGCAAATACAACAATACGCCGAAAATTTGGTGAACATAATCGAAACGGAACTGAAATAATGCCAATTAACATCTAAAAAATTTCATTTGCTAAATGTAGGGGCGGATAATATCCGCCCGTGTACTATAAATTGGCGTATATTACCTGCCCATCGGCAAGCGAATCCGCCCCTACGAAACACTGAAATTTCCGATAAATTTAACCACTAAAAATAATATAAAATTATTTTATCGTTCACTATTGACATTTTATAAAATTTCTATCATAATTAAAGCATAATAAATTAAGTAGCAATTAGACCGCTTTTGCTAGAATTTTATCCGCAAAATAGCGGTTGGTAATTTTGTAGGGCTTGAATATTTCAAGTCAACTGTAAAAAGGAGGTATTTTTATGGCAACAATAGCAATTATTTTGTTAATTTTGGGAATCGTGTTTTTATTGCTAGAAATGTGGCTGACTGGCACGGAGTTTTTCGCTATTGCAGGAATCTCCTCGCTGATTGTTTCGGCTGTGCTTGCCATTATGTTTGTTCCTAACGGCTGGATTATCGTTGTAGGACAAGTTGTCATTATTGCGGCTTTTTTGCTGTATATGTACCGCTTTATGAACCGCAAACAACTTAAGGGCAAACTAATTTTAACCGAAAATTTGGAAAACTTGCCAACAACCGACACGGGCTACCTTGTAGGCAGAGAGGGCAAAACTCTAACAGCGTTGCGTCCATACGGCGAGGCAGATTTTAACGGCACTCGTTTTGAAGTAAGCTCGGAAGGTCCTATGATTGAAGAGGGCGTTAAAGTGCGTGTTACCGCAATAAATACCAATAAAATTATAGTGCAACCAGTAGCAAATTAAGGGGGAGATTTTTTGAATAACCATCTGTTAGATTACGGAAATATCAATTTAACCGTAGATGTAATCAGTTTACCAAACACCGCTGTAATTTTAGTGGGATTAGCTGCATTTTTTATACTATTTGTATTTTTTAGGTTTGTACCTGTTGGTTTGTGGATTTCGGCAATTTCGGCTGGCGTTAAAGTTAGCATATTTTCGTTAATCGGAATGCGCTTGCGCCGAGTTCGCCCATATTCCGTTATAGCTCCGCTTATCAAAATTACTAAAGCGAACATCCCAGTTTCTATCAACCAACTAGAATCGCACCATTTGGCTGGCGGTCGTGTAAATGCTCTTGTTGATGCAATGATTGCCGCCCACCGCGCAAATTTAGAACTTCCTTTTGAACGTGCCGCCGCCATCGATTTGGCTGGTCGTGATGTTTTTGAGGCTGTTAGCATGAGCGTTACTCCAAAAGTAATTCAAACGCCCGAAATTTCGGCAATGGCGATAAACGGAATCGAAGTTACCGCAACCGCTAAAATTACCGTGCGTACAAATATTCAACGGCTTGTCGGCGGCGCTGGCGAAGATACCATTATTGCCCGTGTTGGCGAAGGTATTGTTACCACCGTTGGCTCTTCCGAAACTCACTTTGCTGTTTTGGAAAGCCCCGATTTAATTTCTCGTAAAGTTTTAGCTAAAGGGCTTGATGCTGGCACAGCTTACGAAATTTTATCCATTGATATTGCTGATGTTAGCGTTGGTAGAAATATCGGTGCACAGCTACAAATTGAACAAGCTGATGCTGACCTAAAAATTGCCCAAGCTAAAGCCGAAGAACGCCGTGCTCTCGCTGTTGCTCACGAACAAGAAATGCGCGCTCGCGTTGAAGAAATGAAGGCAAAAGTTGTAGAAGCTGAAGCAGAAGTGCCACAAGCATTATCGGAAGCCCTGCGTTCTGGCAAAATGGGCTATGTGGATTATCTCAACCTGGAAAACAAAAAAGCCGATACGCTTATGCGTCAAAATATTGGCAAAATGGAAATTGATGTTTCCGCTAAACCAGCAAAATAAACCAAACTTTGTAGTTAAAAATTGTAGGGACCGATTTAATCATTGATTATCCGTCCCTACAAACACCCCAAGTTATGATAGGAGTGTAATAATTTGAATAGAAAAAAATCCTTAAAGCTGTCTACAAAGTTGCTAATCGGCATTATTTCAATGCTTGTTTTAGGGCTTATTGCTATGTATGTTATTGTCAACACATTTGTAAGCGATTTGGTGTATCAAGATATATTTGCAAAAGTAGAACATGATGTAAATTTAGCAGCTACAAATATGGATAACTGGATAGATGGCAACAATACTATATTAAATCATGTTTGGGCAAGTTATCGTGCAACTGGCGACCGCAACTCTCTTATTGCTATTTTTGCAAATCTTATTGATGATAAACCGCATTTAATTGATGCTTACATAGGTTGGGGCGATGGCGAATTTATGATGGTTCGTGATATTGAATTGCCGCCAGGTTACGATCCGCGCGAGCGACCTTGGTATATTCAAGCCCGAGCCGCTGGTCCTGGCAACCACATTACTACAATGCCGTATACATATGCTGTAAATGAATTTGGTTCTACTACGGCGATGATGGTTTATTCCGAATTTGACGGAATGGAGGTTGTTTTTGGTACAGATTTTTGGCTAGTCGATTTGTTAGAAATGGTTTCGATGTCTTCTGTTTTGGGCGGTTATGCGTTTTTAATCCATGAAGATGGCTCTATTATTACGCACCCAGACGAAAATTTGCGGCCGCGCGGCGATGATGACCATTCTCATATTTCCGATTTGCCCGAATATCCGCAAATTAGTTTTAACGGAATTGTCCAGCACGGCGCGCATTATTTTCTATTTCAACAGCTAGAATCTGTTGACTGGATTTTGGTCGGAACAGTTTCGGAAGCCTACATAAATTCGATTATTTTGAATTATTTAATGCCAATTTTTTTGGCATCGGCAGGACTTATCTTAATTTTGGCAATTTACATAGCTATAACAATGTCCAAAAATGTGCGTTCGGCGATTGGCAACGTAAATGAGCAACTTTCGCTGTTCAAATCGGCAAATAACGCAAACGAACTTAACGCAATTTTGGCACGAAACGACAATCGTTACACGGATAACTCTTTTGGGCTGAACAAAATAATTGAGGATTCTCACGGAAATTTGGTTGAAATGGCGAAACTTTTAACGGATATTTCGACAATGTACAATGAAAAATCTAAGGGAAATTACAAGCACCGTTTAACGGTTGGCGAATACAAAGGCACTTACGCCGATGTTGCCAGTAATATTAACGAGATTATTGACGATTTTTCCAATAGCCGCACCGAGGTTTTGGATTGTATTTCTAGCATTGTGCAGGGCGATTTTGATGCCACAATGCGAACGCTACAAGGCGATGAGCATTATATCAACGATTTGATTGACAAATTGCGAATTACTATCAACAATCTTGCTGGCGGAATTTCTCAAATGGCAAAAAATATAAACGCTGGCGATTTCGATTTTACTTTAGATACCTCGTTGTATCACGGAAAATGGAACGGCGTTGCACAGGAACTTAACTTGATTATTTCGTCCATTTATACCCCGATGATGGAAGTTAATAGCGTTTTAACCGCAATGAGCAACGGCGATTTTAGCGTTATTGCAAGCGGCAAAGCTAGCGGCGAATTTGCCAAAATTCAAAACGTTATGAACGAAACTTGCGAAATTATTTCTTCCTATATTCACGAAATAACGCAAACTTTGGAACTTTTGGCACAAAAAAATATGCACGCAAGTATTTCTGCAAACTATGTTGGACAATTTGCCAACATAAAAAATGCAATTAACACAATAATAAACGAGTTAAATCAGGTTTTGGGCGATATATCACAGTCGTCAACCGTAGTTTTAACCAATGCGGAGAACATCCGAAACTCGTCCGAACAGGTTTCGATTGGAGCAAACAGTCAAGCCCTCACTTTGGACAAATTGACAACCAATATTGAATATGTTGACAAACAATCGGCAGAAAACTCTACACGTGCGCAAAATGCAACAAACCTTGCACAAGTTTCTCAAACCAGTGCAAAAGCAGGAATGGAAGAAATGCAAAACTTGCTTTCTACAATGGATTCTATTGTGGAATCGTCCAACAGAATCTCTGAAATTGTAAAAACGATAGACGGAATATCTTTTCAAACAAATTTGCTTGCGTTAAACGCATCGGTCGAGGCAGCACGAGCAGGCGAACACGGCAAAGGTTTTTCTGTAGTTGCGGAAGAAGTGCGAAATCTTGCACAACGCTCTGCGGTTGCCGCTAGCGAAACAACCGAACTTGTCCGCAATTCCATAAAACACATAGCGGAAGGTCGCGAACAGGCAACCGAAACATACAATAGTTTTATGAAAATAGTTGACAACATAGCCGAAACATCGGACGTTATAAATCAAATATACGATTCCTCGCTAACGCAAAGTGATAATATTGCTAGCATAAATTTGGGAATTGGTCAAATAAACGCCGTTGTACAGAATAACTCCGCAATAAGTGAAGAAAACGCCGCTGCCGCCGATACGCTAAATTCGCAAGCAATAAACTTGCGCGACCAAATTAGTGAGTTTCAGCTTAAGCATTAAGTGGCGGAAGATGGAAATGTTAATCGAACAAACGGGCGATCGAAATGGTCGCCCATATGTTTTTGGTAAAAATTTTGGCGAGGTGTAATTATGAAAGCCGTAAACATGGCAAACTATCCTATACATGGAAAAATTTTAGACAGAATAAGTTTAGCATTAGGGTTGACCTATACAAAAGAAATTTTGGAAAACAGGCAAACTCATTTTAGGGAAAACATAGCTTTAGCTTACGAAGGAGATTTATATAATTTTCAGGGGTTTCCTAAATGTAGCCTTATAAACGTTAATGATGTAGCAACTAGCGTAGATATGTTTGATAACATTGACGAAGTAAAAGAGTTAAATTATGTACAACCTGATTTTATGCTGTTTTCGCAAAATAAATTTTTTGAATTTGGCGAAAAAGATTTTAGAATAGTGGGCTGTCCAGATTTAATTATAGAAATCTGGTCTAAAGGCAACAAGAAAAAAGATCGAACGTTATTTTCGCAATTATATTCTACCTCGAAAATAACGGAATTTTGGCAAATAGATTTAATCAACAATGCCGTAATTAGAACCATTGGACAACGTGAATTAACCACATTTTCGATAGCCGAAAAATTAACAACTGAATCGGGGCTTTATGTAGATTTAACTACTCTAAAACATTTGATAAAATAATTTTTTATTTGAGAGGAACGTGAAAATAAATGGATTCGTACATCGTTTATATGTCTACTCCCAAAGATAGGCACAGAGAAATTTCAGTAGAGTTGATTGACGAGTTGTCAATAGTTCACAGAAGAACGCCAGCCTTGCGATGCTACGGAGATAAGGAACTTGTCTATCAAAGAAATTATTCAACGCAACCGCCGACAATTAAATTATGCTCTTCGGAAGAATATTCCCCTGCCGAAATTGACGAGTTGGATTCGTTTATTCCCGATATAATGCTGTTTACAAGTAATACGTACAAATTATCGCAAATATCTAATAAAGTTTCGGGATTTCCTAACTTGATTATTGAAATATGGTCAACGGGAAATAAACGAGCAGAACGCAAATTAAAACAACAGCTATACGCAACTGGCAAAAACATTGAACACTGGTATTTAACCCAACATAGCAATCAAGTAGAATGTTGGCTTGATAGTACAAAGTTGTCTAATCAAACTCTAAAAAAGCCTTTGATAACAACAGCTGGCTACTATTTGGATTTAACTCGCATTCAAGTTAAATCGTGATTTTATGCTTGATTTTATAGCAATTCAACTTAAAAAAATGCGGGCGGATATTACCTGCCAGTACGGCAGGCGGATCCGCCCGTTTTTTGGTTAAATTTATTTATAACTCTTTTTTACTACTCTTCAACCGCAATCCGTTTAAGCCGCTTATATTCTTTCATAAGCACATTTTGCCGTTTTACAGCCCTAAAAATGCCCCATCTACTTTGAACATATTTGGCAATTTGAGCCACAACAAATGCAGTCCACGCAAGCAAAATACCTATCAAAACGTAAAATATTGGCGGCGTGTAATTTCTTACTATAGTAGACAAATTGCTACGTGCCGATTGAATATCGAGATTAAACCCCTCTATATCGCCTGGCGGAATCCATTCAAAATTTGCGTAGACAATTATAGTGTGTTCGATAGATTGCAAACTGCTGCGTATACTTTCAATGTTACGTGCATTGGGATGCTCCATATTCGAAAAAATTGCATCGTGCATAATTTGTGCCGAAATCCAAAGTACAAGCGTTAAAGCAACCAGTTTTAGCAAATTTGCTTTAGTTTGGAGGTTCTTTTTTGCTTGTTGATAAATTAAATTATCGGTTTTCGATAAAATTGGTTCAGTTGTATCGGGCTTAAAAGGCGGTTCGCTGGCAATGGATTCCACTTCAGCAGGTTCGTGAGCGGCAGTTTTTGGCACTCCATTTGACATTTTATCATCTGTCATAATTGTTTCCTCCTTGGAAAATAGCGAGGAATCGGCTGCTGTTGTCATTTTTATTGACGTACCATTTTTTAACCATTGGGCTTGTCCTTTTAGCACTAATTGCTTTGCGCGCCGTGGATAAACGCAACCTATCCTCTCGTTTTTGTGGTCATAAAGAACAATGATTCCCATAAAAATCACTCTCTTTCTTCGCTTTCTGTTGAAGTTTACAAATAATTGCTGTTTTTAGGTGCCTGCCTGTTCTCTGCTGTTGTGGGTGCCAGCCCGATAATCTGCAATCTCAATTTTATTGTAACACAAAATTTTATCGCAAGCAAATAAATTATGAAAAATATTCACAAAATATTAACAAAATCTTCAGCTAAAACACAGAATCCGCATATATACTGTATTTATCAAGTAAATTAAAGGAGGAGATTTCATGCAAAACCCAACAAAATATCTGTTTTACGGCGTTTCGGCGTTGCTGTTAATATATGCAATTTGGTCATATAGCCGTGGTGCAGAAATAATCGCCGAAGCCCTGCAAACGGGACAAATTAGCCTTTCCGCCAACCTTTACGATATTATCAGCTTTCATATGGCAAACAGCGGGCAATACTTCATTTTTGCAATAATTTTAGCAGGAATCGGCATAATTATAGGCAAAAAATCGCCAAATTTTGAACCGCCGCCAATCGCCAATTCCACCAATGCAGATGATTCAGACGACTGGTTCAACGAAAACGAAGAAATAGTTGACAACCCAACCAAAGAAGAACCCGAGCAACAATAAAAATATACTCGAACAACTTAAAATAATCTGTTGTAGAAAAAACGGGCGGATAATACTCGAACAACTTAAAACAATCTGCTGTAGAAAAAACGGGCGGATAATATCCGCCCCTACGGTTGCGATTTGTAGGGGCGAATCCACTTGTCGGATGTGCAGGTTTTATCCGCCCACACTTTTTGTTAAGTTGAGTTGCTATAACCAAAAAGGCGGGTCAAGGGGCTCGCTCCTTGCGGGGTTTGGGGCAGCGCCCCAAGGTCCTAATGTTTTGAACTTAAGGAGGAAAAATAATGTATTTGTTGATAAATGCTGTTAAGAATTTGGAACGGAATAAGGGTAGAAATGGCTTGATTGCGGTGGTTACGTTTGCTATTGTGGCGGCTGCGGTGGTTACGCTTACTATAAATAATGCTTCTGCGCGGATAATTGATACTATTCGCTTGGATTTAGGCTCTCGTGTGGAAATTAGACAGGATTTTATCGAAATGCGACAATTTGGCTTGACCAGAGAAGATGCCGCTTTTGTGCCGATTGACAGCTTTATGCAATTTGCGGAATCCGCATATTTGCGACACGCAATTTTTAACGCCGCAATGTACGCCTGGAGCGACAACTTTCGCGCCGTTGACGATTTTTCTGAAACGCCAGGTAGCACAACTCGTGTAAACGATAACGGCGAAATTGTGCTAGTGGAAACAAGTCGCTTGGTCGGCACTTCGGAAGCAGCCAGCTTGGCGGATTTCGGCACTTTACGAGAAATTTCGCAGGGCAGAATGTTCGAAAATTTGAACGAAGCCATAATTAGTGAAGATCTCGCCAGCCAAAATGGATTGACAATCGGCGATATAATAACACTTTCGGCGGCGTACAGCGATGGAATCTCCTACAACCTAGAAATCGTGGGAATTTACACCGATTACACTGAACCATATGTCAACTTCTTTTTGGCTATGAATGGTCGCTTTGCCGATAATCGCAGAAACGAGATTATCACAAGTTTTGACACGTTAATCGCTGGCGGTTGGCAAACTAACGCAGGTTTGGATATGCGCGTGGAATATTTTCTCGCTAATCCCGACGACATAACCGCTTTTGAGGCGGAAGTTCGTGCGTTGGGATTGCCGATAACTTACAACGTTTCCATAAATCAAGCGGCGTTCGACAGAGTTACGGGCCCGCTCGCAGGAATGCGTTCTGCCTCGTCAACCTTTATGCTCATTGTGCTGATTTTGGGTGCAATAACGCTTGCACTTATCTCATATATGGCGGTACGAGAGCGGAAATATGAAGTTGGCGTATTGCGCGCAATGGGCTTGGAGCGTGGAAAAGTGGCGTTTGGCATTTTAACGGAAACCGTCATAATTGCCGCCGTTTGCCTAATTTTAGGGCTTACAATCGGCAATGCAATAGCACAGCCTGTTGCAGATTTTATCCTCGAAGGCAGAGTCGCAACCGCCGAACAGGAAATCGCCGAAACAGGCGGTGCAAATCGAGTTTTATTTGCAGGTGGACAAATGCAAACGGACGATGCCGCGCAAGGTTTCACGCCAGCCAGCGAAATTCAAGTTTCCTTGGAAACGGCTGTAATTTTGCAAATAATTATGTTGACGTTAGCACTTGCGGCAATATCTGGCATAATTGGAGTTGTCATAATTGCACAATACGAGCCTTTGAAAATTTTACGTGAACGGTAAAAAATTTCCAATACAAATTTTCGGAAAATTACGAAACGGAGGAATTTTATATGAAAATTTTTGACGAAAAAAATTACGATAGCTATGAAAGCTATGACAAAAAACTTGCGCCGATTGTTCTTGTGCCGCCAAGCCCGCCAAAATCGGCAAAATCTCCCAAAAGGGCAAATTTCAAATTTAGATTTATTGCCTTTGCATTAGTGATTATCCTAGCCAATAGTGCTATTTTGTTCACTGTAGAACGGCGATTTGATGCACATTTGTCGCAACTTGCAAGCGAATTTGAACAGGAAATTGCAGCATTGCGAGAACAAGCGGTTGACAGCGATTTTTCAGCTTTGGAAACGATTTCCAATGTCAACAACGAAATGATTTCTGCCAATATTTTTGCAAACGGGATGAACCTTACGCAACTTTTCGAGCAGTCAAATCCTGCGGTTGTGGCGATTGCCACGGAAATTGCCACCAGAAACATTTTTGGTCAACAAACAATTTCTCCGTCCGCTGGATCGGGCTTTATAATCTCGGAAGACGGCTACATTGTAACAAACGCCCACGTTTTGGACAGAGCGCGAATCGACCGCATATCTGTGCTATTGTACGACGGCACAAGATACCCAGCGGTTTTAATCGGCAGCAACGCAACTGAAGATTTGGCAGTTTTGAAAATTGAAGCAACTGGCTTGCAACACTTAATTTTTGGGGATTCTGAAACTTTATTAGTGGGAGAACAAGTTGCAGCAATCGGAAATCCTTTAGGCGAGCTGAACAACTCAATGACCGTTGGCGTGATAAGCGCCCTCGACAGAGAAATCAATGTTGACGGACAGCCATTTACCATGTTGCAAACCGATGCGGCAATTAACCCTGGCAACTCTGGCGGGCCACTGCTGAATGTGCATGGACAAGTTATTGGCGTTGTTACGGCAAAATCTGGCGGTAGCAATGTGGAAGGGCTGGGCTTTGCCATTCCGTCAAATCACGCGCAAACTATTGTGGCAAGCATAATTGACGGCGGAATCCCTGTTGGTCGTCCAATAATGGGCGTTATGGTCGGAGAATGGATTTCTGCGGCTGGCGAGCAGTTGGTCGTCATTAGCGAGGTAACTCCCAACGGAGCGGCTCAACGTGCAGGTTTACGGGCAAATGATATAATTCGCACAATAAACGGCGTGCCAATTCGTACGGTTGCCGATTTGCTCCAAATTTTAGAGGTTTCTAATTTGGGCGATACATTAACCGTTACCGCAGAACGCCTAAACGACAACAATTCAAGCAATGTTTTAACGGTTGAAGTCGTTTTGCACGAGTTGCGTCCTGCGTAAATTTTGATTATATGGGAAAAATGCAATTTGTAGGGGCGGATAATATCCGCCCGTCCGCCCACAAGGCTATTAAATTGATTTATCCTAAAACAGAAAAGAGGAAAAAAATGTTAGCATTAAAAAATATCTCGTATAAATATGAAGGCACAAATCGGACGATTTTCAAAGATGTAAATTTGGAATTTTCGCCTGGAAAAGTTTACACAATCGTGGGAAAATCGGGAGCTGGCAAAAGTACGTTGCTCGCCTTGCTTTCTGGATTAGATGTTGCAACTAGCGGCGAAATTGCTTACAATGGCGAAAATTTGGCAAAAATGAACCGCAACAAATATCGCGCAAGGCAAATTGGCATGGTTTTTCAAAGTTTGAATCTAATCCCAACCGCAACGGCACTGGATAATATTATCTTATCCATGAATATTAGCGGAGTTGGCGGCAACAAGCCACGCGCGCTCGAACTGCTTAAAACAATGGGAATTTCCCCCGAAAAAAGCAATCGCAAAATTTTGAAATTATCTGGTGGCGAACAGCAGCGAATCGCTATTGCGCGGGCAATCGCTCATAATCCGCCGTTAATCGTGGCGGACGAACCGACAGGAAATCTCGACAAGGAAACGGAAAGCAAAGTGCTAAAAATTTTTGAAAATATCGCTCACGAACAGGGCAAATGCGTGATAATTGTAACGCATTCCAAACGAGTTGCGGCGGTTGCGGACGAAGTTTGGCACGTGGAAAAAGGCGTTTTTCGGCGGTTTGACGGCACTATAAATCTCCCGCAAACGCAAAAACGGAGGAAAAAATAATGAACGTTGCTTTTTTATTAAATCACGCAGTGCTAAATTTGGGCAAAAACAAAGGAAGAAACATTCTGCTTTTGGGGATAACTTTTGCGATAATCACGGCGATTGTGGTGGCTTTATCCATTTTTAATGCGACAAATGTAGTAATTGACGAAACTCGAACAAGTTTACAAAGTGCTGTTCGTTTAGTTTCGCAAATGCAAGCAGTTGGCGGTGGACAAAATAATACGCAAATGATAGCGGGCAATCAAAGTCAAGCGACATTTACGGCGGAAGAATTGGCAAATTTCGCAAATTCGCAATTTGTGCAAGGTTGGGATTTACAAGAAAGTCCGCGCGGAACAGAGGGCATATTTTACCTTGTAAATCCCGCTATGTTGGCGGATTTTGAGGCGGAATTACGCTCCAAAGGATTACCAGAAAATTATGCCGTTCGCACGGACGAAGCCGCATTTGCAAGCATTGTCGCTCCTGTGGAAAGTTTGCAAAATTTGGCAATGACTTTTTTGGTGGTAGTTGTGGCTTTGGGAGCGGTAATAATGGCGTTGTTGTCGGTAATTGCTATCCGCGAACGCAAATATGAAATCGGCGTTTTGCGTGCAATGGGATTAAAAAAACAAAAAGTTGCGTTTATAATATGGGCGGAAACCGTGATTATTACCGCAATTTGCTTTGTTTTGGGATTAACCGCTGGCAATTTTTTATCTCA
This sequence comes from Bacillota bacterium, assembly GCA_009778185.1. Classification (GTDB taxonomy): domain Bacteria; phylum Bacillota; class Clostridia; order Lachnospirales; family WQUN01; genus WRKG01. The sequence continues at coordinate 13,773 of WRKG01000233.1, forward strand.
ACCAATTTCTGATAACATTTTAGCAGGACAGCTTTCAAATGCAGAAATTACAGCAACCACTTTGGCAGAGCGAATCGCCAACGAATCAGCAAACGGCGGCGAAACGCCCAATATCTCGGGAAATTTGCAAGTTGACATTGCAATAAATTTTGTAACGGCAGCACAAATATTAGCAATTTCGCTGTTATTGGCGAGTTTGGTTGGAATAATCTCGGTAAGCCAAATTACAAAAAGCGAACCGATAAAAATTTTAATGGAAAGGACGTAAAAAATGGGATTAGAGTTAAAAAACGTGAGTTACAGCTACAACAGCGGCACAGAGCGAGTTTTACGAGGAATAAACGCCAATTTTGACAGTGGCAAAATTTACGCAATAGTGGGCGAATCGGGCGCTGGCAAAAGTACGCTGTTGTCGTTAATTTCTGGATTGGACACTTGCAAAGAGGGCGATGTTTTGTATAACGGGAAATCTCTGAAGACGCTTGACAGGGACGAATACCGCTCGAAACATATCGGCGTAATTTTTCAAAGTTTTAACCTGCTGTTGAACTCTACCGCAGTGTATAATATCACGCTTTCCATGAATATAAGCGGATTGTCGCAATCGGCAACCCAAAAAAAGGAAATTGCCTACAACTTACTAAAAAAAGTAGGCATCGACAAAGAAACTGCCGACCGCAAAATTTTGAAATTATCAGGCGGAGAACAGCAACGAGTCGGCATAGCAAGAGCGTTGTCGCATAATCCAAACGTAATTATAGCCGACGAACCAACAGGCAATTTGGACGAAATAACCGAGGGCGAAATTTTGGATATTTTCGGCAAATTAGCACACGAAGACGGAAAATGCGTTATTATCGTAACGCATTCCGATGAAGTTAGTGCCGCAGCGGATAGGGTTTTTCGGTTGGTTGGTGGAAAAATTGAGTATTAGTAAAAATGGGTTGATTGTGGGCAAATTTTATTGTGTACAAAGGGGCGGTTGGCAATTTGTAGGGGCGACCGTCCACGGTCGCCCGTTTTATCCCAGCTATATCAATCTATTTTGAAATTGTTCAAATATAAACAAATTTTATTGTAGACAAATTTTGTTTGTAGACAAATTTTAATTGTAGACAAATTTTAATTGTAGACAAATTTTAATTGTAGACAAACGGGCGGATAATATCC
>WRKG01000234.1 GCA_009778185.1 Bacillota bacterium
ATGACCAAAGTGGAGCAACTTTTTGAAGAAAAGTTTCGTGCTAAATATAAAGCGGAACAGGAATTAGAGCGTGAAAAATGGCTGCAGGAACAAGAACAGAAAATGCAACAACAGCTACAGAAACAAGAGCAGAAAACTAAACAAAAACTTATTGAAAAAAGTTTACAAATGGCAAAAACAATGCTAGAAAATGGCGAAGACGTAGCTAAAATAGCACTATACAGCCAACTTTCACACGAAGAAATATTTGACTTGCAAAATTCCCTTGCTACCTAAAAATTTCATTTGCCAAAAAATAAACCTCTAATTTGTCCACTGCAAATTAGAGGTTTATTTCCCATGATATTTTTCTTCTATAATATACAGCGGTCGACCTTTAACTTCGTCAAAAATTTCGGCTATATACCGCCCAACAACGCCGATAGCTGTAAGTTGCAATCCTCCCAAAAATGTGATTAACGCAATCGTGGTTGGCCAACCTGCTGGCGAGTTTCCTGTTACCAAACTTTCGATTATTGTGTAAAATCCATATATAAATCCCAAAATTGCGACAATTATCCCAATAGACGAAAAAAATGTCAACGGTATTTTTGAAAAAGAAATAATTCCGTTTATTGCGAACGCTATCAATTTTTTGAATGAATATTTACTTGCACCTGCTCCGCGCTTGCCCGATGTAAATATTACGGTGCATTGCTCAAAGCCAACCCATTTGAACAATCCGCGTAAAAACTGATGTTGCTCTCGTATTGAATGCTTAAAAACGTCAATACATTTGCGAGAAATTAGGCGAAAATCCGCACTTCCCTCTTCCAATTTTACCGAGGACATTTGCGAAAGCAAGCGGTAAAAAATATCCGAACTGGCTTTTTTTAATTTGGAAACTTTTTTGTTGTATTCTCGCTTGGTATGCACAACTTCGAAACCCGCTTCAAATTTTTCTAGCAAAACAGGAATCAACGCGGGCGGATGCTCTAAATCGCAGTCCATCATAATTGCGGCATCGCCAGTGCAGTTGTCCAAGCCAGCAACAAGCGACATTTGATGCCCAAACCGTCGGGATAATCCTATGTAAACCGCATTATTTCGCTTGTCGCAAATCCCTTTTATTATTGCCGCCGTGCCGTCCGAACTTTTGTCCACGCAAAAAATGACTTCAAATTCATATTCGAGATTGTCAAGCACGGCGAAAAGTTCCTCCGAAAAAAGAGGAATAACGTCCGCCTCGTTGTACACTGGCAAAATTATACTGATTTTTCTAGCTTTCTCCATAAAATCTCCTATACAACGTAACTATTTGTTTTGTAATGTGCTAAATTTGTCGGATTTTTGAACCATTCAATGGTTTTTGCAATGCCGTCTTCAAAGCTGTATTGCGGCGACCAGCCTGTCAACTGCCGAATTTTCTCATTAGAGCCGAGCAAACGTTCAACTTCGCTATTTTGGGGACGCAAGCGTTCCGTTTCGCAAATTATTTTTGCGGCTGGATTTATTTGTCGAATAAGTTCGTCCGCCAAATTTTGTATTGAGATTTCCTGCCCCGTTGCGATATTTATCTCTTCGCCGATTGTCTTCTCTTCTCGCAAAATGTGCAGAAAGCCGTTTGCGGTATCTTCCACAAAATTGAAATCTCTTGTAGGCGTTAAATTGCCCAGTTTCAAATTTTCTCCCTTGCACAATGCCGCAATAATCGTGGGAATTACCGCACGATTAGATTGCCGCGGCCCGAAAGTATTAAACGGGCGAACAATAGTAATTGGCAACTCAAAACTTCGATAAAAACTTTCTGCAAGCCTATCAGCACCAATTTTGGTTGCCGAATAGGGCGATTGCCCTTGAAAAGGATGCTTTTCGTCAATGGGAACATACATCGCCGTTCCGTAAACTTCCGAAGTTGACGTTATTAGCGTTCGCAAGTTTTTTTGCCGTGCGGCTTGCAAAACGTTGAGCGTTCCTTTAATATTAGTGTCAACGTACGTATCTGGAGCAATATAGCTGTACGGAATAGCAATAAGTGCCGCCAAATGAATTATCGTAGCACAGCCCTCCGCCAAAGTCAACACATTATGCGAATCGCGCACATCGCCCATGACAATTTCAACATTCTCCAAAATGTTCTCGTCCAAATTTTCCAACCAACCCCTGTAATTAAACGAATTATAAAGCACCATAGCCCTAACTTCATAGCCATTTTTTACCAACAGCTCCGTCAAATGACTTCCAATAAAACCCTCCGCACCTGTTACTAATATTTTCATATGCAATCTCCTAAACATTAGGACCTTGGGCACCGCCCACACCCGCTAGGCTGAATTTTGTCCAGTGGACAAAAGAACTGCGCCCCTTGACCCGCAATTTTATTTTTTGTAATATTCGATGGTTTTGGCAATTCCGTTTTCGAATGTTGTTTGCGGTTGCCAATTTAGTTCGTTGCCGATTTTTGCTATGTTTGCGAGAACATTTGGTACTTCGTTTTGGCGTTTTTGCTGTAACGAGATTATCGGCTTGTTTAGAATGTTGATTTTTTCGCAAACTTCAGCAACACTGTAGGATTTTCCACTGCCAACATTATAAACACGAAAATTTGTTAAAGTAACGTTCATTGTACTTATCAAGGCGGTTATAACGTCTTGAATGTAGACATAATCACGTTTCGGCTCTAAATCCATTACTTCGATGGAATCGCCAAATAATGCCTGTTTAATAATTTTTGGAATTAAAAAATTTTCGTTTTGCCCTGCACCGTACACGTTAAAAAGGCGTAAAACCGTTGTTTTAACATTGAAATTTTCGGAATAAAAGCGGCAAATATCTTCCGCTAAATGTTTCGAATGGTTGTATGGCGAGTTTGGCGCTTGCGGATGATTTTCATCTATTGGCAAATACAGCGGAATCCCATACGGATAAGAGTTGACATATGTCAAATTAGCACCAACTTTGCGACAATATTCCAAAACGTTTGCCGTGCCTGTAACGTTGACATTGTAAAAATCGGCTGGCGTTTTCCAACTTTCGGGTACATCTGTTTTTGCCGCAAGATGAAACACATAATCCGCACTATTGTTGAGTTTTACGGGTTGACAAATATCTTCGTCAAAAGGCAAAATTTCATGTTGGGGAAATTCCGCTGTCAACGTTTTTTGCAAATGATTTCCCAAAAAGCCGCTTACGCCTGTTATTAGTATTTTCATGGATTTCTGCTCCTAATCTTGTAGCTTAAAAATGTGTCGCATATTTTCAAATTCTTCGACCGCCTGCATATAATCGTCTGGTCTGCCTATATCTAGCCAATATCCGCTATACGGAGCAACTTTTACAGCAATTTTTTTATCTAGCAGCAGATACATCAAGTTATCAAAACCAAATGGTGCATTTTTGGGGATAAACTCTAAAATACGGCGACTTACGGCGTAAATTCCCATACTTACTAGATATTCGTGAATGGGTTTTTCGTTGAAATTTGTCAACATGGAAGAATCGTTTGTTTCTAACACGCCGTAATCCACTTTTTCCTGCCGTTTATGTGCAGAAATCGTAAAAATATTTTTCTCGTTTGCGTGAGTTTCTAGCAAATTTTTGTAGTTCAAATCGGAAAGCACATCGCCATTCATTACCAAAAAATTTTCTGGCAAGTTGTCAACCAAAGTTAGCGGTCCCATTGTACTCAAATATTTTTCCTCCAAAGAATAGTCAATATTTAAGTTCCATTTTGAGCCGTCGCCAAAATAGGCTTTGATTATGTCCGCCTGATGGTTGACAGCCATTGTTATATGCGTAAACCCATAAAAAGCCAGTTGACGCACAATTATCTCCAATATAGGATATTCCCCAATCGGCATAAGCGGCTTAGGCAACGCAACCGTATAAGGTCGCAAGCGTACGCCACGTCCACCTGCCAATATTATCGCTTTTGTCATGTAGCCTCCTTAAACACTAAAACCGTGGGCGCCCGCCTGCCGGCGGGCAGGCTGCCCACACCCGCAAGGACGCGCGCGCCCTTGACCCGCTATTTTATTTTTTGCTATTTTTAGTGTGCACCAACCGTTGAATTGGTTTTCCGTAGGGGCGGATAATATCCGCCCGCATGGCTAAACTGGCGGATATTATCCGCCCCTACGTTTTGCAAACGTAATTTCACAAACACAATTTTGCAAACGCAATTTTTCAAACGCAATTTTGTAAACGCAATTTTTCAAACGCAATTTTGTAAACGCAATTTTTCAAACGCAATTTTGTAAACGCAATTTTTCAAATACAATTTTGTAAACGTAATTTTGCAAACGTAATTTTGTAAACGCAATTTTGCAAACGTAATTTCACAAACACAATTTTGCAAACGCAATTTTTCAAACGCATTTTGCAAATGCAATTTTGCAAACGTAATTTTGCAAATGCAATTTCACAAATACATATTTGCAAACGCAATTTCACAAACAAAATTTTTCAACACCTAATTGCAATTTTCAAAAAACCCTTCATTTTTGCCCATAATACGCCGTTTCGCCATGCTTTCGGAAAAAATGCTTGTTTAACAAATAATCGGGCATTTTGCCATTATTTTTTGCTAAATCGGTAAAATACGCCATTTGTGCAACTTCTTCTAAAACTAGAGCATTTTCCACGGCTTTTTGCGGAGAAGTTCCCCATGTAAACGGAGCATGATGTTTTACCAAAACAGCTGGCAAATAATCGGCATTTTTATTTTTGAACGTTGCCACAATTAACTTTCCTGTGTTTAGTTCGTAATTTTCGGCAACCTCTTTTTGTGTCATGTTGCGCGTGCATGGAATTTTCCCCGAAAAGTAATCGGCGTGCGTTGTGCCTAGCGGATTTATCGGTTTGCCAATTTGCGAATATACCGTTGCCCACCGCGAATGCGTATGTACAACTCCGCCAATATTGGGAAAATTCCTGTACAGTTCCAAATGCGTTTGCGTATCCGAGGACGGATTTAAGCCACTTTCAACAACTTCGCCCTGCATATTTACTACAACCATATCGTCAACTGTCATTTCGGCATAATCCACGCCAGACGGCTTTATTACTACTAAATTTTGCGAGCGGTCAATTCCACTGACGTTGCCCCATGTTAAAGTTACCAAATTATATTTAACTAGCAACTTGTTGGCATCTAATACCGCTTGTTTTAGCTGTTCTAACATAACGAATCCGCTTTCCTTTCCACTTCTAGCATTTTTATGTAATCGTCCATGAAATTTTTGTAATCTTCTATTTCTTCTGCGGTTGGCGTTATTGTGGTGTTTTCGGATTCATTGCTGTCCAAAAATTCCTCCAACGTTTTTGTTTGCTCAAACAAGAAAGCGGCTAACAGAGCGATTCCGTATGCTCCGCCCTCGCTTGCGGTTGTTGTCGTCGTTATTGGCGATTGCATTGCTGCCGCCAATACTTTTTGTGGCAACTCTCCAGATTTGAATATGCCGCCGTGTGCTATAAGGCTGTCGATTTTGATGTTCTCTTTTTGCAAAATTTTCATTCCCATGTACAAAGCGGCAAAAGCACCGTAAATGTTGGCTTTCATAAAGTTGGCAAGATTAAACTTGCTACCAGGTTTTCTCATAAACAAAGGCACGCCGTTTGTTACATTTGCTATGCTTTCGCCAGAAACAAAGCCGTACGAAAGCAATCCGCCGCAATCAGAATCGCCTCGTTCTGCCCTTGCGAACATTCTTTCAAAAAGATAATCTTTATCTATTCGCAAAATGCCGATTGCTTGGGCAATTTCGCCGAAAAGGCTCATCCATGCGTTTATTTCGGATGTGCAATTATTTGTGTGAATCATTGCGACATATTCGCCCATCGGAGTTGTTACAATGTCAATTTCGGGATATAAGTTTGTCAATGGCTTTTCCAAGACAATCATTGCAAATGCGGATGTTCCCGCAGAAATATTGCCAGTGGCTTTTTTTATTGAATTTGTCGCAACCATTCCTGTACCTGCATCGCCTTCAGGTGGACAAAATATTATGTTTGCAAAATTTTCCACATTTTCGGATATTCCCAATAATTCCGCACCTTTTTCCGTTAATTTTCCTGCATTATTGCCCGCAAGCAAGATTTTTGGCAAAAGTTGCGACAAATCTATGTTTGTCAACTGGTCAAATTTTTGCAACATAGTTGAATCGTATTTTTTAGTTTGCTGATTGGTCGGAAAAACGCCAGAAGCATCACCGATTCCCAAAACTTTTTCGCCTGTTAATTGCCAGTGGACATACCCTGCCAATGTTGTAATATAGGCAACTTTGGAAATATGCTCCTCGTTATTCAAAATTGCTTGATACAAATGGGCTATGCTGTAGCGTTTTGGGATATTAAAATTAAACTCCTTGGTTAAAATATCCGAAGCCGCTTGTGTTGTGGAATTTCGCCATGTTCTAAATGGGACGAGCAAATTGTCGTTTTCGTCAAAAGCCAAATAACCGTGCATCATTGCCGAAACGCCCATAGAATCTATTTTGTAATCCTTAAAATCGTTCATTACCGATTTTATGCCTTTCCAAACGTCGGCTAAATCGTACGTCCAAAAGCCGTCCACAAATTGGTTTTCCCAGCCAAAACTAGAAACCTGCAATACTTTTTTGTCAGAATCCACTAAAACCGCTTTAATCCGCGTTGATCCCAACTCTATTCCTAACGAATTTGTTCCCATAAAACCACTCCTTGGTCAATTTTTTTTATTATACCTTAAAAAATTGGATTTGTCTACTTATAAATTTTTTGCTATAATATGTCGGGAGGTAATTATGAAACGTTTTGGAATTTTCGCAAAAGTTTTTTTGTACACTAATTTATTTTTGTTGGTTATTGTCGGCGTTACGATAGCCCTGTTTTATCAGCAATTTACCGCTTTTTATAACGCCCAACAGTTGCAGCGCTTGCAACGAGATTACAGCATTTTATCAGAAAGAATGTTGACCGCCAACCGTTTTGAAATGATAGAAATTGCCCATCGTTTTGCGGAAGGCAACCAAACCTTTATTTTTCGCATTACGGACGACTACGAAAACGTGCTTTTTAGCACACCAGGCGATTCGTTGCAATTTGCAGAACGCACAGTTTTTATAAATATGGGAGGTTACACCTTAATTGCACAAGATCCCGCCGCGCGACCCGAGCAAACGCTGTTCAGCAGAGCAGTTTTGGCAACCATAATAATTTTGTTTTTCAGTGTTATCGGAGCGGCAACTTTTGCGTTACAAATAACTCGCCCAATAAAGCAACTTGTAAAAGATACCGCGCAAATGTCCAAATTATTGCCAGTGGATTCTCCCAAAAAGCGCAACGACGAAATAGGCGATTTATCTTTGGATGTGCATAATATGTACAGCAAACTAAAGGACACAATCGAAATGCTCGAGGACGAAAACATTCGCATAAAAGAACTGGAAGAATCGCAACGTTACTTTTTTTCGGCGGCATCTCACGAACTAAAAACGCCGATTGCCGCAACTAGCTTGGTACTAGAAGGAATGCTCGCAAATGTGGGAGATTACAGCAATCATCCCAAATATCTAAAAGAGTGCATTAAACTAATGGACGAACAAAGCCAAACAATATACGAAATTTTGGAAATTGTCAACCTTGATAGCAATTTCGATTTAACTATCGAAAAATTCAACTTACAAAACATTGTCAACGATTTATTGAAAATGCACACACATTTAATCACGCAAAATATCACGGTGGACATTTCTCAAAATTATTTTTGTTATGCGGACATTCGTTTGCTAAAAAAAGTGTTGTCAAATGTTTTGCTAAACGCAATACAAAACACTCCAAACACAGGCGAAATCAAGATATTTGCTGAATCGGAAAAATACACAAAATCCATCAAGCTAAAAATAACCAACACGGGACAAATAAATTTGGAAAGTTTGCCAAAATTGTTTAATCCGTTTTATCGCACAGGCAAAGCCAACAATCGCAGTGGCAGCAAAACAGGATTAGGCTTGACCATTGTAAAAAAGGCTCTAAATTTGATGCAGCTAAATTTTGGCATTGAAAATTTGCAGGAAGAAGTTTTGTTTTGGGTAATTTTGCCAGAGGAATAAAGTTTGTAATTTTTTGGTGGCAAAAAATTACATTAACAAATAATTTTATATTGCAATTCAAAAAATTTTGTGATAACATAATATTCAGTTGTATTTTGGTTTTATTATTTGCAAAAATGATTGAGAAAGGGCGTTTTTATGGATTGGCTTGATGAGTTTAACAAAAAATTGGCAAATGCAAAGCGAATCGGCATTTTTGGCGGAGCGTTCGATCCCATACATAACGGGCATCTTACGGTTGCGGAATACGCTCGCCATAACTTTAACCTTGATTTTATCTTGTTTATTCCAACTGGAACGCCGCCGCATAAAGGCAAAATCACGTTTAACGAACATCGTTATCTTATGACTTTGCTTGCGATTGCCGATAATCCAAACTTTTGCGTTTCGCGGCTTGAACTTGACCGCACTGGCGAATCCTATACAATAGATACGCTTCGCTCGCTAAAAACCAAAACCGATGCACAGCTGTTTTTTATTATCGGTGCAGATGCAACTACCGAAACTTGGAAAGAATCCGAAAATTTGCCCCAATTATGCCAGTTTATCCGAGTTACTCGACCAGGTTACGCCGCCGCAAATGCTTTCGAAATCCCAGGCATTGATATTTCTGGTACAATGTTGCGCGACCGCATAAAAAATAGCCAGCCAATAAAATATCTTTTGCCAACCGCCGTTGAAAAATATATTTACGATATGCAACTTTACAAACTTGATAAAACTGATAACAGCGACAAAGCCGACCAAATCGCCGAAATTTACACAGCGGTTAAATCGCAAATAAGCGAAAAACGTTTTAGGCACACGCTCGGAGTTGTGCAAACGGCTGTTTTGTTAGCCGATTTTTACGGCGAAAATTTTTATAATGCTCACGTTGCCGCAATTTTTCACGATTACGCAAAAGAATACTCTAACCACGAAATGCTAAACTTGTGCCAACAGTTGCAAATCCCATTGGACGAAATTCAGCAACAAGTGCCAAATATTATGCACGGTGCGGTTGCGGCAAAACTTGCCAACCGTAATTTTGCCATTACCGAAAAAATTATTTTGCACGCAATCGAAAACCATACAATCCCAAAACCGCCGCTTTCGTTGCTAGACAAAATAATCAAAATTGCCGATAATACAGAGCCAAACCGCCAAAATTTTTCGGGACAAATAACTTTGCACGAATTGCGTAAACTTTCAAAAATAGACTTGAACAAAGCAACAATATCTGCTATAATAGGAGATATGGAATATACAAAACGTAAAGGACAGCTACTGCATCCATTAAGTACCGAGGTTTTGCAGTATCTGCAAAAGGAGGGATAATTTTGCCCGATTTGTTGCAAGCTGCCAAAACGGCGGCTTCGGCACTAGATCAAAAATTTGGCAAAAATATTGTTATTTTAGATATTAGCACAATTTCTATCATAGCAGATTATTTTGTTATAACCGAAGCGGGAAATCCCAACCAGATTAACGCTATGGTTAGCGGCGTAGAAGAAGATTTAGCCAAAATTGGCTTATCCTTGCGCCACATTGAAGGGCTACAACACGGCGATTGGATTTTAATGGATTTCGGCGATATTATAGTGCATATTTTTAATGAAGAGAGTCGTGCCTTTTATGACCTTGAACGCACTTGGCGAGATGCTAAAATTATCGACTTGCCAACAAATAACTAATTTTTATCACGAGAGGATTGAACGAAAATGGAAAAATTGAAGATTGGGTATTTACCCATTACTGACCACCTAATTTTAGGATTGACCAAAAACAAAGTTGACAAAGGGCTTGAACCTGAAACTCCCGATTTTGAGATGGTTCAAAAAGGCGGTTGGAACGAAGTCGGCGAAGCCTTAATACATGGCGAAGTTGACATGGCTTTTATGCTTGCTCCGTATGCAATGGATTTATTCTATGCCAAAAACAAGCTAAAGTTACTGCTATTAAGCCACCGCGACGGTAGCATAATTGTTACCAACAAACGTGCCAACATTAACAGCATAACTGATTTTAAGGGAAAAACTGTGCTTATTCCTTACCAAGCATCTATGCACCACGTAATTTTTCACAAAATGTTAGCAGCCGAAGGCATGACAATGGGCATAGGAAAAGACGTTATGACAGAAGTTGTTGCACCTGGGCAAATTCCAATGTTTATTGAATATGACCAAGAAGGCTCAATAGGCGGCTACATAGTTGCCGAACCGTTCGGTACAGTAGTTGTAAACGCTGGACACGGCAACGTTCTTAAATTGTCTAACGATATTTCTCCATCGCACTTGTGTTGTGGCGTTGTTGTCCGTGAAGAAGTTTTAGAGAAAAACCCCGAAACTATTCAAGCCTTAATTACCTCGTTTGTAAAATCGGGAAAAGAAGTAAAAACCGACAAAGCTGGTACACTCAAAACTGCTATCGATTTCCTCGGTCAATCGGATGACGTTGTTCGCACCATTCTCGAAGACACCCACGACAGAGTATCGTACGAACATTTAATGCCTACTTTAGAAATGTTAGAAGAGGCTCAAAATTATTTGGTAGATACAGTTAGCGTTCCCGCACTTTCTGGCAAAATTGACGTTGAAAAATTTGTTGATTTAAGTTTTGCAAAGGCTGCCAACGCAAACTAATAAATGAAAGTTATTGTTACGGCGAATACTCATTTTTATAATGATTCATTCGCCTTTTTTTGCTGAAAATAAAATTTTGGATGGGCGAATATACTCGAACAACTTAAAAATAGACTGTTGTAGAAAAACGGGCGAATATTATCTAGTGTGGGTAAAAATGTATAAAGGAAAAAACGGGCGGATAATAATCCCGCCCGTTTTTACGCAAAATTTTGCTTTATTTATAATGTAACCCCATATTTTTAAGAGTTTGGCTTATTTTCGCAGGGTTCGAAAGCGATAATTTTTGCAACTGTACCATTTGCTGGTCAAATTTATCGTAATCGCGCAATACTGGCGCAGCCAACCATATTTTATTATGATGCGTTAGCTGTAAATTGGATTTTTCCTCTGGTAAAATTAACTCTTCGCTTAACTTTTCGCCTTTGGGTAAATCGGCGTAAAGTATTCTTATATCTTTGTCGGGACGATAGCCAGAAAGCCGAATAAGTTTTCGTGCCAAACCGTCAATATTAACTGGCTTTCCCATATCTAATATAAATATGTGGGCATTGTTGGCTGGGTTTACCAAACTTGCCGCTTGCAATACAAGTTGACAAGCCTCGGAAATCGTCATAAAAAACCGCTCAACTTTTTTTCCGTATACTGTAACGGGCCCGCCATGTGCAATTTGCCGTGTAAACTTGGGAATTATACTTCCGTTGCTGTTTAGCACGTTGCCAAATCGAACGGCACACAGCAGAGTTTTACTGGTGGACAAATTTAACGCTTCTCGCTGCAGGACAATTTCGGTTACACGTTTTGTTGCACCGTAAACATTAGTCGGACAAACGGCTTTATCACTGGATATTAGCACAAATCGTCCAACTTCGTTTGCTATTGCGGCTTGAATCACGTTCAAAGTGCCGAAAATGTTGTTTTTTACCGCTTCCGCTGGGCTGTCTTCCATTGTGGAAACGTGCTTGTGTGCCGCCGCATGAAACACAACATCTGGCTTAAACTCGGCGAAAATCTCGTGCATTCTTGCAGCATCCCTAATAGAGCCTACTCGGAAAATAATTTTACTTTTGCTTAACTTTTCCGATAATTCTTGCACTAAATTAAATGCGTTGTTTTCGTAAATATCCACGATAATTATTGAGGCGGGATTATATTTCAAAATTTGCCGACATAACTCGCTGCCGATCGAACCGCCGCCGCCAGTTATGAGAATTTTCCCGTTTTCGATGTATGCCTGTATGTTGGCTGTGTCCAATTTTACCTCGTCGCGGTGCAAAAGGTCGCCTATATTTATTTCTCTGGGATTATTAGAAATTGAGTCGTCCATTTCGCCAATCGGCGGAACCATTGTCAAGCGACAATCTGTGTTTGTGCAAACTTCCAAAATGTTTCGCAAAGTTGCATTATTTGCACTCGGCATTGCAACAGTAATTTCGTCCACTGCATACGCCGCCGCAAGATACGGAATATCGGCGATTCCATTCGCAATGCGAACGCCCATAATGTGTGCATTATGCTTGGCGGGATCATCGTCCACAATGATAACTGGCAATTTTTCCCGTATATGGCTGTGTATCATGCTATGAACCAAATTATAGCCGTCGTTGCCTGCGCCGACTACCATTACTCGCTTTAGCCCCGCTTTACTGCTTATCATGTAGCCAAACGTAACTACAATCCGCCGCAAAATGCGTTCGCCCAACCGAGATGTCGCCACTAAAACGAACAAAATAAACCACGCAACCACAAAAACTCGGCGCGGCAAAATCGCCAAATTAGATATTACAAATAAATCCACCAAAAACAAAAACAGCACGGTAATAAAACTTGCTGCGAAAATCTTCAAAAGTTCGTCTAAACCAGCATAGCGCCACAACTGGCTGTACAGCTTAAATGCCGCCAAAACAAGAAAATTAGTAATTGTCGCAACTAAACAAATCCACAAAAGCCAGTACCAAACATCAGTAGGTATACTTTGCGGTTCGCGCATTTCGCCAGGGATAAGCCCGCTGTACCACAACGCAACAGCCATAATAAACGCTAGCGTTATAAACAAAATATCGCAAATTATCAATAAAATTTTAACTCGTTCTCGCTGCATAATTCCCCCAAATTCTGTTAATTGCAAAACCTAATCCAATGATAATCCAAAACATCGGCGTTGACGAAACCGTGCTGTCTGTTGATAACGAAGACACCGAAAACGCCGAAACCGATGCCAAAAGTCCCAACCGCAACCAAAAGCTAATCTTATCACGCTTTTTGTCGTGGTTTATTAAAGATATAAATGTGGTAATTATATAAAATCCGAAAAGTCCAATCAGTGCAAGTGCCGAAATAACGCCCGTGGTTACAGCCGTTTGCAAGTATAAATTGTGGGCTTTGTCCACTATCATGTGCGAATTGCCGAAATATCGCAACTTGCTAACCATATCGTGGTTTGGAAAAAGCAACACAAAAGTATCTGAACCTTGCCCAATTAGCAACGATTGCGGCAACATAGGAATCGTCCGCGAAAAAATGTAACCTCTATTCGAACCCCACGTTTCCCAACCTTCAAAGCCAAATGCAGGAATCGGCTCGTTTGGATTGTACAAAACGCTATCTCGGTAAACCATGTGCAAAATATTATCGTCATTGAACATTAAAGGGATTCTTTGGTACATATAAAGGTTAAACTGCCGCAAAATTGTAGTTGACGTAATGCCGCTCGTGGGAAATTCATATAAATATGTGTATATTGTTTCTCCGTCTGGGATAAGTTCCTCGGTTATGGTTGGCTCGATGATTGTGCCGTCCGCCAACTGAACCTGCGGCACGCCCGGCAATACAGGAAAAGTTACAGTATAATTGACAGTTACCGCTCCTGCTCGCCTTGTAACTGCCATTTGATTATCTGTAAATTCAATTTCTATGTTTGGTGCATTAGATGGCTCAAAAATTGCGAATATTCTTTCCATTGTAAACCTAATATCGCCAGATAAATTTGTGCCAAAAGTTGCGATAATTCCGCCGATAATCGCTACTGCAACAATTAGCGACATTGCAACTTTTTTGACTTTGGTAAGTTTGCCAAAAATTAAAAAATTTGTTTCTTCTGGTTGCTCGTTTTCGTCCGTTTTGCCCATTTCGCCCGTTTTATTATTGCTACGCAAATGATGAACTAGCAAAGTTAAGGCAATCATTCCAACGGCGGCAGTTGCTCCAATAAGACCGCCAACCGAACGGCTACCAACAACGCCCAAAGTCATTAAACCGCCAGCTAAAATAAATAATGCTCGCAAAATTTTATTTTGAAAATAAATTGCCGCCGCAAACAGCAACGGAAACAACATTGCCGTAACCAAGCCGAAAGTGTTCGGGTTAAAATTAGTACCGTACGACATACTAAACAAAATGCCCATTCTGCCCCAAATTCCGAAAACTAGCCAACTAGCAAACTCGGTAGCAAAAAAATCCATGTTGATAAACTGGCTAAATCCAATAGCTCCCATAACAAGCGAAGAAGCCATTAAACCAACCAAAATAACTTTAACGCTAAAGTCGTCTTTTACGTGAAACATTGCAGATATAAATATCGTCATATAAGCAAGTTGCACAAAAAGCCCTTCGCGCCTATCGGGAACGCCCCACAACGCCGTTTGCGTGTACGCACTAAACAAATTAGAAATTATCACAAAAAATAAATATACTAAAACCATTATAATAACAGGATTTTTTACCAATTTTGATGCACCAATTTTTAGCTGTGCAAAATCGTTGCCACTTATAACAAATTCTGTCAACGCATGAAAAGCCAAAAGTCCAGCACAAAGCATTAGCACCCAAGATTTATGAAACGAAAAAACATCGCTTACGTGCGTGTTGTTATTGTGAAACATTGCCAATTCGGGAGCAACCGCAACCGAGGCATTTCGTACAATAATCGGCACTATTGCAACCACCACAAATAACAAAATTTCCGACCATTTTATTCTTCTCAAATTTTTATCCATTTATTTGTAACCTCGTACTAATTACGCCAATCAGCAGTTAGCGTTTGATGTTTGCCGTAGTGGCGGACTCGCTTGCGGGCGGGCAGGTAATATCCGCCAGTTATGGCTTGCGGGCGGATATTATCCGCCCCTACACTTTTTATCAAATGTAATTTTTCAACTGTTGATTTTGCATTATTTAATAAAAAATGCGGGTCACCTGCCCGTCCGGCAGGCGGGAGGGCGCGCGCGTCCTTGCGGGGTGTGGGGCAGAGCCCCACGGTTTTGCAGTTGGT
>WRKG01000235.1 GCA_009778185.1 Bacillota bacterium
AAAATGAGCCGTGAGCCGTGAGCCGTGAGCCGTGAGCCGTGAGCCGTGAGCCGTGAGCCACAAGGCTTGTTTTATTGCAAAATTAGCAACAAGCACCAAAAAATAAACAAAAGAAAGCGAGAAAAAAATGAAACAACTTTCAAAAAAAGCAATAGCACTAACAATGACCGCTATTTTGGCGATTTTAATGTTGCCATCCCAAACACAAGCACAAGCAGCAACACGTTCACGAACAATCTCCGTGTTTCGTGTTGAGGGAAGAAATTCCCATGTATATCGACCAAATGGGCAATCTGTGCGAGCCAACCGCAACTTGCGATTAAGCAACGGCGATTCTCTTGAAACGGGATTTGCAACTAATTTGTACTTGCGAATGGATATGGAAT
Source organism: Bacillota bacterium (assembly GCA_009778185.1). Taxonomy (GTDB): domain Bacteria; phylum Bacillota; class Clostridia; order Lachnospirales; family WQUN01; genus WRKG01. Next base: position 387 of record WRKG01000235.1, read on the forward strand.
CTCTAATAAAAATGGATTCCAACAGCTACGTTAATGTAGGAATGGATCAAAATATGTTAAATTTGACGGTTGAAAAAGGCTCGGCATTAGCCAATGTAGCCGAACATCGAGACGGACAAGAAACAATATTAAACGTTGGCGGCGTTTCGTTGACCGTTCGCGGCACAATGTTCACAATCGGGCACGGCACAGATTTTGTATTTATTGCCATGCTTTCGGGCAGTGGCGAGGTTGACGATTTTATTTTGGAAAGCGGACAAGTTTTAACAGCGTTTCATCCGCAAGATATTGGACACGTGGAAATTACTGGTCAAATTGTCAACGAATGGAGAAACCAAACCACCGATACAAATCTTGCAATAAGCACGTTGCATTTGGAAGATTTGAACTATTTCACGTTAAACTCCATTTTGGATAACGAAGATTATTTGCTAGAAAATAGCAATTTTTTTGACGAGGAAATTTTTGAGCAGATTCCAGTTTTAGTAGAAGAAATTAGAGAATTTGAAATGCAAGATTTGCCACGACCAGGACAAATCATACATATCAACGCAGAGCAGAGCGGAGAAGATGTATCTTTGTCAACCAATATAGCAAATTTGCCAAATAATCCACAACATACACATCCGCCAGGCGGAAATCCAATAAATACGCCACATCCAACAAATGTGCCGCCAACAAATACGCCGCATCCAACAGCACAGCCAACTCCCGAGCCAGAAAGCACGCCAGAACCAACGCAACCGCCACAAATAACGCCATCGCCAACGCCGACAAGTGTGCCAACTTTTCCGCCGTTTCCAACGCCAACTCCGCAGCCCACCGAAACGCCGAATCCTACACCAACGCCAACGGCTACAGCAATGCCAACGCCTACGCCAACTCCTACTCCAACTCCAACGCCAACTCCAACTCCTACTCCAACGCCAACTGAAACGGCAACGCCAAATCCAAATGCGTTCCCAGGAGCAGGTAGTGGCACGGAAAACAATCCATATATAATTGTTGATGTTGCAGGGCTTGAATGGATAAATTCTTCGTATGCACAAAACGCCACAACTAGAGCGGTAAGTTTGAATTTTGAGTTGGGGCAAAATATTACAATTCCTACTGATTCCAGTTTTCATGGTATAACCGAAACTTTCAGCGGAGTTTTTGATGGAGGAAATCATTATATCAGTGGCTTTTCTGCAAACACTGTTACCAATGGTACAGGCGGATTTTTTGCAAGATTGGAAAATGCTGAAGTTAAAAATTTAGCATTATTTTCTACGACCTTAAGAGGAACTTCTACAACGAATATTGCTGGATTGGCTGTTAATGCTGTTAATAGCTACATTTTTAATATATTTGTTGAAGGCAGTTTATATAATGGAAATATGGGCGGTGGCATTGTTGCCCATTCAACAGAAAATACTGTAATTGAAAATGCTGTTTTTGCGGGTACTATAACTAATGTTTCCAATGCTGGCGGTATTGTTAGCGCTCCATTTGACACAATTATAGAAAATGTAATTTTTGACGGCGAAATAAAACACGAGACAAACCACGCAATGGCGATGTATAGCGGCGGTATTGTTGGCAATGCAAATGACACTACTATAAATAATGCAATTTCTATCGGAGACATAGTGGTAACTACTTATGATACTTTCCCTAGCATTGCTAATTCTTATCAAGGCGGAATTGCTGGCGTTACTGGAGGTTTTGTTCAAATCAATAATGCTTTATCGTTAAACCCCTATATAGAGGCTTTTACAACAACTGGTCAAAACCGAGGTGCAGGTAGAATTATAGGTAACTTGACAGGAGATCTTAGAGCGTATAATGGTTTTGGACATGAAAGTATCTCGGTAGTTCCAAATTCGGGATTTAACGATATGGATGTAACCACTGCCGATTTACAAGATAGAAACTGGTGGGAAAACATTTTTGAATTTGATTTTAGCATATGGCAATGGAACAGAACAAGCGAAAATCCATACGCATTGCCAACTTTGCAAAGTATGATGTTTGCCAATATTCCGATTCCGCAAATACCCGAAGAATTTCGCCCAATAGCGACATCTGATCCAATGAGTTTTGATTTTCCAATGGCTGAAACTTCCACCGAAGATACAACGCAGTCCAACGGCAACGATTATCCACAGCAAGGCGGCGAAGACGAATTTTGGGATATAAATTTGGGCGATTTGCTAACGTTAACCCCCGAAGTTGGGCTTGACGAAAACGGCAATCCAATAATAACAATGCCAGAATTTCCAACGGTTGACATTGACGATGAAGAAGACGAAACCGAAGAAGAGAATAATAACAATCCAACCGAAACCGAACCGCCACAAGAAGGCAGCGACGACGAATTTTGGGATATAAATTTGGATGATTTGCTAACTTTAACGCCCGAAATTGACCCAATCGATAATGTCGACAATGGCGAAAATATTGACAACAGCGACAAAAAAGAAAGTGAAGCGAATATCGAAATAAAGAAAGACGACAATTTGGAAGACAATAAATCGGAAGAAGAACTTTTCCAAACTTAATAAATTCCAAAAAATTATGAAATAATCAAAGTTTTTATACAAAAGTGGCTTATAATTGCAACTTGCAAAAATCCAAAGTAAGCCATAAATATGCGAATCATCTGTGAAAAATTACGCTTGCTAAATGTAGGGGCGGATAATATCCGCCCGTTATGACTTGCGGGCGGATATTATCCGCCCCTACTATAAGCATCAAAAATACTATAAAAATTCAACTGCTGATTTGCATTAAAAAGGAGATAACCATGTATTGCGTAAAATGTGGCACAAAAATAGAAGAAACCTTGACAGCTTGCCAAAATTGCGGCGAGCCAAAAATGGTAGCACTTCCTAAATATTTGGCTTTAATACAAGATTGCGTAACGACTATTCAGCAAACACTTGCTCGCAAGCCAGCAAATGCAGCGGCGGTTGCATATAATTCGAAAGCACCTGTTGGGATTGTCTTGTGTTTGCTGTATTTGGCAATTTTCACTGTGCTTTACCGAGAGGCTCTTAATAATGTTGTTGGCGAAATAACAGGGCTTTTTGTTGATACCGAAATGTTTCTGTTTCCCGTTATTGGCGGACTTGTTGGCGGAACAGTTGGACTTTTTATAGATACAGCCGAAATTTTATGGTTTTCGGTTATTAGCGAGATTATTTGGATTGGCGGCATTTTTGGCTGTATGGTGCTGTTGTGCAAGCTGTTTAAGGCGGAAATCTCGTTAAAGGCGATATTTAACATTTTGGGCGCAGCGACCGTGCTTGCAAGTTTAATTTTGCTGATAGCCGTTGTTGTAACAATGTTTTCGCCGATTGCAGGGTTTTTGCTGTCGTCGTCAACCGCTGTTGTAACTTGCTTAATTCTCTGCCTAGGAATTTGCCATCCAGAAATACGAAAAGCTGGGAAAATTCCAATTTTGGCATATTTACCTGTTGTTGTGATTTTTAATGTTGTGCATTTTATGGTTTGGTATAATATGTTGCAAGATATATTGGGCGAAAATTTTGGGATAATTGGAGAAGTGCTTGGGCGGTTTTTTTAAGGGAATTGTAGATTGTAGATAGTGTAGTAAATCAAAAAAACGGGCGGATAATAATATTCGTCCGTTTTTTACAAATTCAATTTTTCAACTATTGGTTTGCATTAGAAATCTCAAATAAATATGCCGAAAATTTCAAATCTTTTTCTACAAAAATGCCAGTTTTATACATATATGCTAGTTTTTCTAATAATATCGAACTGCGATTTATTTCTTGCAAAACACGTTTCGCAAGAAATTTGAATTTATTTTCCGAGTTTTTTATAACTTTTTTCGTTATTTTGTTTTCAGTATTTTTATTGTACGCTGGTGGAATTTTCCCGTTTTTCAACTGTTTTAATAAAAATTTTGACCTGTTAATAGTACGCACAACAAAATAAGGATTTTCTCCGTCTGCTAATTTCTCTTCAACATTTTCTATAACTTGCTCAAAATATTTTTTTGCCTTTTTGAGATTTTGTTTTGTGCCGATAGCATAAAAATAGCATTCGCCAAGTCGCAAGGCTAAACTGCTAGAAAACTCAAAAAATGACATTAAATTTTTCGAGTTTTTATACATTTCAAAGGCAAAAATTTTATCTTCTTCGACAAATTTTCCAGAAAAATACATATCGCCAACTTTATAAAAGCAATCCGCATCGCCCAACATTGCACCTTTGAAAAAATAGCCAAAAGCTGATTTATAATCCGCCGTTTCATCGTTTTCATCAAGATAACCCACTGGAATTTGCAACGCATATCCTAAATAGCGGAACGCTGTTGGATATAAATGTTCCGCCGCTTTTTCTAGCCAATAAAAAGTTTTTTCTCGATTTTTTGGAACGCCTTTACCAAATCTATATACCACGCTTAAATTTAGAAAAGCCCATTCAACGCCTTGTGCAGCAGCTAATTCGTAATATTTTATTGCTCGTTCTGCCCAATCTGAATCTATGTCGTCGCCTTGTTCAAAAATTATGTAATTGGCAACTTCCATTTGTGCTGTTTTATCGCCATTTTCGGCTTTTTCGATTTTTGCATACAAATTATCCATATTTACCTCCATTTTTATAAAATTATTCCAGTTTTTGATATTTTATTGTTGTTCCGCAATAATAGCAAGCACAGTTTCCAGTGTATCCATTTCAGGGCGATTAAAATAATGCGGCTCGGTTGGAAATTCTTCAATATTGCGGCCTGTGCTGTCGGTTATGTAGAATGTGTCCATTGAAATTGTGTGTCCTGTTTTTGGTAATTGGAAAAACGCACGTCCCCAACTGTTATGGTTTCCAGTTGTATCGCCTACTAAAATAAAACCAGCCTCTTTTGATAATTGTGAAAATATTGCTGCTGCTGAATACATTTCTGAATTTATCAAAACCCAAATATTTTCCGATAAAAAAGGCAATCTTAACGAAGTATTTGAGTTGGCTACAAATGTTTCTAAAATAAAGCCATATGCTAAATTTTCTAAATCTTTTTCATTTATATTTATAAGATTGTGATACTGTGCAAATTCTGTTGCCGAAACAATTTCATTACCAACAACATTTCTAATAAAAGTATTGTGCCTGGAAGTTACTCTACGGGCGTGTTCATAAGTAGCCATTGCTAATGAGCCACCAGTAATAAATGCAAATTCTCGTAAAACTAACGGTTCGGATATATTTGGACTTATAAAAGTTCCTAATACGTGATCCAAAACACCTCCAGGAAGATTGCGAAAATCTAAAATTATATGTTCGTACATTTGCACTTTTGAAATAAAATCTTGCATTTCTCGTTGTGTAACAATTCGGTCAAATGTATCTTCAAAGTATTGCGGCGGAATAGGTATTAGGGCAATCTTGTTTTCTTCAATAATGCTTGGCGAAAACGACAAAGGCTCGTATAATTGTGATGTACTAGCAGTCCCCGAAGAATGTGGTGGATTTACGGATAAATGAGCCAAATTAAAATATTGAAAAATTTTATAAACTAAAAAATGTTCAAAGTTTGTGGAATCTAAAGGGTACAAAAGTTCTAAATTTGTTGATAAGTCTTCGCTAAAATCATTCCACAAATTAGAATTATTTTTCATTCTTTCAGATACTCCAATAAATGGAAAATTTTCTTCCAACATCTGTAAAAGAAAATCAATATCATATGAAAAATCTTCGATACTTAAAAAAGCATTATTGGAAAACTCCCAATTTTCATTGGCGGTTTCTAATAACTCTTGAAAAATATTGCGTTCGGAAATTATCTCGGTATTATCGATGTTGGTTTCTATGGTTGGCTCAATATCGGCGTTACAAGCGACCAAAATAAATGTTAATAAAAATAATAAAAGTTTTTTCATAGTTTTGTAATCCTTTCTTTGAATATTAAAAAATTTTAACATTTAACTCTACTCCATTTCCGCAATAATAGCAAGCACAGTTTCCAGTGCATCCATTCCAGGGCGGTTAAAATAATGTGGCTCGGTTGGAAATTCTTCAATATTTCGGCCTGTGCTGTCGGTTATGTAGAATGTGTCCATTGAAATTGTGTGTCCTGTTTTTGGTAATTGGAAAAACGCACGTCCATTACTGTTCCAGTGGCTAGTTTGCTCGCCAACCAAGGTAAAACCTGCTGATTTTGCTATTTGTGCAAAAATTGCTCCTGCCGAACCGTTGTTTGGGCTTATCAAAAGCCAAATATTATCCGCCAAAAATGGCAATCTTGAAGAAAAATTTATACGCTCTGTTGACGATAAATTTGAAGGTTGCAATAAAGTTTCAATTATAAATCCATACGAGAAAGTGTCCAAATCGGCTTGATTTATGTTTGTTAAATTGTGTTGTGCTGCAAATTCTGCCACTGGCACAAGCGAACCAACGGTATCTCGTAACATAAAAAAGCTAGAGCCGCCTATTATTTGATTTCTTTGCGTTGTACGCAAGGCTTCGGCGTGTATGTTTCTCGGAAATTCGCCGTTTGTAATGAAAGCAAATTCTGTAATATGTAAAGGTTCTGATAAATTTGGCAATATAAAAGTTTCAACGGCAGTGTTAATAAATCCGCCACCAATGTGCGTAAAATCTAAAATAACGTGTTCGTAACCTTGAATTTGTGCAATAAAATTTTGCAATTCTTGCATATCTCTCAAAGGAACTTCGAAGTTGTTGAAAAATGCTGAATTAACAGGGATTAAAGCAATTTTTTCTTCTTCAATAATCATTGGCAACGAATTTGCTTGTTGGCTAAATTCAAATGATTCCATAAATGTGGATGTAGGTTCAACAAAATATCCTGGATTTACATCTAAATGAGCCAAACTTGAGAAAAATATATCATAAAAATAATATCTTATTAAATTTTCAAATTGTGCAGAATCTAAATTCATAGAATTTGCTTGAAAAATTAGATTTATTCTTAGACTTTCCAGTGGATTTGCAATTCCAGTTTGTCTTTCTGCAACTCCCATAAATGGGAAATTTTCTTCCAACGTTTGCACAAGAAAATCAATATCGTATAAAATATCTTCGATACTTAAAAAAGCATTATCGGAAAACTCCCAATTTTCATTGGCAGTTTCTAATAATTCTTGAAAATTGTTGCGTTCGGAAATTATCTCGGCGTTATCGATGTTGGTTTCTATAGTTGGCTCAATATCTGCGTTGCAAGCGACAAAAACAAATGTTAATAAAAATAGTAAAAATTTTTTCATAGTTTTGTAGTCCTTTCTTATAAATAAAAAGCCTAGAGGAATTACCCGTAGGCTCAATACAAGTTAATTAACGCCTACACTAAGAGGTATTGGTTGCGGTGGTGGATTAGTACCAGGTGGTCGCCAAACAGGGGGCATAGGTGTTGGTTCAGGAAGAATAACGATTGGTCGATGGTCTCCATTATTGGGATCGGGCATCGGATTAGGCAACATACTTGAAAAAGTCTCTATCTCGACACTTAAAGCACCGTCTTCAATTCCACTTGCAAAGGCAGTAACGCCACTTGCACCAAGTGCTAAAACTAAAGCCAAAGCACTTGCAATAACTTTATTTTTCATATAAAAACCTCTTTCTAATATTTGGTTAGCATTTCTGCCAACCTGCCACAAATGATTCTAACAAATACACTATATTACATAGTTGTGTATTTGTCAAGCATTTGCAAAAACTGTAATATAATTGTAACATTTCCCAATAAACAAAATGGCGAAAAATCCGCCCTTTTGCATTTTCCAAACTAAAGATTAAAGCTAATAAGCACAACATCGCCGTCTTGAAAAGCGTACTTTTTGCCATCGATTCGGACAATCTCACGTTTTGCAATACTTTTTTTGTCATTGAAAAATTTTAATATCAAACTCTACTCCATTTCCTCAATAATAGCAAGTACAGTTTCCAGTGCATCCATTCCAGGGCGATTAAAATAATGTGGCTCGGTTGGAAATTCTTCAATATTGCGACCTGTGCTGTCGGTTATGTAAAATGTGTCCATTGAAATTGTATGTCCTGTGTTTGGTAATTGGAAAAACGCACGTCCACAACTGTTTCTGTTGCTAGTTTGTTGACCTACCAAAGTAAAACCCGACTCTTTTGCTACATTTGCAAATATTGTCGCTGCGGAAAAATTGTTAGGACCGATTAAAAGCCAAATATTTTCCGCCAAAAAAGGCAATCTTGAAGAATGATTTGTAGGTTCTAATAAAATTTCTACTATAAAACCATAATCTAAATTTGATAAATCTTCTAAATTCATGTTTGTTAAATTGTGATTTTCTGCAAATTGTGTTGCTGGCACAAGTGGCTCGTTGGTAACAGCACGTAACGAATCGCTAAACGTCGACCTACCAATAGTGCGTGCTGTACGCAGGTATTCTTCATATGTCGCCATTGCAATTTCTCCATTTTTGATAAATGCAAATTCTTGAAAAAATAAATTTTCGGATAAATTTGGTCTTATAAAAGTGTCTACAGCAATTCCAAACCAACCGCCCCTTATATGTCTTAAATCTATAATAACGTGTTCATAACCTTGAATTTTTGCAATAAATTCTTGTAGTTGCATCATTTCGCGCAGAGGAACTTCCGTATTATTAAAAAACGTTGGACACATGGGAATTAACGCAACTTTATCTTTTTCAATTATAGTTGGAGATTGAAATATTGGTCGGTTAAAATTAAACAAAGAATGAGAGCTTGATAATCCGCTAAAATCAAGTGTTGAGTGGTAAAGTGGATTTACATCCAAATGTGCTAAATTAGAAAATACGTTGAAAAAAACACTATTTATAGTCAAAGCAAAATCATTTCTACTTAAACTATCTACATTACGAGATAAATTACTTTCCAAAATATTTAACGCTCCATTATTGCCTGTAATTCGTTCTGCAACGCCAATAAATGGAAAATTTTCATCTAGTGTTTGTATTAAAAAATCAATATCGTATATTAAATTTTCTGCATTAAACCAACCATCACTAGCACTTTCTAAAAATTGTTGCATAGTTTGTCTTTGTGAAACTTGTTCAACTTCAGTTTCGAAAATTGGTTCGATAAAATTGTTGTTATCTAAATCTAATTCAGCTTCGAAATTACAAGCACCAAAAACTAAAGCAAATATAAATATTATAATAGTATTTTTCATAATTTTACGACCTTTTCTATTAAAAACATCAAAGAGGAAATAAATCCCCTTTGATATTAGTTTTTTACACTAGATTACTGTATGTCAAACAGCTGGTTCCGGCATCGGATTAACTCCAATAGGACTACCGCCGCCGCTTGGTGGTCTAGGAGGGCGATTGTCTCCATTAGCAGGATCGGGCATCGGATTAGGCAACATACTCGAAAAAGCCTCTATCTCGACATTCAAACTGCCATCTTCAACTTCACTTGCAAAGGCGGTAACGCCACTTGCACCAAGTGCCAAAACTAAAGCCAAAGCACTTGCAATAACTTTCTTTTTCATATAAAAACCTCTTTCTAATATTTTGTCAGCATTCCTGCTAACCCACAAATGATTTCAACAAATATAGCATATTACAACGTTGCATATTTGTCAAACATTTACAAAAACTGTAATATTATTGTAACATTTCCCAACAAAAAAGGGCGAAAAATCCGCCCTTTTTGCATTCCAAACTAAACATTAAACCTAATAAGCACAACATCGCCGTCTTGAAAAGCGTACTCTTTGCCCTCGATGCGGACAAGCCCGCTTTCTTTTGCCTTGTTGTACGAGCCTAATCGGTGCAAATCGTGAAAGCTGACTATCTCTGCACGAATAAACCCTTTTTCCATATCGCTGTGAATCTTCCCTGCTGCCTGTGGTGCTTTCAAACCTTTGGTTATCGTCCATGCGCGAACCTCTTTTGGGCCCGCCGTTAGAAAACTTATCAAGCCCAAAAGTTCGTAGCCAGCCGCGACAATTTTGTCTAATCCGCCTTGTTTCAAGCCCAATTCTTCCAAAAACATCTCTTTTTCTTCTTTTGACAAAACGGATATTTCTTCCTCAATTTTGGCACATATCGAAAATACTTTAGAGTTCTCTTTTGAGGCAAATTCTTCGACGGTTGCAACGTGTTTATTGCCCGTTGCAACTTCTTCTTCTAGGACGTTGACAGCGTATAAAACAGGCTTTGCCGTCAATAAATTTAATGATTGCATAAATTTTTCGTCGTCGAAATTATCCCAGTCAAGATGTCTTGCACAAATTCCGTCTTTGAAAGCCACTTGCAACTTTTTTAATACTTCTAGTTCTCGTGGATAAACATCGGGCTTTTTTGCACCGCCTTTATGGGCTTTGGCGGCACGTTCGTAACGGCGTTCAACCCAATCCCAGTCAGAGATAATCAGCTCTAGCCGAATTATCTCAATATCTCGTATGGGATCAACCGTTGTGTATACGTGCGTTATGTTGTCGTCCTCAAAACCTCGGACAACATGAACAATAGCGTCAACTTCGCGAATATGAGATAAAAATTTATTTCCCATTCCCTCGCCACTGCTTGCACCTTCTACTAAGCCAGCGATGTCAACCATTTCTACAACCGCTGGAATAACCGATTTTGCTTGATACATTTCTTCCAGGATAGTCAAGCGTTCGTCAGGGACAGCCACAACGCCGACATTTGGATCGATTGTGCAGAACGGATAATTGGCAGAATCCGCGCCGCCTTGCGTTATTGCGTTAAATAACGTGCTTTTGCCGACATTTGGCAATCCTACAATACCTAACCTCATGTTGCTACCTCAACGAGTTCTCGTTCAAACTCTTTTTCTAAATCTTCGTCCGATTCGTCTTCTTCTGTTTCTTCTTCAAAATCGTCTGTTTCTTCGGTTTTCTTTATACCGACCAACTCGTCCAAATCTTCTAAATCTTCTTCAGCTAAATCTTTTTCGTCCATTTCGTCAAGTTCGTCAAGGTCATCGTCGTCATCGTCAATTTCGCTGTTGCCAAATTTGGGACGATTTTGCCATGCTTTCAAAAATTGCCCACTTTGTCCAAGTTGCCAAGGTTGCCCCATTTGTCCTATTTGCGGCTCTTCTTCCTCTTCTTCAGGCACGGCAGATGCCACTTCTATGTTGCGATATGTCAACATTCCCGTACCAGCAGGAATCAACTTTCCTATTATAACGTTTTCTTTTAGCCCAATTAGCGGATCGGTTTTGCCACTAATCGAGGCTTCGGTTAATACGCGCGTTGTTTCCTGGAACGATGCCGCCGATAAAAATGAATCGGTCGCCAAAGATGCCTTTGTTATGCCCAAAAGCATACGATTTCCAGTGGCTAGTTCTAGCGGTTCTTCGCCATTTTGTTCACGTGTTACGTTTTCTTCTTGCATACGTTCGTTAATTTCTTCAAATTCTAGCCAATCGATAAGGCTGCCTGGAAGAAAATCTGTATTGCCAGGTTCTTCGATTTTTATGCGTTTTAGCATTTGCCGCACAATAACTTCGATGTGTTTGTCGTTTATGTCAACGCCTTGCAAGCGGTAAACTCGTTGCACTTCGCGCAAAAGATAATCCTGTACGCCGCGCAAGCCTTTTATTCGCAACATATCATGCGGATAAACACTGCCCTCTGTTAATTCGTCGCCTTTTTCGATAATATCGCCGTGTTGCACTTTTATCCGCGAACCGTACGGAATCAAATAATCTTTTTGCTCGTTAGTTTGATCGTCGAAAATGGTAACTTCGCGTTTTTTCTTGGTTTCGCCGATTGCGACACGTCCGCCAGATTCGGCAATTATTGCCAAACCTTTTGGTTTTCTTGCCTCAAATAATTCTTCAACGCGCGGTAAACCTTGAGTAATATCCTCGTTGCTGGCGATGCCGCCCAAGTGGAAAGTACGCATTGTAAGCTGTGTTCCAGGTTCGCCAATCGATTGTGCCGCAATTATGCCAACCGATTCTCCTATGCCAACCTCTCTGCCAGATGCCATGTTTGCACCGTAGCATTTTGAGCAAAGTCCAACGCGCGAACGGCACGTTAAAATTGTGCGGATAAGCACCTTGTCAATTCCCGATTTTGCCACTATTTCGGCTTGGTCGGGAGAAACTAGCGTATCTGCATGAACGAGAATTTCGCCTGTTTCGGGGTGTACAATATCCAAAATCGACCAGCGGCCTCTTATGCGATCAGAAAGTGGCTCGATGGTTTCGGGCCCGTCCATGAACGCAGAAACCCACATTCCAGGCACTTTTCCGTCATCTTGCGGATGGCAATCTAGTTCTCGGATAATAATATCTTGCGAAACGTCAACCAATCGGCGTGTAAGATACCCAGAGTCGGCGGTACGCAAAGCTGTATCGGTCAAGCCTTTTCTTGCGCTGTGTCCAGATACAAAATATTCAAGTACAGTCAATCCCTCACGATAGTTGGATTTTATCGGCACTTCCAAAACTTTTCCCGAAGGATTAACGGTCAAACCGCGCATTCCCGCAAGTTGCTTTAGCTGATCACGAGATGCACGTGCGCCAGAATCCATCATCATAAAAATATTGTTATCTTTTCCCAAATTATCCATTAAATCGACCGTAATTTGGCGGTTAGCTTCGTTCCAAGCATCAATAACTTTGTTGTGGCGTTCTTCGTCCGTCATAAGTCCGCGACGGAACATACGTTCAAAGTTTTCGACAGTATTTTCGGTGGATTCCAAAATGTCAACTTTCGTTTGCGGAATTTTCATATCGGAAACCGAAACAGTCAACGAGCCGCGCGTTGCAAAGTTAAAGCCCAACATTTTGATATTATCAAGCATTTCGGCGGTTTGCGTTGGCGGCAATGCGTTAATACAGCGGCTGACGATTCTTCCCAACATTTTATTGTCAACCAAAGTGTTAATCTCATACAAGAATTTATTCTCGAAAACGCTGCGGTCGATAAATCCGATTTCTTGGGGAATCGCCTCGTTTAGCAATGCGCGCCCCAAAGTAATATCCATTAACCGAGAATGCACAACGCCGTTATCGTCAGCTACTTGGCGGCGAATTTTAATTTTTGCGTGTAGCGTGATTTCTTTGTGGTGGTACGCCAAAAGAGCCTCTTCGACATCGGAAAAAACTTTTCCCTCGCCAATTTCGCCGTCTTTTTCCACTGTCAAGTAGTAAATTCCCAAAACCATATCTTTTGTAGGCACGGTAATGGGCGCACCGTCGGACGGTTTCAGCAAATTATTGGGAGCAAGCAACAAAAATCGGCATTCCGCTTGTGCTTCCACCGAAAGCGGCACGTGAACAGCCATTTGATCGCCGTCAAAGTCGGCATTATAGGCGGCACAAACTAGAGGGTGCAATTTTAACGCACGTCCCTCAACCAAAACAGGCTCAAATGCTTGAATGCCCAAACGGTGCAAAGTTGGCGCACGGTTCAACATAACAGGATGCTCTTTTATAACGTCCTCTAAAGCGTCCCAAACGGCGGGCAGCAAGCGTTCGACCATGCGTTTTGCCGATTTTATATTGTGGGCTTTATCCAACTGAACAAGCCTTTTCATTACGAACGGCTTAAACAGCTCAACAGCCATTTCTCGGGGCAATCCACATTGATACAATTTCAAATGCGGACCAACCACGATAACCGAACGCCCAGAATAGTCAACCCGTTTTCCGAGCAAATTTTGGCGAAAACGCCCTTGTTTGCCCTTTAGCATATCCGAAAGGGATTTTAGCGGACGGTTGCCAGGTCCAGTAACAGGGCGACCTCTTCTACCGTTGTCGATAAGTGCATCGATGGATTCTTGCAGCATTCGCTTTTCGTTGCGAACAATTATATCGGGAGCGCCCAAATCGAGCAGACGTTTTAGGCGATTGTTGCGGTTAAGCACACGGCGATATAAATCGTTCAAGTCGCTAGTGGCAAAACGTCCACCGTCAAGTTGCACCATTGGACGCAAATCTGGCGGGATAACGGGAATAGCGTCCATAATCATCCATTCGGGGCGAATATTGGCGGTTTTGAAGGATTCAATAACTTCCAATTTTTTGATGTGTTTGGTGCGTTTTTGTCCTGTTGCCGTGCGAAGTTCGCTTTTTAGCTTTTCGGATTCAGCTTCGAGGTCGATATTTGCCAATAATTCACGAACAGATTCCGCGCCCATTCCAACACGAAAAGCGTCATAGCCATATTTTTCGATGTTATCCTTATATTCTTGTTCCGAAAGCACATCTTTCACATCGAGATTGGTCGAGCCAGCATCCAAAACAACATACGAGGCAAAATAGAGTATTTTTTCCAACGATTTAGGAGACATTCCCAAAATAATGCCCATTCTGCTAGGGATTCCCCTAAAATACCAAATATGCGAAACTGGCGCAGCAAGTTCGATATGTCCCATGCGTTCGCGGCGGACTTTATTTTTGGTAACTTCAACGCCGCAACGGTCGCAAACAACGCCGCTATAACGGATTCGCTTATATTTTCCACAATGACATTCCCAATCTTTACTGGGTCCAAAAATGCGTTCACAAAAAAGCCCGTCTCGTTCAGGTTTTAACGTACGATAATTTATAGTTTCGGGCTTTTTCACTTCTCCTCTTGACCATTCCCGTATTTTTTCGGGCGATGCCAACGAAATCTTTATCGAGTCAAATAAAATCTCTTGCTCATTCTTAACATTCATACAAACACCTCTTCTATCCAACAATTAAGACCTTGGGGCTCTGCCCCCCGCC
>WRKG01000236.1 GCA_009778185.1 Bacillota bacterium
GGGGTTTGCCTGCCCGCCGGCAGGCGGGGGGCAGAGCCCCAAGGTCCTAATGTTTGAAGGAGGGATTTTGTGATAAGTAAAAAGTTTGCTTTGGTTGTTTGTGTTTTGCTTGTTTTGCTGATTTTGGGAGCTGTTGTTGCGTTTTTTATGTTGATGCAGTTGCAAGCGGAAACGGTGCAAAGTTCGCGGGAACAGTGGCGTTCGGAAAATATTTCGCGCTCCGACTTTTCGGCAACGCAAAATCGGAGTCCTTTTGAAGTGCAAGAAATTGGGCGGTATACTCCAGTGTTTGAAAATATGGGCGACGAAACCCCAAAAGATATAATTTATTTGCATATTGTCCAAATTTTGGAACGCCATGACGATTGGACGTACATTCGCACTTTTAAGGGCGATAAATGGATTTACGCAAACTGGCTGCCGCAAGAACTACATATCGAAGATGTGCCTAGCTTTAATCAGCAAGAATTAGGTCTTTTGACAGGCTGCGAAATCGTCGCTTTAGCTATGATTATTAACCGTCATGTTGAGGTTGACGTTTTCGATTTGGTCGACGAAATGCCGCTCTCGGACGATCCCTGGCTTGGCTTTAGGGGCGATCCATTTTCGCCTGGCGGCTTTACTATTCTTCCGCCCGCTTTGCTAGAAATGACCGAACGCCACATCGGCTCTGCAATAGATATGACAGGCGCATCCATCGAAGATATTCATGCACAGTTGGCTATAGATCGCCCTGTTTTAGCTTGGTTGCGTGGAATGTACGGCTTTAATGTTCATGTGATAACTTTAACTGGTTTTAACCAAAATGGCTTTTTTTACAACGATCCGTGGCTCGGTAGCGTTGACAATTTTATTCCGTATGATTATTTTTTGGCAATGTGGGAAGATCCTATACAAGATTTGCGTCTAAATAGAATTTACCCGCAACGCATGGCTTTAAGCTATTAAAACCGCAAGGTTTAGAATTAGAGGTTTTTATGATAAATAAAGAAGATTACACTTTGCGTATTGCAAACGCAACTCCTGTACAGCTTGTTGTTATCAACTACGAGCTACTTTTGGCGTTCGTTGACGAGGCTTTAACTGCCCATTCTGTCAACGATAAAGCCGAATATTACAAAAAAATTGGCAAAACTAAAGAGGCAATTACTCAACTTATCGAAGGACTAGATTTGGATAACGAAGTTGCTCAAAATTTATATCAACTTTATCAGTACGCTTGGGAACGTCTCAATAAAGCTCTTTTTACAGGTGATTTTGTCGGTTCGGCAAACGCTGTTATCGAAGTGCAACAAATGTTTGCTACATTGTTAGAGGGCTGGCAACAGATAGAAAATACCCCCGATGACCGCATTGCAGAACATCAAGCCGATTCTAAAGTATATGCGGGGCTTACTTACGGCAAAGATGGTCTAAATGAATATATTCCGCAAGACGGCAACGAAGGTTTCAAGGCTTAATTAACCGTTGACAAAATACAAATTTGCCGACTTTCTTTTTCCACATTAAAAAATCGCTTGACCACAACAAAAAAATTAGATATAATAAAAATGTTGTTCAATGAAAAGTAAAATTAGTAAACTGAAAGGTTGATTTGTTTGAAAATATTAGAAAAATTGCCAGCTTCAAAAAGTAAAAGTAGTATTCGCACAAAACTTATAGTACCTATAATTATAATTATTTTCTTGGGTAATTTATTTATGGCTGGTGCATTGATTTTAACTAGTCGTGTGCAAACCGTAGATACTGCAAATTCTTTGCTACAAAGTAATATTAACAAAGCTAATATTTTATTGGATTTATGGACTGCCTCGGTTTCGTCCACTGTACAGGGCGTAAGCCAAAATCACTTGATAACTTACGCAATTATGCACGAAGAATGGGATGCCTTGTACGATTCGTTACACGCATCTTTTATGTCGGTGGCTCGTACCGATATTGGCGATTTAATTGTCGCTAACGTAGCCTTTGCAAATTTAGACGGCACGTTTGTTCGCACGGGAAATTTCAACGAAGCTGTTGGCTTAAATATTAACGATACTCCGCACGTTCAAACGCTAATCGAAGCCCGCGAAGGTAGAGCTTTTCAAAGCCCTGCAACTCCATCGCCCGTTACTGGGCAACCGCAAATTTGGTTTAGCGAACCTGTAATGAGCCAAGGAATGTCTTTGGGCGTTATTGTTCTTCCTGCTAATATTAACTTTGTGCAACATTATTTATTGCAAAATATCGACCACGATCACGATATTTACATACTCGACAGCAACGGAAATATAGTAACTAGCACCGACCTAAACGATCATGGGCTTTCTTTTGCAAATATTAACAGTCGCGACGATTTGTTAGCTATGTTCGAAACAGACGACGATATTGTAATACTAACCGACCAAGAGGGACATCCCAATATTGCACAAATATCTCATGTTCCGCAATTTGACTGGTATATAATAACAACCGCTCCCGATACAACCGATATGACCGCTTTGTTTACTTTAGCTTTTACCGTGGCTTTTGCCTTGTGTTTGTTGGCGGTTGTGCTGATTGCAATTTTCATGAATCAACTTGTAATTAAACGAATTAAAATTTTGGTGGATGCCAGTGCAGAACTTGCTAAAGGCAACACTCGAGTAAATATCCCAATGAAAACGAACGACGAATTGCGCGATTTAGCTTATGCTTTCCGCAATATTCAACGCTCGATGGTCATTATGATGGACAGCATTAACCGAGTAAGTAAAGAATCCATCAACGGAAATTTAACCGCAAAGGCAAATACCGCTGGCTTGTACAACGATTTTCACAATATTTTGGATTCGGTAAACGAAATTGTTACAACTATGCACAGCTATCTTTTTGAAATACCTCATGCTGTGCTTGTAGTTGACACAGAATATAAAATAAAATTTGTCAATAAAAAAATTACAACTTACGGATTATCTGATGCCGATATTAACAGCACAATCTCGGAAATATACGGCAAAAAAGAATCCGAGATATATCAAAATGCACTAACGAGAATGCAAAACGGTAGCACAGCCGAGCATTTTCGCACCGAACGCGAAACGGCAATAGGCAAAATTGTTGAAGAACACGTACTTTGGCCAGTGCTTTATCAGGGCGAAATTGTCGCTTTTATGGATATTGCCAACGATATTACCGAAAGCGTAAAAGCCCGCGAACGCAACCACAAAGTTATAAAATATCAAAAAGCCGAAAGTATGCTAATTTCAACGGCGATGTCCGATTTCAGCGAGGGATATATGAAATTTGAGTATAATCCCGAGCCGCACGACGACGACACAAAAGAATCGTACGAAAACTTTGAAGTAATCGGCAAAACGCTAGAAGGCACTGTTATGGCGGTTTGCGTTTATATAACCGATATAACTCGCATTTTAACCGAAATTGCTAACAATAATTTTGATATTGACATGGATATGGTCGAATATTTCGGCGATTTTGTTGCTATCCACGAATCGCTAACGGTTTTGATAAAGTCGATTAGCACGCTTATAATAGAAATACAAGAGGTTTCCGCACAAGTAGAAATGGCTTCGGACGGTATTTCTAATAGTAGCACCGATTTAATGTTAAGTTTCACGCAACAAGCCGAAAGCGTAAAGCAAATGACCGAAAGCATGAAACAAATATCCGAGCAAACAGATGTAAACGCCCAAAATGCAAACGATACAATGTCGCTATCACAAGAAATATCTGAATCGGCAAGCGAGGGCAACGTTAAAATGACAGAACTTGTCGAAGCTATGGACAAAATAAAAGTTTCTAGCAACGATATTGTAAAAGTGGTGCAAATAATCGAAGACGTAGCTTTTCAAACAAATTTGTTGGCACTAAATGCGTCCGTAGAGGCAGCCAGAGCAGGCGAACATGGCAAAGGTTTTGCGGTAGTAGCCGAAGAAGTTCGCAACTTGGCAAATCGTACATCGCTAGCCGCTCAGGATGCAACCGATATGTTAGACCTATCATTGGCAAATGTTGAAGAAGGAGTTGAAATAGCCAACTCAAGCTCGGATGTACTCAAAAAGATAATAAATTCCACAGCGATGGGTGCAGATGCTTTGCAGGGAATAGTTTTGGCATCAAACGTACAGGCAAAAGAAATTTCCAATGTAACCGACAGCATGAAAAATCTATACGAAATTACAGCATCCAGCACAAGAATAATTACACGCAACACCGCAATAAGCGAAGAATTAGCCAGTATGTCGGCTAATTTAAGTCAACTGCTAATGCAGTTTAAGGTTAAGTATATTCGCAGACGGGGTAAATTCTAAAGTAAAAAATGGGGCATTCATAAGTTGGATGTCCTGTTTTTTTGTTGAAAAATGCGAAGAATAAATTTTACAAAAGTGGTTGATATTTTAATTTGCCTGTGATATACTCCAAATTGCAAGTTAAAAGGAGGTAATTTTATGGTAGGAGACTTGCTAGAATTTATAATACATCTTTTATCTTCAACTGAAATTGTAGCCCTTATTTTAACACTACTTAGTAATATTGTTGTATTTTTTTCAATAATAGAAGGATTTCTTAAACGTAAAGGGCTAAAGTTGGATAATAAGTTAAAAGAACAACAGTTTGAACTGAAAATAGAAGGATTAAAGTTAGATAACGATTTGAAAAAAAACAGTTTGAACGGAATAAATTACAATTAGAGAGCGAAAAAAAGAAGAATCAACGTAATAACAGGCGCTCATCTAAAAAATCATAGTTAATAATTATCTCATAATTTCCTGCCAGAATATTTATGAATCTTCCTATATTAACAATAATTGCATTTGTTACCTTAATTGTTTTGCTATTAGTTTGGATAGTTGTAAAAGTAAATGTTATTTTGCTAACTCGCAAAAATCAGCGATTAACCGCTGCTCTTGCCGAACTTGACAAACTTACCGAACTTACAGAAGAGCAACCTGCCAATTTGCCAATAGACACAAATGAATCAAAACCAGTTGTCAAAAATGAAGACTCCTTTTTGCAAAAGTGGAGTTTATATGCTAGATTGCGAAAAAAGCAATCGTAAATTTTATTCTAAAATAGTAAATCGACTTAACAAAAAATTCGGGCGGATAATATCCGCCCCTACGATTGGCGTTTTGTAGGGGCGGATATTATCCGCCCGTTTTCGCCACATCAACTTATTCCATATCAATTTATTTTGATATTGTTTGGGTATAAATACTTATCCCAACCAAAAAAATTGGGCAAATATAAATTTACCCAATTTTCAAAACTTAAATCAAAACGCAATTTCCCTACCCTGCTCTGAAGAATCATACAACGCTTGCATTATTTTTGCGGTAACCACAACAACGTCAATATGCGATGGCAATTTTTCGCCACTTTTAATGCACTGCAAAAAGCTGTCAATTTCCACTTGAAACATATCTTTTGACTTAAATGTGGCGGTTTCTTCGGTTAATGTGCCGTCTTTTGTGCTGTATACCGTAAAATTGCCGCCGTATTGTAAGCGGATTCCTGCTTTGCTACCGATAAAATCTACATATTGCCCAGGCGCGCCGATGTTTTGTGCCCAAGCTCCGTTTAATGTTATCGTTGGACCTGCTGTTCTAATCATTCCTGTAATGAAATCTTCAACATTGTACACGCCGTCATATTTTGGAGGACCTGCCCACATATCTTTGTACACGTACTCTTTCATGTTTGCACCTAATACGCTGTGCGTTTTTCCTGTTACCGTTTTTGGGAGCGGATCGCCCAAGCAATACATTACTAAATCTAAATAATGTACGCCCCAATCGATTAAAACGCCGCCGCCAGCTACATCGTGGTTGGTAAAATCGCCGCCAAGCCCAGGAATCGACCTGTGGGCTCTAAAGTCAACGTAAACTTGATACACTTCGCCTAATTCGCCGTTGTCAATCCGCTGTTTTATAAGGTTGACCGCTGTGTTAAACCTGTTTACTACGCCGATGTTTAGCACTTTTCCTGTTTCGTGCTGAACCGCTTGCATTTGTAAAGCCTCGGAATATGTGCGTGCGGCGGGTTTTTCGCATAATACATTTTTACCTGCACGTAAGGCATCTATTGTAATTGTGGTATGCTCTTTGTTGGGTGTACATACCGAAACGGCTGTTATTTCGGGGTCCGCCAAAATTTCCTTGTAATCGTACACCGCTTTTCCTATTTTGTACCGCTCAACGGCTCTGTCGGCTCGTTCGGGAATAATATCGCAAAAATATTTTATCTCGCCAAATTCACTCGCCAAATATGACGGAATATGCGCATCGTTTGCAATTTTTCCGCAACCTATTACTGCTACTTTTGTTTTCATAAAAAAGTCCTCCTAAAGGATATTTGTTAGTTAAATAATATCAGAAAATCCCCCATTTTAGCAAGAAATTTTTTGAAAAATTTTGCTTGCAATGTTATAATAAAAATATCAAATATCAATCTTGGAGGACAACATGAATCAACAATTATACAGCCTTTTGGGCGATTTGCCACCGCTCGACAGACCTATCTCGGCAACAACCGTGTACATTAAACAGCAAGCAAATTACACGTTGGAAAAATTATCCCTCGACTTAAACGGCTCGGAGATTGTCCCTGCCTATTTTGTTAAGCCGAACCTTGAAAAAGAAATTTTTCCCACAGTTTTATTTTGCCATTCGCACGGAGGAAAATATCACATTGGCAAAGATGAACTAATTTACGGCAATACTTATATGTTTGTGCCGCCATATGCGGAATCTTTAGCGGCAGCAGGATTCGCAGTTTTGTGTATTGACAGTCCAATTTTCGGCGAACGCCACGGAAAAGCCGAACTAGAATATTGCAAAGAACTTTTATGGCTAGGAAAAACTTTGTGGGGGCTTATGGTTTACGATCATTTGCGTGCAATAGATTATCTTCATTCACGAGAAGACGTTGACAAAAATCGCATTGCAACGCTGGGAATGTCCATGGGTAGCACAATGGCTTGGTGGCTGGCTGCATTGGATTCTCGGATTGCCGTTTGTGCGGATATTTGTTGCATGGTAGATTTTCACACGCTTATCGAGCAACAAAAATTGGACGGACACGGCATTTATTATTATGTTCCCAATTTGCTAAAATATTTTGATACAATATCGATAAACAGCCTAATTGCACCGCGCCCGCATTTATCCGTAAACGGCACACAAGATAGGCTTGTTCCCGAGGAAGGAATGGACAAAATCGATGCCGCTCTCAAAATTATTTATGCACAAAAACAAGCGGCAGATGCGTGGCAACTTAAAAAATATCCCGTTGGGCACGTTGAAACCGCCGAAATGCGCCACGATATTATGCAATTTTTGCAAAAATGGTTGTAATGTTGACACATAACGAATTTCATTATATTATAAAGATACAAAAAAATTATTATTTGGAGGAATTTTATGAAGTTAAATCGTGCAAGTATTAAAAATACCGCTGACTGGCAAGGTTATGATTTGCCCTCTTTTGACCTGGAAAAGGTCGCAAAAGCCACTATCGAGGCTCCAGTTTGGTTGCACATGGGCGCAGGAAATATCTTTCGAATGTTCCCTGCCGCTGTTCACCAAGATTTATTGCAAAACGGCACAGTTGACCGTGGAATCACCGTTTGCGAATGCTATGACGAGGAAATTGTACCTCGAATATTTGCGCCGCATGACAACTTGACAATCGCCGTTACACTAAAAGCGGACGGAACGGTCAACAAAAAAGTGGTTGCAAGCATATCCGAAGCAATAACAGCATCCGTGCAAAAAGAACGTTTAATTGGGATATTTACATCGCCGTCGTTGCAAATGGTTTCGTTTACGATAACCGAAAAAGGCTATTCTGTAGCCGATCCGCTCGACCAAAAATCCATGATGGGCTACGTTGTAACGGGATTATTGGCTCGTTACAAGACAGCCGTGCCGCCGTTGGCGTTAGTTTCCATGGACAACTGCTCCAAAAATGGCGATGTGCTAAAAGCCGCCGTTGTAAAAGTTGCCGAAGCGTGGATAAAAGAGGGCTTGGCAGAAAAAGGTTTTATGGATTACATTCACAAATTGGCGTTTCCGTGGTCAATGATAGACAAAATAACGCCGCGACCAACCGAAGAAACCGCCAAATTACTAAAAGAAACAGGTTTTGAGGATTCCGAAATCATAATAACAACCAAAGAAACTTGGGTATCTTCCTTTGTAATGGCGGAAGAATGCCAATATTTAGTAATCGAAG
Organism: Bacillota bacterium; assembly: GCA_009778185.1. Classification (GTDB taxonomy): domain Bacteria; phylum Bacillota; class Clostridia; order Lachnospirales; family WQUN01; genus WRKG01. Next base: position 8,221 of record WRKG01000236.1, read on the forward strand.
ATACATTTCCCAATGGTCGTCCACCTTTGGAGAAAGCGGGCGTATTTTTTACCGACCGCAAAACCGTGGAAAAAGCCGAAAAAATGAAAGTTTGCACGTGTCTAAATCCTATTCACACGGCACTTGCGATTGCTGGATGTTTGTTGGGTTATCCGACAATGTCCGAAACCATAAAAGACAAGGCTTTGTACAACTGGGTTAAAAAAATGGCGTTAAAGGAGGCAATGCCCGTTGTTTCCGATCCAAAAATTCTCAATCCAAAAGAATTTTTGGAAGATGTATTAGAGCGGCGGATTCCCAATCCATTTATGAAAGATACGCCGCAGCGGATAGCACTTGACACTTCGCAAAAAGTGCCTATTCGGTTTGGCGAGACAATAAAATTGCGCCGCAAGCAAACGCTCCCCGAAGATGAACTTGAGGCGATTCCGTTCTTTTTCGCATTATGGGCGAGATACCTAACCGAACTCGACGACAATCTAAACCCCATGCCAATAGAATCCGATCCACGTGCAGCCGAAATGCTAGAACACTTACGTCCGCCCTACAACCTAAAACAATTTTTCAGCGACACAACCCTATTCGGCTGCGATTTATACAAAAACAACGCCATTCTAGCCAACAAAGCCACAAAATACTTCGAAGAACTAAACGCTGGCAAAAACGCCGTAAAACAAACCATTAACAAATATTGGGCTTAAAACCTTGGGGCGCTGCCCCAAACCCCGCAAGGAACGCGTCCCTTGACCCGCTATTTTTTTATGGTTATAGGTTTTGTAAATGCCAATTAGTTAAAACGTAGGGATATTATCCGCCCGTAATCTCAAATTGGCGAATATTATTCTATCCTACGGCAAATGCCAAAATATTGCATTGTAAAAACAGTGGTAAAAAAATTACCACTGTTTTTATTTTTTTATAAAATTTTTCTTGACATCTAAAAATATGCTTGTTATAATATTATTAACATCTAAATAGATGTTAATAATTCACTTTATGGAGGATAATTATGAGAACAGAAAAAATTACAATCAATTTAAGTAGTGCAGAAGTTGCACAAATTGATTTTTTGGTAGCCAAAGGGCTTTACGTTAATAGAGCCGATTGCATTAGGCTATCAATTAGGGAAAAAGTTGAGTCGCACAAAGCAAACTTTGACGAGTTTTTGCAGGTGGCAGATTCTAACTCTGAAACAACCGCTAATTTGGGATTTTTCGGTATTGCGACAACAAGCAAATTTGACCTAGAAACATACGCAAACACAGGCAAAAAGCTAGTTGTAAAAGGCGTTGGCGTGTTTAACGTTCCAAAAGATGTAACCGTGCAATTACTGGCGGCAACCTTGGCAGATTTTAAGGTTTACGGGAAAATTGTGGCATCCGAAGAAATAAAAGAATTTTTGAAAGTGAAATTTGAAAATTGAGTAACAAGAAAGTTGTAGTTTGCGGGCGGATAATATCCGCCCCTACATTTTAGCAAATGCAATTTTTTAGCCATTGACTTACATTATCAATAAAAACATAGTAACTCCACGGTGCGTTTTTTGCAGATTTGGACAATCAACCGTATTGCTGGATAATAGCCGCTCGCATTTTTTGTTAAATTTATTGATTATAAACAAGAAAAAAAGCCCCTCTAAAAATGGGCTTTTTTTACCCCAAGCAATAAAAAAATTGCGGGTCAAGGGACGCGTTCCTTGCGGGTTCGGGCAGCGCCCGAGGTTTTAATGTTTTATATTTAAGCCACAAGTCGTTTCAAAAAATGTGGCGGATCGCCTTTTTCGGCGAAACCTACTTTGTCGCCTACGCTTTCTACTCGGTTGGTTAGGCAACTTTTGCAGTGTTCGGGAGTGTCGTCGATGCAGGGCTTGTTGTCGTATAATTGGTATTTGTGGCGATATTCTTGTAGCGTTATTATTGGCATTAAGATGTTTGCTCCTGCTTGTAAGCCCAATTCGCGACCTAATGGATGCAACGCCTGTAATGCAGTTGTTGCCGCTATGTTGACATCTTTCAAAAGTAACCTTGTTATTGCTATCATTTTTAAGCCAAAATTAAACCTCGCAACTTGTGCAAACGTGGAATCATCCGCTGTTTGCCCCATTGGCGTGTCTTTGTGGACAACGTATGGTCCCATTCCTATCATGTCAACATCGTTTTCTTTGAAAAAAAGTATGTCGTTTACCATATCTTCGGGAGTTTGCTCTGGCAAGCCTATCATTACGCCTGTTCCTATTTGATAGCCAATTTTTCGTAAAGTTAAAAGGCAATTTTTGCGGTTGTCAAAAGAATGTAACGGCGTATTTGGGTGAATTTTTTTGTATAGGCTGGGATTCGTGGTTTCCATTCGCAATAAATAGCGAGTTGCTCCGTTGTCAAACCATTTTTGATATACTTCCTCGGATTGTTCGCCCAAGCAAATTGTCATTGCAAGGTTGCCGTTGGTCGCTTGGTTAATCTCGGATATAATATCGGCGACAAACTCGCAATAAGCGGCATCCTGGCGTTCGCCCGATTGAATTGTTACCGAGCCGTAATTATTTTTGTATGCCCACATTGCCATTGCCAAAATTTCGTCCTTTGCCATGCTGTAACGCTCCTGGGCGGAACTTTTGCGGATGCCGCAATAATAGCAATCTTTTACACATATATTGGAAAACTCGATTAACCCACGATAATACGCTTTTTTGCCCACATATTTGGTTTTTGTGGCGTACGCCGCCGAATATAATTTTTCTAAATCGGATTGTTTGGTCAAATTTATCAATGTCAACATATCGTCAAAATTTAGCTCCGATTTGGCTAAAATTTCATCTATATTATTGAGATTATTCATTTTTTTGTCGCCCTTTCTAGTATTTTCGTGCCTCGTTTTAATATGCCGCTGGCAAATGCCAAAAACAAGCCATAATTTGTAATCGGGATATTTGCCTGTTTTGCGGCGGTTATGCGGCTTTGCATTTCTTTTGAGGTTATCATGCAAGCGCCGCAATGCACAATTAAAGCGTATTGCGTTAAATCGTCAGGAAAATCTCGACCTGCCGTAAAGTCAAAATTTAATGTCAAGCCTGTAATTTTTTGCAGCGCCGCTGGAATTTTAACTTGTCCAATATCTTCGTGCGTGCGATTGTGCGTACATACCTCCGAAACTAGGATTTTATCGCCGTTTTTTAAGCTGTTTAATGCGGAGATTCCCTCCAACAACTCGGAAATTTCCCCTTTTTGCCGTGCCATCAAAATCGAAAACGAAGTCAATGGAATCTCTTGCGGAATAGCTTTGTCAACCTCTGCGAAAACTTGCGAATCCGTTACAACTAAATCCACTTTTTTTAGGTTGGCAAGTGCATCCGATATTTCATTTTCGGTTACAGTGCAAGCAATGCAGCCGTTATCCAAACAATCCCGAATTAACTGGGCTTGTGGCAAAATCAACCTACCTTTTGGCGCGGCACTATCTATGGGAGCGACCAACAGCACAACAGAGCCTTTCGGCAATAAATCTCCAATAAGCGTGTCTTTGTGCTGATTGGCTTGGGATATTTTTGTAAGTTGCTGTATTATCGCCTGTTTTAAGGTTTCGAGCGTTTCTGGCTGGTGGATAGAAATGCGAATCGCCGAGAAATCGGCAAAATTTTCGGTTGACAAATCGTTTTTTGTAATAACGGCGATATGCGGAGTATTTTTCAGTTTAGAGGAAAAATTTCGGTAATTTTCGATACTTTTATCAGAAATCGTCGAGCCGTCAATAAGATACAGCGCCAAATCGACTCTATTCAGCACTTTTTGGGATTTTTCGGTACGCTGTTCCCCGAGAGCGGTCGAATCGTTTAATCCAGCGGTATCCACCAAAACGATTGCACCAAACGGAATCAGCTCCATCGCCTTTTGCACAGAATCAGTGGTAGTTCCAGGAATATCCGAAACTATAGCAATATCGCTCCCCGTTACAGCATTAAACAAAGACGATTTGCCAGCATTTGTATCGCCAAAAATTCCAATATGCAACCTAACACTTTGCGGCACATTATTCAAAAAATCACTCCTTCGAGGGGTAAACATTAAACCCCAAAACCTTGGGGCGCTGCCCCAAACCCCGCAAGGACGCGCGCGCCCTCCCGCCTGCCGGCGGGCAGGTGACCCGCTATTTTGGGTATTTGGGGGGTTTGCAAAATTTTTATTTGCTGATTAAAATATTTTATAATTGGCAACAACGTAGGGGCGGATAGTATCCGCCCGTTTAGGCTTGTGGGCAGGTATTATCCGCCCCTACAAAATGTCCATAAAAAAACGCCGAAAATTTTTATTTGCTTACAAACTTCTTTTATGTTATATTTATTCTATCAAATTTAAGAGAGGTGTAAAAATGCTTAAAAAATTTTTTGTTGCTAGCGTTCTAGCAGGTTTATTTGTTTCGAATTTTTCGCCATTGTCAACCGTTTCGGTAAATGCGACAGATAATTTGCAGTTGCCACAAGGACAAACTACTTTTGTAACGGGCGAATATTTAGTTAATGGTCAAGAAATTGCGGCGGCGAGTCCTTCCGTTTGGGACGGCGTTATTATGTTGCCTGTACGAGCCATTGCCGAGGGCTTAAATTTTTCCGTTGTTTGGGATTCAGCCGAGCAACGTATCGAAGTAAACGAAAATTATTTTTTATGGATTGGACAAGATCGCATTAGCAGAGACGGTGGACAAACCATTGACCAGTTTGGTCCCGCACCACAAATTATCGACGGAGTTGCGTATGTTCCGTTGCCATTTTTTAATTTTGGATTGTCAGGCGTAAATGCTGAAATTGTCGATGGTGTTGTTGTTGTAAATTTTGTAGAAGATTAAAAATGTAGATAAATAAAATTCGCATTTGCTAAAACTGTAGGGGCGGACCCGCCTGCTGGTCGGGCAGGTATTATCCGCCCGCAAGCCCTAACTAGCGAATATTATTGCACCCGCAAGCCATAACTGGCGGATATTATTGCACCCGCAAACCATAACTGGCGAATATTATTGCACCCGCAAGCCATAACTGGCGGATAATATCCGCCCCTACGGTAATTGCCCAAAACGCCTATAAATTCAAATGATAATTGGCGTTATAAATTTATTATTTAATACAATCTCGCCAGAAATGTGTTGGTTGCCAGCCTAACATTTTTTTGGCTTTTTTGTTGCAATAAATCGGTTGATATTGGTCAAGGTCGCTGCGAATATCTGTTAAATTGGGAAACTCTGCTTTTACCAAATCGATACTTTTTATATCTTGGCAAGTGTCGTCTGCGCCGAGGTTCATAATTTCGGCGGAAAGCCCGTCTACTTCTATTGCTAATTGGCAAGCGGTTGCGATGTCTCGGGCATCTATGTAATTCCATAGGTTGCGCATACGAATGTATGTATCTTTTATAAAGCCAGGGAAAATTTTTGCGTACATTTCGGGCGTTATAATGTTGCCTATCCTAAACGAGATAATTTGCGTGCCGTAACGGCGGTGCATTCCTTCGGCGGTACGTTCGGCGGCAATTTTCGCCATTCCGTAGCAATCTTCCGCCCAAGCGGGATGCTCCTCGTCAACAGGAACGTACAGCGGCACTAAATCTTCTTTTGCGAAACATAGCCCATAAGCACATTCGCTAGAGGCAATTACCACTTTTTTTATGCCTAAATTTCCGCAAGCCTCCATTATATTGTAGCTGCTCATTATGTTATTTTGAAAAGTTTTCTCGTTGGGATATATATCTGCTCGCGGAATAGCCGCCAAATGTACCACTGCATCTGCTCCTTGTAGCATTCCATAAACTTGTCCCAAATCGGTTAAATCCACTGTCCAATGCCGACATTTTTGTTGCTTTGTTGGAATATTTATATCGACGCTTAAAACATTATATCCTTCTGATAAAAAATGCTCAACAACATAAGGTCCCAACAAACCTGCTGTACCTGTAATTACAACTTTTTTCATAAAAATCCTCCTATTGTACTTTCAGATATTGTATTGCCGTTCCCCAAGCCATAATGCGAACACCAAGCTCGGATGTTTCTTTTTCATAATAAATTTTTAATATTGCATCTGCACCCATTTTTTCGGCACGTTCAATCATGTGATTATTGGCTCGTTCGATTCCGTCTTCGATAACTTTGTCAATTTCGGCGGTTTTCCAATCTATTCTCATTGGCGGAACTCCCACGCCAAAAACTAATCCTAGTTGCTTGTGTTTCAATGGAACATTATCTAAATTTGACAAAAACAAATAAATCACTCCTCTCAATCCTTTTTTGTTTACTTTTTTTAGATACCATGCTATTATAACATATATTTAAGATATGCGCAACAAAGGAGATTATAATGCAAAAATATACATTTTGTGATATTACCGAATCGCCGCAAACCTTGCAGCAAGCCAAACAGCTAATGTTAGATACGTATCCCAAAGTTGGAATGTGGGAAACTTTGGACGAAAAAGAAGCCGCCGAAACCATGGAAGAATCCACTGCGGACGGCAATATTTGCTTGGGAATAAAACTCGCCGACCAACTAATCGGTTGGGTTGGCTTGCGACCAGCCTACAAATTTACTTGGGAATTGCATCCGCTAGTTTTGGCAATAGAACATCACGGCAAAGGTTACGGCACAATTTTAATGACCGAACTAGAAAAACTCGCCAAATCTAAAGGAATAACAGGAATTTACGTTGGCTCGGATGACGAAACGGCAAAAACAAGCCTTTCGCAGGTTGACATAACTAGCCAAAATATCTTCCACGAAATGGCAACCATAAAAAATTACGATAAACATCCGTACGAATTTTACCAAAAATGCGGCTATTTTATTGTAGGAATTGTTCCAAATGCAAATGGCAAACACAAACCAGATATTATGCTTTGGAAAGATATTTCATAGTTTTAATTTTGCGGGCGGATAATATCACTGTCATTAACTTAAACGACACAGGGGACGGGCGACCGAGGACGGTCGCCCCTACAACAAGCCGCTCGTAGGGGCG
>WRKG01000237.1 GCA_009778185.1 Bacillota bacterium
CGGATCGCAAAATTCGCACACGGCAATATTGGCACGAACGATGGGCGTTCCGGCAATAGTGAACGCCGCCGCCGATATTTTGCGGAATTTTGCGGGCAATCCGTGCATTTTGGACGGCTCGACAGGGCAAATTTTCATAAATCCCGATGCGGCAACGGCGGCGGAATACACAAAAAAATCGGCAGATTTAGCCGAAAAACGGCAACTTTTGCAAAAGTTAAAAGGCAAGCCAACAATCACGCCCAGCGGACACAAAGTAAAATTGTTCGCAAACATCGGCAGTGTAGCAGATGTCGCCTTGGCACTGGAAAACGATGCGGAAGGAATCGGCTTATTTCGCACAGAGTTCATATATTTGGACAGCCCAGATTATCCCACGGAGGAACAGCAATTTGCGATATATCGGCAAGTTGTGGAGGAAATGGGCGGTCGCAACGTGGTTTTCCGCACAATGGACATCGGCGCGGACAAGCAAGCGGCATATTTCAATCTCGCCGCCGAAGAAAACCCTGCTTTGGGCTTGCGCGGCATTCGCATTTGCCTAACTCGTCCAGAGCTGTTCAAAACGCAGTTGCGAGCGTTGTATCGAGCATCGGCGTTTGGCAGCTTGTCAATAATGTTTCCGATGATAATTTCGCAGGAAGAGGTAACGGAAATTTTGCAGATAGCAAAAGCCGTGCGAGCAGAATTGGACGGCGCAAACATTGCGTACGACAGCGGCGTAGAATTGGGCATAATGATAGAAACGCCAGCCGCGGCGATAATAAGTCCAGTTTTGGCGGATTTGGTGGATTTTTTCAGCATAGGCACAAACGATTTAACGCAATACACGCTAGCACTGGACAGGCAAAATCAAGCTCTGGAGCGGTTTCACAATCCGCATCATGCGGCAGTTTTGCAGTTGATAAAAATGGTGGCGGATTCCGCTCACTCAAAGGGAATTTGGGTTGGCATTTGCGGCGAATTAGGTGCAGATTTGGGCTTAACGGATTTTTTCATGGAAATTGGCATTGATGAGTTGTCGGTAAGTCCGCCAGCGGTGCTTGCTGTTCGGGATAAGATATTGAATGGATGAATTAGGACAAATGGGTTGACAAACGGGCGGATATTATCCGCCCGTATTTTTTGCAAACCTGCATTTTTTGCAAATTGATTTAATGCACTATGGTACAGCCCTATTTTCAAGGGCTGTACCTATTTTTTGCATTATTCAAAAATCAAGCCGTCAACTGCATTATTCGGCATTCCGCGGGTTGCGGGCTGATTGTTTTGTGTAGCATTTTGACGTAAACGCAAGCCAGTTAGCGGCTCTACTATGTAGCGGATTGGTAAGTATGTTCTGTCAAAAATGATTACCGAACGCACGCCGTCAACCATATTGCGTACAGTGCCGTTATCGTTGTATTGGTTAGAGCCTATCAAAAACGAAGAAAAATTGCTATCCAATGCGGCGGAGGCTATTGCGTTTTGAGCATCCCACCTTACTGTTGCGCCCATTATTTCGGCAATTTCACGATATGGATATAAATATTCGTTATTTATGCGAATAACTGGCATTGAAAGATAATGCCGTTCGCCGTCCAGTTCAACGAAGAAAGTTTCGGCGAAGGTTTCGTTTGGCGTATAGTTAAATTGCACGTTCGCCAAATTGAAAACTTCCATTGGCATAAATACTATTCCGTCCACTAGTATCGGGAAAGTTGGCATTGTGTGCCGTATGCCGTTTACCGTTATTGTTGCATCATTTAGATAAACAACAATTACTGTGCTGGATAATCGCAATGTTAAGGTTTGTTGGCTTTCGTTATAGATAACGTTGCCGCCAAAAGCTGTTAGTGCATCCAAAACTGGGTAATATCTTATGCCGTATAGTTCGAAACTGGAGAGTGTTAGCGTTATGTTATTGTTGTTGTAATTGATTGTTACTGTGTCGGGTTGTAAATGTAGGCTTATTGTTTCGGTTTGGAGTTGTTGGTTGTTGGATTGTTGTGTTGGTTGGGTTGGCGTAAAATTTGCTGTTGCGTTTGGTAGCATTACGTTGTCTAGTAGTTGCGTGGGGGGATTTTGGAAATTCAAACGTTCCCAAGCCCACAAAGTTCCGTCAGTGCGAGTTACCATACCTTCTGGAGAAAGCTCAGCCACATTATCCATAATTTTAACAGGTGGTGGCACATCTACATTGGAAAAATCGTTAGGAGCAAACCTAGTAGTACCTCCCCAAGCCCAAAGACTGCCATCAGAGCGAAGTGCCATTGTATGACGCGATCCCATAATACCACTACCACCCGATATTGCCGAAACCGCAACTACATTATCCATAATTCTAATTGGTATATTACTACCTCTAGTAGTGCCAGTACCTAGTTCACCATGTAGGTTAGCTCCAAAACCCCAAAGGCTACCATCGGAGCGGATTATCATTCCATGTCCTTCATCAGCTAGCGAAACTGCAATTATATCCTCCATAATTCTAACTGGTGTAGTGCTGCCCCGAAAAGTGCTACCATCATCTAATATCAGACCATTACCAAAACGTCCCCAGGCCAAAAGGCTACCGTCAGAGCGAATTGCCATGTTATTCCCAGCACTAGTCGAAAAGGAAATTACATAACCTAGTTCCCTTACTATACGAGGTCTCCTCTGGCTACTTCCCACATTCCATATGCCGTTAGGACGGATTGCCATTCTACCATTGTCCGAAAATCCAGTTACATTTTCCATTATTTTAACTGGTGTAGAAGAAAAATCAATTCCCCAACCCCAAAGGCTACCATCAGAACGTATTGCAAGTGTATTGTGATAATATGCCGAAACTGCAATTACATTATCCATAATTCTAACTGGTGTCGCTCTATCTGTAGTAGTGCCATCACCAAGTTGTCCTCTATGATTACGCCCCCAACCCCAAAGGCTACCATCAGAGCGGATTGCCATTGTATGCTCCGAACCTGCCGAAAAATTAGGCAACACACCATCAACTCTACCTTCGGCTTGCACATTTGTAGTTGAAAAACTAACAGCTACAAACACGGCAACTATAATTGCCGCAAAAATTTTTATTTTCATAATTTCAAAACCTTTCTATTGGTTAGTTTAATTTTAATTGAGTGTTTATAGGTTTTTTGGTGGACTTCTTGTAAAATGTATTGTTTTCACGGTTTATTTCCCTCCTTCATTTGGCTTGCATTTGCTTTCAATTTCTCTTGTCTTTTTTTCGCATATTTCTATTATTATTTCATAGTCTGAAATGCCTTTGAAATTTTTCAATAAGGCATTAGTACCAAGAAAACCTCCGCCTACAAGCAATATAAGTATTGCTATGGTAATAATTATATTGACAACAGAACTTTCAATATTTACTGCAAAATAAAGCCCAAATATCAAAGCAAATACAATCATAACAATATTGAATGCTTCAACATGAACCGTTTTTTCACTTAATTTAGCTTTAGCAACAGCCTTTATTATACTTAAAACTTTCAATTTGTCCTCTGTAGTAAGCCCAAACAAATGTTCTATATCTTTGTCATGGCTTGTATAACAGCAACGGTTATCATAGTAAAGTTTATCAACATTAATTTTTTTATTCATTATATTCATCCTCTCCAATTTCCCAAAACAAAAAAACACAAGCAAACCCTCCGCAACACGGAAAAATTTAACTTGTGTTAAAATATTTTTTACGGCACAACAAAAATGCAGGATTTATTACCTTAACCTGTCCTGTCCTGTCCTGTCCTGTCCTGTCCTGTCCTGTCCATTTTGCGTAATGCACAATTTATCATAAAAGTCAACCTCTCTACAAAAAATTTATCTAAAATAATAATACCACAAAATTATTTTTATGTCAAAAAATTTTTATATTTTTTCAAGCAATTTTTTCTAATCAAAAACTCTGCAAAAAATAACGAAGACTGGAAAACGACAAATTACTTGATGTTTGGCTGTATACACACTAATTGTCCTTTCTTGAGATTGAAAACAATAATTTTTCATAATGGCGTTGGTTTGTCCGTCGGCAAACAGGGACAAACAAGGACGTTCGCTCATACATTTTGGCAAATGCAATTTTTCAACTGTTGACTCGCATTTACAATAATTGTTAAATTTTTCGCTATAGCGGTAATATATGAACTAGCAATAACGGGCGAACATCATTACAGGAATTACCGCCATCGATTATTCATATTCCGCAAAATAACGCTATATTTCCCTATTTCCCCTCATCTTCCTTCAAAAACTCCATCCCAAACCGAGGAAACCCAACATTTCCCGCATTTTCGCCCTCCAAAAAAACCAACGCATCATATTTTTTACCACTTTTCGCCACGCAGCCCACCAATTTAAGCTTATCGCCAGCCAACAATTTTTTCGCAACAGATTTCGTCATTTTTTTGCCGATAGCACCAAAAAATTTGTTATCCTTGAACAAGGCAAAATTGCAATCTCTGTTCACGCAGGAGAACGCCTTCGAGTTTTCCGCAACATCGTTTTGGCAACGTGGACATTTTCCCAAAATATCGCCGCTTGCCTTTTTGCCTTTTTTGGCATTTTTGCCATTTTGAAAATTGCCATTTTTTCCGCCAAAATTTCCCGCAAACATTCCCCTATTTTCCACGGAAACGCCGCTCGGGGGATTATCCCTGACCATTTCTGCAACGTAAACTTTTATTGCATCCATAAATTCCTTTGCCGAAATTTCGCCGCGTTCAACGCTCTTCAAGCTATGCTCCCATTCCGCCGTCAATTTCGGAGATTTTACCGTTTCTGGCAAAATTTTTATCAAATTTATCCCTTTCTCTGTGGCGGATAAATTCTTCTTTTCACGCACCGCAAAGCCAGATTTTACAAGGTTTTCTATGATTGCGGCTCTTGTGGCTGGCGTGCCTAAACCTTTTCGCTCCATTTCGGCGGGCATATCCTCGCTGCCGGCGTTCTCCATTGCCGACAACAGCGTGTCCTCGGTGTACGGCTTTGGCGGCTGGGTTGCTCCCTCGCGGACGGCGGTCGCCGCTGTAAATTGCTGTCCCTCGGTCAACGGCGGCAACGGCGGCATTTCGCCCTTTAGCATTCTGCCCAAACCGACAACCATGGCTTGCTCCACCGATTTCCAGCCGTTCTCCAAAATGGTTTTTCCCTTTGCCTTGAAATTTTCGCCCTCGCAAACGGCGACAACGCTGGTTTCGTCATAAATATGCTTGCCGCAAACGGCGGAAATTAGCCTAGTTGAAACCAATGTAAAAATATTCTGCTCCTGCTGGGATATGGCTTGCAGGTTGATTTTCGGCGCGCTCGCGGTCGGAATTATCGCATGGTGATCGGTAACTTTTTTCTTGTTGATGACCTGTTTTGTGTTGATTTTTAGGCTCTGCGAACTGGGCAATGCGAACGGCAAAATTTGCGGCAACGCAATCACAAGCGCGGCGACATCTTTTTCCAAATCGTCCGATAAAAACCGACTGTCGGTTCGTGGATACGTGAGAAATTTGCTTTCGTAGAGTTTTTGAGCGGTTGCTAGCGTTTGCTCGGCTGTGTAGCCAAAAAGCCGATTTGCCTCTCGTTGCAAAGTTGTTAAATCGTACAATTTTGGTGCGGCGGCGGTTTTTCTCTGATTTTTAAGAGATTTTATGCTTGCAATTTTTCCGTTACATTTTTCAGAAATTAGGTCGGCTTGCTGTTTTTCGGGCAGCCGCTCTCGTTCCGCCACAAAGCCCGCAACAGAGCCGTTTGGGCTGTTATGTTCACGCAATTCTACAACAAAAAAAGGCTCGGAGACGAACTCGGCAATTTTTTTGTGGCGCTCCGTGAGCATTGCCAAAGTGGGCGTTTGCACACGACCGACTCGCAAGCTATCGCCGTAAAGCACCGAAAACAGCCGAGAGCCGTTCATTCCGACAGCCCAATCGGCGCATTGGCGGCACAAAGCGGCGTGATACAGCAAATTGTAATCGTTGCCCGATTTCAGTTTGGCGAAACCCTCTTTAATGGCGGATTCCTCCATTGAGGAAATCCAAAGCCGCTCGGTTGGCTTTTTAGTTTTTGCGTGATTGTAAACCAGGCGGAAGATAAGTTCGCCCTCGCGGCCTGCATCGCAAGCGTTGACGATTGCTGTGATGTCTGTGCGGTGGATTAAATTGACCAAAACGGTCAACTGATTTTGCGTGGCGGGCGTTGGAATATGCCGCCATTTTGCGGGAATAATGGGCAAATCTTCGTAACGCCATTTGGAATATTTGCCGTCGTAGGCTTGCGGCTCTGCCAAGCCCAGCAAATGCCCAATGCACCACGAAACGACAAATCCGTTGCCTTCATAAAAACTGCCTTTTTGAGATTTTGCACCGATTGCGGCGGCTATTGACTTTGCAACGGAGTTTTTTTCTGATATTATTAGTTTTGGCATATGTACCTCGGTATTTTTTAGTTTTTTAAGATTTTTGTGTTCACATTTTGCCGTGTAAATCGTAGATTTGCATGGGAATTTCGCCGTCTGTTAGTTCGGGCGGTTCGGTGGTTTCGGTTAAGGTTAGCAAACTCGATTTTCTTTTTATTTTTATGTCAAAATATTTTAGCCAGTTGTTGCCTAGTAAGTTGCGCATTTTTGTGCCGATTGCAAAATATATCGTTGCTTGCTGTATTTCTCGGTTTTTATATTTTATTGAGACATTTGTCATATATTGCAAATTAACCTTTTTGCCATCGGCGGTAGTTGCTATTCCGTGAATTGGGCAAGATTTCAACTGTTCGTCTGTGTAGCCTAAACGGTGCAAATCGTCCATATTTATTGTAACAAAATCAGAGCCTGTATCTAACTTAAAATCCACATTTCCAAAGCCAAGCAAATTGCTAGTTGACACATCAAGGCTAATATTTATTCTGCCAGGCCAATCTGATGTAAACGGGATTTCTATTGGTACTTTATTCATATTCACCATAAAGCCCTCCCACGCAAAATTCGCCAGTAACGCCTTTTATTAGCAGAACCCTGCCGTATATTTTGGCAAGTTCTAATTCTGCTTTAACGGCTTGGGCTTCTTCTTCTGTGTCGTATACTTCGTATACACAGCCTAGCCACGAGTTGCGTCTTGTGGGATCGCCGCCTTTTTCTGTTGTTATTATCCATTTGCCTGGGTATACTGTTTCTGGGTCGAACACGTATAGTATATTTTTGTTTTCCATGATAATCCTCCTAAAAGTTTTGTTTATGTTTTTTATGCAAATTGTAAATTTGTATAGCAATTTCGCCGTCTATCAATTTTGGCGGAGTTTCTGTTTCGGTTAATTTTAGCAAAGATTTATCTCTGTCGATGTTCACGTGGAACATTTTTAGTATATCGTTTCCAAAGAGATTGCTCATTTTTGTGCCGAATGCAAAATGTAGCTTTGCGTTTTGTATTTCTCGGTCTTTGAATTTTAGCGAAACGTTGGTAATGTATTGTAGTTTAACTTTTGTGCCATCGGCGACTATTACCGTGGTATTAGAAAAAGGGCGTGATTGCAAATATTCGTCTGTATAGCCTAAGTTGTGCAAATCGGTTATGCTTATTGTTGTCATATCTGCACCTGTGTCTAACTTAAATTTAACATCACGAAAATTACGCAAATTGCTCGTGGAAACTAAAGCATTAAAAAGTACACGCCCATATCCGCTTTCATCTGAATCAAAATCAATTACTATCGGCTCTTTCACAAAAATAACCTCCTATGCACATTCTCGAATCATGCCCTTGTATTAAAGAAACCATTTTTTTAGTGGTTTCTTCTAATTTATCTCTAACTGCCCGTGCATCGTCTGCACTATCATACACACTGTGTACATAGCCAATTCTTCGGTTATGACCGTCTTCTGCCCATTCAACATCTGTCATTACTACCCATTGGTCTGGGTATTGTGAACTTACTATGCCTGTCCACACTTTGCCGTCTTTTTCTGTTGGTATATTTTTCATAATATGACCTCCCAAATAATAAATTTTTCGTATGTTTCTCTTTTGTGCGGGAAATTATCCCACAAATCTTTTGTAAAAATTGCTATAACATTTCCTTGTCGCTCGCCCTGGTTGAGATATTCCTCTCGCAGAATGTAAACCTTGCTTTCTTCCCTATTGGAATATGGGAAATTTTCGTTGATAACGGTATATTTTGTTTTTTCGGGATTAAACCACGCAAGTTCGGATTGCTCGTGCTTGGCTTTTCTCTCACGATAGAGCAATTCTTCTTGGGTGCGAAAATCAAAATGACGAATATAACCATCTTTGATTTGAAAATGCTCGCCCATGTACATAAAATACTCTTGCTGAAACTTTTCGATAGAACTATTGAAACATTTTGATGTAAAATCTTTTGTTGCACCATAATGATGCACAACGCCTTTTTCTTTATCACAGCGAAACATTATAACGTAGTTTCCATTATATTTATTCCGCACATCTTTGAAGTAAACAAAGTTGGGTTCTTCTCGGCTAGTTACATTATTACAGCCATCGTATTCTGAAGAGTATTCGTTTTCATACGGATTTTTTGCTAATCTATCTGGAAATGTCCAAACCAAATCTGTATTGCCTGGTTGCCATAAATTTTCGCTTTTGCTTTGCGACATATCTCCGCTATAAAAAGAAGTGTTGCTCGCCTGAATATTTGTAGAGCCGCATTTGCCGCACTTGACAATGGGCTTGTTTTCTACAACCCAAACTAGTGTAGCATTTTCTTCATAAGTGTCCCAATATAAAGAATTTTTGCAATCGGAACAGTAAAATCCTGTGCTGAAATAAAGTCCCATAAAATTCCCTCCTATAATAATTTTAATAAAATTTTTGTGTTTACGTTTTGCCTTGTAAATTGTAGATTTGTATAGCAATTTCGCCGTCTGCTAGTTGTGGCGGCTCGGCGGTTTCTGTTAATGTTAGCAAAGATTTATCTCGGTTGATGTTTACATGGAACATTTTTAGTATATCGTTTCCAAACAGATTGCTCATTTTTGTACCGAATGCAAAATGTAGCTTTGTGTTTTGTATTTCTCGATCTTTGAATTTTAGCGAAACGTTTGTAAGATATTGTAGCTTAACTTTTGTGCCATCGGCGATTGTTACTATGGTATCGGAGAATGGGCGTGATTGTAAATATTCGTCTGTATAGCCTAGGTTGTGCAAATCGGTTATGCTTATTGTTGTCATATCTGCGCCTGTATCCAACTTAAATTTAACATCACGAAAATTACGCAAATTGCTCGTGGAAACGTCAATATCAAAAAGTACACGTCCATATCCAGTTTCGTCTAAATTAAAATCAATTACTATCGGTTCTTTCACAAAAATAACCTCCTATAGACATTCTCGAATCGTGTCCTTGTATTAAAGAAACCCTTTTTTTAGTGGATTCCTCTAACTTATCTCTAACTGTACGTGCCTCGTCTGCATCATCATACACACTGTGTACATAGCCAATCTTTCGGTTATGTCCGTCTTCTGCCCATTCAACATCTGTCATTACTATCCATTGGTCTAGGTATTGTGAACTTACTATTCCTGTCCACACTTTGCCGTCTTTTTCTACTGGTATATTTTTCATAATATAACCCTCCTAAAGTTTGATAATACAATTATAACACATATTTCAAAAACATGATAGACAAAAAAAGCGGATATTGTCCGCCAGTCGTGGTTTACTACGGCGATTGCCAAAACACATTATAAATATCTCGGGCTAAAACACAGGCATTCTACCGACAAACGACAAAAATCCAAGCCCTTGCATTTTCATTTCGTTAAATTGCTGTGCTACAACATTGTACAAAGAACCACTCAACGATAAATCTAATGCGATAATATCTGATAAAATGTCGTTCATTGCGTTTATGTTATCCAAATCGGCTACATTGGTAAAATTTAGTGCCAAAACGCCCAAATTAGATGTTAATGTGGAATTTATTGTATTAAGTCTAACGTCAACCGAATCTACCGCAAGCAAAACCTGCTCGATGTTGTAACTTACCAAATTGGCTATTTCGTAATCCTCAACGTTAGCATCTCGGTACGTGTTGTACAAAAATAGCATATTGTACGATAAATTTACTTTGCGCTGGATTGTGATTTCTGCATCGTCTCGAAAAACGCTGATAGCTTGATTTCGCTGTTGCCAAAAATTTATGTTACTTCCTAATGTCAACCCAACAATTATCAATAATCCAACAATCATCCAAGCATTCTTTACATTATTAAACCAATTTTTTACTTTATTTATCATAAAATTTCGCCTTTCAAAATTTTCAAACTTTTTCAAACATTAAATAAAAATATCTCGTTTGCCGTTTTCAAGTTGCTTTAGTTTTTCGGCAATCGAATTGCGAACCGTTTCGTTGGAAATATCGTTGATTTTTTCGGCAATAAGAGAATCCGCCAAAGTGTTAAATTTTTCGTCGCCGTAATCGATTGCGTACTCTTTCAAGGTTAGCAAGCCGTTTGGCAAGCACACATTTTTTATTTCGCCAGTTTTGGCAAGTTCCATAAATCTGTCGCCGCTGCGACCTTGCCTATAGCAAGCCGTGCAGAAACTCGGCAAAGTTTTTTCTTCCATAAGCCAGTAAATTATATCCCTTGCGGCGCGATGGTCGGCTGTGGAAAATTGCTCAAAATTATCAATGCCGCTGTAGCCGCCAACCGCCGTGGAAGAACCCGCGCTAATTTGGGAAATTCCAATATTTATCAGTTGCTTTCGCATTTCTGCCGTTTCGCGAGTGGACACAATTAAGCCAGTGAACGGTACAGCGATTCGCAAAATCGCTGTCAACCGCAAAAAATCATCGTCTGTTACGGCGTACGGATACGGGCTTGTTCCCTCTTCTGCCCTAATGCGCGGCACAGAAATTGTATGAAATCCCACATTAAAGCGGCTTTCCAAATGTTCGTTGTGCAACATTAACGCCAAAACTTCAAAACGGTAATCAAATAAGCCAAACAAAGCACCTGCGCCAACGTCCTCAATTTGGGCTTCCATTGCTCGGTCGAAGGTGTTCAAATGGTAAATGTAATCCTTTTTGGGCCCGCCTTTGTGAAATTTTTCATAGGTTGGCTTGTGATACGTTTCTTGAAAAAGTAAATATGTGCCGATGTTGGCATTTTTTAGCTTGACAAAATCGGCGACATCCAAAGCGGCAATATTAACATTGACACGCCGAATTTCGCCATTGTCAAACTTCATTTTGTAGATTGTATCGATGCAATCTAGCACATAATCGAGCGGGCAATTTTGGGAATCCTCGCCAGCCTCTAAAGCTATGCGTTTGTGTCCCATTTTTACTAGCATTTCAACTTCTTGTTTAACTTGTGTTTGCGTTAATTTGTGGCGAGTTTGCTCGGTTTTACAGCAGTTAAAACCGCAATACAAGCAGTTATTTACGCAATAATCGCTGATGTACAGCGGAGCAAAAAGCACAATTCGGTCGCCGTAAATGTGTTGTTTAATTTTAGCAGCTATCTCAAAAATTTGCGTTAAATGTGCAGGATTATCGGTCGTAAGCAATGCGGCAACTTCTTTGGGAGTAAGCCCCTCAAATTTGGCGGCTTTTTCCAGAACAGCTTGCGTTTCGGTTTCGGAAAATTTTTCGTTTAGCAAGCTGTTAATATAATTTTCGTCTATAAAATTATCCATAATTTTTATTTTTCAACTTTTTAACAGGATTACAAATGAAGTTGTGCGACGTTGCTTTCCCGTTCTTTAGCCATCTCTTTCTCTAAAAATTCGCTTATACTTTTGAAACCAAAAAATTTTAGAAACTCTTCCGAAGTGCCGAAAAGAATCGGTTTTCCAGGTGCATCTAAGCGACCAAGTTCGGCAACCAAATTATATTCCAAAAGTTTATTAACAGCGTGATCAGCGTTGACACCTCGAATATCTTCGATGATACTTTTTGTTACGGGCTGTTTGTAGGCAATTATAGCCAAAGTTTCCAACAAAGGTTGAGTTAATGAGGGTTTTGCGACGTTTGGCAACAATCGTGCAACATAAGGGTAATATTTGGGATTTGTACAAAGTTGGAAAGTGTCGTTGTATTCCACAAGCTGAATGCCCGATTCTTCGGCTTTGTAATGTTCGGACATATCCAGCAGTATGTTGCGAGCGATTGGAATATTACAGCCCAAAATTTCGGCTAATCGGGCAACTTCGACGGGCGAGCCAGCCGCAAACAAAACGGATTCTAAAATTTTTTGTTGTTCTAATTTTGGCATTGCAGCACCTCAATTTCGCCAAATATGTTTGGTTGGTTGACATTAGCAAGACGGCGGCGGATAAGTTCTAATAAAGCCAAAAAAGTAACAATACATTCTTCTCGGTCGATACATTCGGCAAACAAAGCCGATATTTTTAGGCGTTTGTTGCTTTTCAAAATTTCGCTAATCATGGCAACTTTATCGGAGATTGTGTGGCGTTCTTTTGCGATTGCGCCAAAGTTATGGCGAATATTATCGGTTTTTAGCGATTGCCGCCGTACAATATCGTTAAACACGCGCCACAGCTTATCCAAAGACACGTTATTTAAGCAATCTTCGTGGGCATTTTCTGCCGTTTCGCGAAATTGTTTGAACCCTTTTAGCAACAGCTGTTCAGGATTTTTATACAAACGTTCACCGGCAAATTCAATATTTTTGAGTTCTTCCGCCAGTTCTTGGCAATGTTTGTAGGCGATGAGTTGTTTAACCAAGGTTTCGCGCGGATCTTCGTCTTCTTCGGTTTCGCTAGGGTTATTCCGCGGAATTAACATCCGCGATTTTATTTCCAACAAAGTTGCCGCCAAAACCAAAAACTCGCTCATGCCGTCCATATCTTGCGGTAATTCCTTTATTGCTGCCAAATACTGCTCTGTCAACTGTGTCATTGGAATATTATAAATATCAATAGCATTTTTCCTAATAAGCTGAAAAAGCAAATCCAACGGCCCATAAAAATCATCCAATTTGAAATTCACAACAACATCCCTTTTGCTATGCCAAAACCGTGGGCACTGCCCACACCCGCAAGGACGCGCGCGCCCTTGACCCGCATTTTTGGATTGGTTGCGGTTTGGCAAGTTATTCGATTTATTATAGCATACTTTTTTATTAAAAAAAAGTAGTAGTGGTAAATTTGATTTTGCCACTACTATTTGCATAATGTGAATCAGCAGTTAATTTTATCAATATTGTTGTTTGCCACAGGGGCGACCGTTTCGGTCGCCCAAAATTTACCATAGGCGACCGAGGACGGTCGCCCCTACACCTTTGTAAAATTTCCATTTGAACATTAAAAAAATAGCGGGTCAAGGGGCACGCTCCTTGCGGGGTTTGCCTGCCCGCCGGCAGGCGGGGGGCAGCGCCCAAGGTCTTAAGGCAATTTATTACCTGCGGCAGTATATATGTTGTACCATTCTTGGCGAGATATTTCGATGGAATAGGCGGCGGTCATCGATTTTAGGCGATCTGCTTTGGTTGTGCCTGGGATTGGTTGAATTTTGGCTGGATGTCGCAAAATCCAAGCTACTACTATTGCCTCGGGTGTAACATTTTTTGCTTGTGCCAGTTCGTCAATCGCTTTGTTTAGTTCGGGAAATTTTGGACTACCCAAAAATACGCCCTCAAAAAAGCCGTACAAGAAAGGCGACCACGCTTGTATTGTTATGTCTTCTAATCGGCAAAATTCTAAAATGCCGCCATCGTGATTTACCGAGGCTGGATTTGTCATGTTCACGTTAAACCCTGCATCAATTATCCCAGTGTGTGCTGGCGAAAATTGCAACTGGTTTGCTATTATTTTTACATTAAGATACTTTTGCAAAAGTTGAATTTGCCCAGGATTTTGATTGCTAACGCCAAAATATTTGGCTTTTCCTGCCTTGTGCAAGGTTTCGAACGCTTCGGCTACTTCTTCGGGCTCGAATAATGTATCTGGACGATGTAGCAAAAAAACGTCGGCGTAATCGGTTTTTAGCCGCTGCAAACTTTTATCTAGTGCCGAAATTATATGCTCCTTGGAGAAGTCAAATTGTCCTTGCTTTATGCCGCCTTTTGTTTGGATAAATATTTTTTCGCGCGGAATTGACTCGTCCGCAATGGCTTGCGCGAACGTTGTTTCCGCTTCGCCGCCGCCGTATATATCTGCATGGTCAAAAAAATTTACTCCGCTATCCAAAGCGGTTTTAATAAGATTTGCCACTTCAGCACGTTGCAACGAGCCGATTCGCATACAGCCCAACGAAATAGCGGAAGTTTCCAACTGTCCACCTATTTTAATTGTTTTCATAAAAATCCTCCTGTTTATTCCTCTGTTAATTCGGAATCTAAAACTGGCGGTGCGTCAACATCTTTTTTGCCAAAGTTGAAAAAGTAGCCAAAAGCTGCACCGCACATACCGCCTATTATATGGGTTACATTGGAAATATTTGTATCGGTTGTAACCTCTGCCACAACTTCGCGACCAATAAAAATGGCAATCGCCAAAATTAAAGTTAGTGGAATACGCCCTTTTTGCAAATTAGTAAACGAACTTAACAAAATTAGCATAAAAACCAAGCCGCTACCGCCCAACAGCATTCCGTTAGATAATGCCAAAAATAAAATTCCTGTTATTATTGCGGTAATCAACATCATTATTAAAACTTTTTTCCAACCGTAGCGTTCTTCCAACATTGGGCCAACTAACAGCAAAAGGACAACATTGTTAAAATAATGGTTTAAGTTTGCGTGTCCTAAAACGTGCCCTATCATGCGAAAATACAGCAATGGATCGGTCGGCGAGCCGCGATGTACGCTAAACAGCAACCAGTTAGAATATCCCGATGTAACTTGATTAAGCAACAATACAACCAACGCCAACAACGCATAAGTTAGCACTACAGGCGAATTATACTGAATCCTCTTAATAACCGACATTACAACACCTACTCTCATTTTATAGCTATAATTTTAGTTTATCACATTTGGGATATTATTATCTGTAAAATTTTAGTAAAAAATTTGTAAAATTGTTTTGGCGGATTTTGTCAACTTTGTATTTTTGTCAACTTCGTCTTTTTATCAATCGTATTCGCATTTTTATCAATCGTAGGGGCGGATATTATCCGCCCGCAAGCCATGACTGGCGGATAATATCCGCCCCTACATTTTTGACAAATTTATTTACCTCAAAAAAATTTTTTACGACAAACAAAAAAAATTTTCAAAAAACTTGACAAAACAAAAACCTTGTGATACCCTACTATAGTATATATAAATTATTTCAAAAAAATTTTTGCCAAGGAGTTGACAAGCGTTCTAATGTGTGCTATCATGGTAAGCAGAGCAGAGCAGAGCAGAGCAGAGCAGAGCAGAGCAGAGCAGAGCAGAGCAGAGCAGAGCAGAGCAGAGCAGAGCAGAGCAGAGCAGAGCAGAG
>WRKG01000238.1 GCA_009778185.1 Bacillota bacterium
ATTCTAACGGGTCAAGGGGCGAAGCTCCTTGCGGGGTTTGCCTGCCCGCCGGCAGGCGGGGGGCAGCGCCCCAAGGTTTTGAAGTTGTTTGAGTATAATTTAATAAAATAAAAACCTCGGAGCAACTTCCGAGGTTTTATATTTTCAAGCAACTAATACCACTGCTAGTCAAGCGTTCAAAAACATCATTCGAGTCGCGGCTAGACGGAATATTTTCTGGTACAAAATATATCACGGCGATGTAATGCCCAAATCGCATTGCGTTCAAAACCTGCTCGTACAGCGGCATTGTTAATATCGATGTAAGTATTACCACATTTACATTTCGGCTTGTTTCATTTAGATATTTTGTCAATGCGTTGTACAACGAAAAGTCATCGCTGGTAAAATCTAGCCGTGCTATTGTGTTGTACATATTGTTAAAATCGCCTATGTGTCGACCTTTTTCGCGAACGTTGTAACCAAACAGCAAATCCACTGGCATTTGTTGCCGCAAGCAATAAATCAGCACGGCGACTGTGCTTTCGATTATGTTATCTTCTAATTTTGTGAGTGGCTCGTGGGGCAAAGTTCGCTTGGTAGAATCCACTATTATTGCCATGCTGTTAAGTGCCGATGTTTGGTAATTTTTGACAATCCACTCGCCGCGCTTGGCTGTAAGTTTCCAGTGAATTTTTTTTACTGGATCGGACGGTGCGTACGGGCGAACGTCCGTAAAATCGGCATAATCTTCTTGCAAAATAGATAAATTTGCGGGTGCTTTAGAAAGCATATGTATAGCAAGGTGCATATTTTCTAGGTCGGTTATTCGTGGATAAGCTACAACTTCAAACATGGTGGACATTTTGCGGCGTACTCTAAATAATCCCAAAAAATCCAATATTTCTAGCTTGTTAAGTCCAATTTTGTACGTGCCACGATATTTTATTGTAAAGTTCATGGGAAAGCTGATGGCAGGCATAAAAGGCTTTATATTGGCTCGCACTTTGTCGGCGGTTGTGTCCACCGCAAAATGTCCCTCTAGGAAAATGCACCGTAAAGTGCCAAATCCTATTTTAATTTTGTTGTTTAAGGTAATAAAATAGCGGTTTTCTTCACCTTTTATGACAGTATCTCGTTCAGTTTTTTGCGTTATTTTTATGCCGTACAGCGTGATAACCGCAAACAACAGCGAAAACAACGGCATTACGATTAGTGCATACAAAGTTATGAACATTAAAGGATCGCCGTACAAAATAGCCGCCAAAAACACACCCAAAAACAAGCCACCGTACAAAATTCTGTTACGCCTCACAGGGCAGGTCGCACGGTTTGCAGTGCGTCCTCGATGACCGAAAGAGCGTTACGTTTTTGCAATTTTGCCTCTTGTTTGAGGATAATGCGATGCTCCAAAACGTGCGGAGCCATTGCAATAACATCATCAGGAGTAACAAATTCGCGTTCGTTGTACAATGCCCAAGCCTGCGATGCTTTGAACAAGCACAAACTAGCGCGCGGGCTTGCTCCTAGCACAACGTCGGAATGTTCGCGCGTGTGCCGAGTTAATCCTACAATAAAATTGTTAATATCGGTACTAACAAAAATTTTTTCGACTAAATTTTGAATGCTGGTAATATCTTCGCCGATTGCGGTTGGCGATAAGTTAAGCATAGGATCGCCCTCGCGAAACCGCTCTAACATACGACTTTCTTCTTCGGCGGTTGGGTATCCTAGCGAAATTTTCATAAAAAAGCGGTCAAGTTGAGCTTCTGGCAAAGGATACGTTCCCAAATATTCGACAGGATTTTGCGTAGCTAGCACAATAAACGGCTCTGGCACAGGATAACTTTGCCCGTCAACGGTAACTTGATTTTCTTCCATTACTTCAAGTAAACTGGATTGAGTTTTGGGAGAAGTTCGGTTAATTTCGTCCGCCAAAATAAATTGGCTCATAACCGCGCCAGCCCTGTATTCAAAATCGCCTGTAGCAGGGTTAAACGTGGAAAATCCAGTAATATCGGAAGGCATAATGTCTGGTGTAAACTGGATTCGCTTAAACGAGCCGTCAACCGATTTTGCCAACGCCGAAACCATACTCGTTTTGCCAACTCCTGGTACATCTTCTATTAAAGCGTGTCCTTTGCACGCCAATGTAATTAAAACCAATTCTATTGCGTGTCTTTTGCCAACTATAACTTTTTCAACGTTATAAAGCACTCTTTTTAGACACTGTACAGCCTGTTCGTTACTATCTAACATTTCCCCATCCCCTTCAAAACCCAACTAGAGCCATCACTATCTAGTTACAAAAATATTTATGTTGCCATTTGCATCAAGATTTGCCCTGCCGCCTATTGCCTCAACAACTTCTAAAAATGGTACCATTAAATTACCGTTAATTAACGTGGCAGGTACACGAAAATTGCGGTTGATATTATTTACCGTAAAATTGCGACTGCCCTCTGTTATTGTTACGGTTACGTGAAAGCGTGTCATTGTGGCTTGTAGCAAATCTGCATCCCAGTTTACTGTGTAGCCCAAAGCGGTAAAAAGTCCGCCAACTGGTATCATGTGAACGCCTTGCACTGTGGCGGGTTGCTGACCAGTAAACGAGAGAGGGCTACCGTTTAGAAATACATTTAGCGGTGTCATAACTATTGGCAATGGCTCATATTGCGGAGTTGGCACTGGCAAGGGAACAAGCGGCGGCGGTGGAGGAGTTTGCGTTCCTGCGACTGGCGGCGGTAATTGTTCTGGTGGTGGAACTGGCGGCAAAACAGCCGAAACATTCGGAGTTGGCGCAGGTACCCATGGATTAGTGTCAACCGTTCCAAACGTGAAATCTGCCCAAACGGTTACGTTATTATTTGGCATTGTAAACACTGTACTTTCGCTCCAAGCTAAAGTAGTTTGCCCGATTGTGTGCGACCAACGATCAAAGAAGAATCCGCTATTTGCACGAGCGTTAAGAGTGATTCGTTCGCCAGGAGCAAAACTTCCTGTAACAAGCGTACCGTAGGCTCTGTTTCCAAACGAAACTTGTCCACCGTTGCCAGCAATAACGGTCAACGTATACATTCCAGCAATGTTATCTGTTGCACCAACGCTAAAAAATACGTTGAACGATTCGTTGATTCCACGGTCGCCAATGCTGCCAGTAACAACAACTGTTGCAGTGTAAGTGGTCGAACGTGCAGGCAAATTTGCAATAGGACGAACCGTAAAAACGTTGCCGTGTCTAGTTTCGGCTGGAATGCCGATTAGGCTTTGAGATTGAGCAGAGCCTGTTCCGCCAGCTAGCACAAAACTTGTGGCATCTGCTCCAACAAGCTGCACGTTTAATGTGCCTGTTGCAGTGTTTGCTTGGTTTAAGATGTCAACCGTTAAAGGGATAATATTCGCATAACCCGCAGGAACATTTCCAAAGTTGTAGGTTGTAATTTGTTGCATAAAGTCGCCAACACGGTGTTCTAGTACAATATCTCCTCTAGTTGTGGCTGCACCAGCAATGCGCAATGTGGTAGATGCCGAGCGACCAAAATCGCCAACGTTCACTTGCACTCGTAACTCCACATTGGAAACGGTTTCCGAAGCAGTAACGTGCACTTGGTTAAGCACAGTTGTATGAGGAGAAGTAACCAATATTGTTTGAATAGGCGAATCAACTATATTTGTACCATTAGAACCGCCAACAAGTGCCCAAACGAGTGTAGCAGTAAACGGCGAAAAATTGTCCGCAGGAACAGTAATTGTAGCAGAAACAGGTTGAGTTATTCCACGTATTAAAGTGCCGTCATCTGTTCCGTGCAAATTTAGGTTGATGTTGCTACCAATATTTGTTGCTTGCACTGGCAAAATCAACAAAAAAGGCAACACAAAGACGCTAATTAACGCCAACTTCCATTTTTTAACCATAAAAACCTCCGTTTATTAACAAAATTTTGACAAATATATTATATCACAATTTTTTTATTTGTGCTAGGGTTTTTTTATTTATGCTCGATTAAGTTAAAAATAATCAATATGTAACATAAAACGGGCGACCAAAGATGGTCGCCCCTACGTTTGGCAATTTGTAGGGGCGACCGTCCTCGGTCGTCCGTTTTTCCGCCATTCGCCATTTCGTTTGTCCTTTCGATTAACTAAAAATAGGCAAATATAGAAAAACGGGCGGATAATATCCGCCCGCATTTTTTCTCCCGCATTTTTTATGGAATGCCGCAATCCAAAACTGGCAAAATCCCACAAAAAAAGTGGCTGAAAATCAACCACTTTTTCAAATTTTTACGCAACAACTTCTTCAGATGTATCAGAAAAAATTTCTTCCAGTTCGGTAGCGGACATTTCGGAAGTTGCGGCAAAGTCAAATTCCGATTGCCAAGCGGCGTAAAGTGTAATATCTTTTCGAATTTTTGTTTCAAAGTCAAAACGATCATCGTCCCGTTTGCGGTCGTCAATAAACCAGCCAGTTATTGGAATAATGCCGTCTTTTTGGATAAGCTCACACGGATCAGAAACACGTTCGCCACGGCGTAATATTTGATAATACGATTTCTTGTGCGGAGTTATCACATATTCCACCATTACTTGCCTACGGCGGAATAACAGGAAGAACAAAAATGGAGCTAGAGCAAGCAATGCCCACCACCACGGCACGGCGGTATCAGGAGTACCTCCCAAAAATCCTAAAGGAATTTCTGGATTAGGAATAAAAAACAATCCGTCGTCAGTAGTAGCATAAGTACCAAGATACACGCCAACTGGCAAATGCTCTTGATACAAAAATTGGGTGATTTCGCCACTTGACAACGCATCATGCAATAAATTTTCATTGATAGTATATAGGCGAGAATGCACGTTGTCTGTTGGCACTAGAACCATATCGTCAGGCACTAGCGGCACTAAGGTTGAAGTTCCTGGAGGAATCGTCCAAGTTATATTGTTGTCATCGATAATTCCGCCAGGTGGTACTTCAATGTGAATCGGCGGAGATGTCAACCAAGGCGGATCTACAGGCGTACCAGGACCAGGTCCAAATAAATCGGGTGGATCGATTGTAACTTCGCCACCACCACCAGGTATATTTACAGGAGGCGGGTCGATTATCATTCCGCCGCCATTATCAGGGTTATACGGAGGAGGTTCGGCGATAATTCCGCCACCGCCCAAATCTGGTGTCGAAGTTGGCTGAACAGTTCCAGGATAGGTTGGCGTTGGCGTTACCGTTGCTATCGGCGGAATAATTGAACCTGGTGGCTGTACAGGCGGAACAGCTGGCGTAATTGGGGTAACTACAAGCGGTGCAGTTGGGCTTGGCGTTGGCTCGGTTGTAATCGGCGGAGTTGTTTCCGTTGGCGGTTCGGTTTCTATTGGTGGAACAACTGGCGTTATCGGTACAACTGGTGGTTGCTGTGGCGGAACAACTGGCGTTATTGGCACAACTGCTATTTGCGTTGGCTGTGGCGGCGGTTCGGTTGTATATATTGGTGGTTCGATTGTTTCTATTGGTGGGTTTGTTATATCGGGTGGCTCTATAGTTGGCTGTGTTGGCGGCGTTGTTGGCTGCGGAGTTTGATGTGGCGTTGGTTGCGGACGTGGTGGTGGCGGAATATAAGTTGGTTCTGGGGTTGGTATTGGTGCTGGTGGAACAGGCGTTGCTGGCGTAATTGGTTGAGTTGGCGTTGGTGTAGATGGCGGCGGCGATACTTCTGGTGGCACTATCAATATTGGTGGATGTTCAAACTCTTCTTCGTCCAATAGTCTAAATTGGAAATGTACGTGCAAGTTGTAAACAGGTTCGCGAGTCATTTCGCCTGTATCGGGATTGCGTACATCAACAAATCCGCCAGTTGCGGTGGTTGGACCTTCCAAAAATCCGCCGATATTGTACTGAAAATCGTAAGTAAGCAGCGGGTGAAAATTGACAGATTCGCCCTCTCCAAAAGTGCCGCTTTCAAAAGCATCTCCGTCAGCATTTGGACCAGCCCAGCCTAATCCGCCAGGAATCCGCCAACCGCCGCGACCTTGTCCATAAGATGGATTATCTCGGATATGCTCGTTGCGAGAAAATCCGTTTAATGTGATTATATCCAACTGATAGTTTTCTGTGTCCATTTTTGGTTGAATTTCCAACATTGCGGCAATATTTGTAAACGGGATTCCGTCTAATGGGCGCTCTTGTCCATCTTGGTTTAGCCCTGGAGATAGCGGGATTCTTCGTTGCGGTGCACGAAACACACCAATTCCTCTGCCGTCGTTTACGGTTCTATCCCACAAAACTCTATCAACGCTATCGCCAGCAGTAAACTCGTGATAATCGCGGATAACAGTACCTCTTGCGGTTATTCTGTCGGGATAATTAGGATTTTGACGTTGGAATGTGCTTTCGTCGGTTGTCAACGGCTGTATTCCGTTATCTAAAACCCAACCTAAAATTACGTTAGGGTTCGCTGCATCGTGAGGATGCCACGTAACAGTTAAATTTACGTGCCTATAAACAACAGGCACAGGGTCCCACATTTCCATTGGAATCGACAAGGAATCTATTTCCATTGTAGGAAATTCCAGTGCGGGAGGCTCTTCTTGTGGTTGATTTGGATGCACAACTATTGGGTTGCCATCTTCGTCAAAGTCAATTTCGGGCGTTAAAGTTAGCAAATCATCAAGGTTTGGCAAATTTGGATCGATTGCCCCTGGCGATGTAGTTTCTTCAGTTTCATATGTATAGTCTTGTTTATAGTCTTCGTGTTCTTCGTCGGCGAAAGTGATTATTGAAACTGTTGTAACTAAAATTGTAAACGCCAAAAAGAAAGCCGTGTAACGCTTGTGAGTTTTTGCGACGTTAAAAAGTTTTTTTGGTAAGGAAAAAAACTTTGCTTCAGTTTGTTCGATTGTACCATGCTTTGGTACATACTTCTTCTTGCCCATAATTTTCTCCTTTCTCATAGTAAGAAAAAATTTCAGTTAAATTGCTATATTAAATAATATCAAACAAAAATTAAAATTGCAACAAATAAAAAAATTTTTATTTTTTTGCTAATCATTGACACAGTTTCAATAATGGTATACAATGTGAATGTTAGCATTTTTTATCAAATTAGTTTTGGGGAGTTTACCATGAGAATCGCCTGTATAACAGCACTAATAATAGTAAATTATATTTTGCAATCTACAGTATTTATTCGGTTTGCAATTCTTGGTGCAACGCCAGATACTGCAATTATTTTTATTGTTAGTTATGGCATTTTGCGCGGCGATGTTGAAGGTGCTATATTTGGCTTTTTTGCCGGGCTTACACAAGATTTATTTAGCGGGCATTTTATCGGATTAAACGCTATGCTTTGTATGTTTACTGGCTTTGTCGCAGGAAAGCCTTTCAAAGATTATTTCAAGGACAATTATTTTTTGCCGTTCGGAATTGTCGTATCTGCAACGTTGGCTTATCAGTTGCTAATTTTCTTTACAAATTTTTTGTTCCGCGGTTGGTTTAATTTTGGCTTTTACTTTGCTACAATAATTTTACCACGAACCATTTACACCGCAATTTTAACGCTACCGCTTTATGGTTTGATGTTTGTGATTAACAATAAAATTGAAAGTTTCGAAAATGATAGACGTACTTTTTTTAAGGAGTGATTTTTATGAAAGAACTTGCTAATGACGCATTAAAATGGACTATAGGATTTTTGACAAATCGCATTGTTTGGATGTTTATGCTTACTGCTGTGTTATTTTTTATTTTGGCGGGTGAATTGTTTCATCTGCAAATTGTTATTTCTGATACATTTACAATCGCTCCGCCGCCAACAACAACTGTCGAGCAGACGATTCCTGCACCGCGCGGCAATATTTACGACCGTTTTGGAAGACCATTGACAACCAACATTACCGCCCACGTTGTTACAATGGACCCTAGCGTTAGCGAGTCCATCTCAAACGAAGCCTTATTAGAGCTAACTCGGCTATTTGAACGCAACGGCGAAACTTTCTTACAAGAGTTTCCTATGACGAACGAGTGGCCTTACGAGTTTACATTGGGCGGTGGAACGCCCGAAATTCGCCAAGCCCGCATTTTTCGCTGGAATGACGATATGACCGTTCCCGATCCTGGAACAACTAGTGCCGCCGATTCATTTGTCTTCTTGCGAGAACAATTTAACATCGATCCCGAACTTTCCAACGAGGATGCTCGGCGTATTTTGAACCTTCGCGAACAGCTTTATGTTCGACGGTTTAATCCGCAACTTTTCGACATTGCATCCGATGTTTCGTTTGCAACCGTTGCCGCCATTGAAGAGCAAAGTGCATTTTTTTCGGGAGTTGGAATTGACATTCGCACATTGCGGGAATATCCGCAAGGGCAGTATTTTAGCCATATGTTAGGGTACACTGGTCGAGTTACCGATCAGGATTTATTGGCTTTTCCCGATGACGGCTATTTTGACGATGATATGATAGGCAAAACTGGGCTTGAACGCTCTATGGAGCGAAATTTGCGCGGAACAATCGGCACGCAACTTGTCGAGATAAATCCGTCAACTGGGCGGCAAGTTGGCACTCCTCCCGAAGTTACAAGCCCAATCCCTGGTGATAATATTTTTCTTACAATAGATATGGATATGCAACGGCGAACTTTTAACATTTTGAAGGATTATTTGACCGAAATTAACATTCGCCGTTTGCAAGGCGGTTCGCCGCGCGAAGGACAAGTTACGCCACAGCAAATTTTTAACAATCTAATTACTGGCGGCTGGATTCCCATTCGCGAAGTAATGGAAACCACCGAAGAAAACGCCGCTTATGCGTTACGTGCCTTCATTTTGGAGCGTTTTCCCGAGGCAACATCTAACCGAGAAGACCGTGCGCAAATTGTCCGCATTTTGGTTGACGGCGTAAACGATGGCTATTTGGGTTCGATTACAATGTTTTCGGCAATGGTAGATTTGGGCATTCTTTCCGATAATGACGACTTTTTGGCACGAGTGCAAAGCGGAGCAACCACTGTCAACAACTTTGTTGTAGAAAAAATGCGGCTTGGCGAAATAACTCCGCAAATGCTCAATCTCGATCCGTCAACTGGCTCTGTTGTTGTGGCGGATGTCGCTACTGGTGCAATTTTGGCGGCGGTCGGTTATCCGTCTTTTGACAATAATATGCTTGCCAATACAATCGATGCGGAATATTACGCTCGTGTAAACGGCGACGATCCAACGCACCCGCTTGTCAATCGTCCTTTTATGGAGGGACGTGCTCCTGGTTCTACTTTCAAAATGATTTCCGCTGCTGCTGGCATGGAAACTGGCGTTATTTCGCCAACTTCCACAATAGCAACGCGCGGTGCTTTTACCAGAGCAGGATTACCAGCGGCTCGTTGTTGGAATGCAAACGGACTTGGCGTGTTAAATGTTGCGGGTGCAATAGGAATCTCGTGCAACTACTTTTTCTTTGAAGTAGCAATGCGATTGGGAAGTAGCCAACATCAAAGAATAGAGGTTCTCAACCAGTTTATGGAATTTTTTGGGCTTAATCAACGCACAGGCGTTGAAGTTGGCGAACTTGCCGATACATTTAACAGAGATGCTGTAGCAAACATAATGTCATCGCCCGATCTAAAAAGATTTCAACATCTTAGCTTAAACGAGTTTGCACCGCGTGCGCAATGGGATTGGTTTGACGGCGACACAATTCGTACAGCAATAGGACAATCTTACAACAATTATTCTGCCGCAACAATGGCACGTTATATTGCACAAATTGCCAACAATGGCGTTCGCTTGCCGTTCCATTTGGTTGACACTGTAACCACGGCAAACGGCGAAATTGTGCAACAAGCTAATCCTGTGCCAGAATATACTGGAATGGAAATGTCAGAGGCAACTTGGCAAACAATCCAAAATGGCATGATAATAACCACCGAGGGCAGAGGTACTGCAACCACGCATTTTAGAGGGTTTCCGATACGAGTTGCCGCAAAAACAGGTACAGCCGAACAAGCCCAAACAAGACCAGCGCACTCCAGTTTTGGCGGATTTGCTCCGTTCGAAAATCCCGAAATTGCGGTATATGTAATGGTTCCGTTTGGCGATACCAGCGCAATGAGTGCCTCGGCAACCCAAATTGCACGCGATGTAATTTACGCTTTTCTAATGCCAGAAACCACAATAGAGTTTCCTGTAGCACGCAATGTTATTGTGCAGTAGAATGTTCAAAATGCGAATCAGCGGTTGAAAATTGCGTTTATGCAAAACGTATTCAAAATGCGAATCAGCGGTTGAAAATTGCATTTATGCCAAACGTAGGGGCGGATATTATCCGCCCGCAAGGTTAAACGGGCGGATAATATCCGCCCCTACGACAAATGCCGACATTGCAAATTAAAGGAGTTGAAAATTATTGATAACAAATAAAAATAGCGTTGTGCTGAAAGGTCGCAAAAACGAGATAACTATCGATTTAGACTCGCGGATGCCTTTTCGTGATTTGCAAACGCATTTTCAAAAAAAAATAATAGGGGCAAGAAAATTTTTCAACGGAGCAAAATCAAATGTAATTTTTACTGGTAGAGATTTATCGGAAGAAGAAAAATGGCGGCTAATGGATATAATTACAGCCGAAACTACTTTAGATATTCCGTTTTCACGCAAAAAAGAACAGCGCGAAACCCCAATAAATCCCACTTTTACGCCAAATGCTCCTGCCGATTTATTACATAATGTACACGATACAACGTACCATCAAGGGGGCTTGCGATCGGGACAATCGATTCGTCATAATGGCTCGGTTGTCGTAATTGGCGATGCAAACCCTGGTAGTGAAATTATTGCAGGTGGACACGTTATTGTCCTCGGTGCATTAAAAGGATTTGTCCATGCGGGCTGTGCTGGCAACGAAGATACTTTCGTTTCGGGCTTGATTTTTTGGCCAACGCAACTGCGTATTGCCAACGCAATAGTATATATCCCAGAAGAACACAAACGCAAAACGCCCGCCTGTGCCTATATGCAAGAGGGTCAAGTGTTTATTGCTCCTTTGGTAAACTAAAATAAAAATTAAATTCGTATTTAGGGGGCAAAATAATGAGTGAAGTTTACGTTATAACGTCTGGCAAGGGCGGAGTAGGCAAAACGACAACAACCGCCAATCTGGGAATAGGCTTGGCAATGGAAAAAAAACGAGTTGCTTTAGTGGATGCCGATATTGGGCTGCGCAATCTCGATGTTGTTATGGGTTTAGAAAACAGAATTGTTTACGATATTGTCGACGTGGTTGACGGAAAATGTCGATTAAAACAAGCGTACATAAAAGATAAACGATACAGCAATCTGTGCTTGTTGCCAGCGGCACAAACCAAGGATAAAACAGCAGTTAATCCCGAACAAATGAAAGTATTATGCGATGCTTTGCGTGAAGAATTTGATTATATTTTAATTGATTGTCCTGCTGGCATAGAACAAGGCTTTAAGAACGCCGTTGCGGGCGCGGATAAAGCAATAGTTGTAACAACGCCCGAAGTTTCGGCGGTTCGTGATGCCGACCGCATTATTGGCTTATTAGAGGCATCTGATTTGGAAAACCCTTTGCTTATTCTAAATCGCATTAAACCCAACATGATGAAACGTGGCGATATGATGACTTTAGATGATGTTACCGAAATTTTGGCAATTAACGTTTTGGGCGTTGTGCCAGATGACGAAAGCATAATAGTTTCTAGCAACAAAGGCGAACCGTGCGTTATTGACGATACGTCCAAAGCTGGAAAGGCTTTTCGCAATATCACAAGCCGCGTATTGGATTATTCCGTGCCGCTTATGGAAATTGAAGCGGACAACGATGGCTTTATGGGCAGATTAAAAAATCTGTTCAACGGAAAATCCAATTAAAAAATAGTCAAATTTAAGCTAGAAAGGGAAAACTTATGGAAAGTATAAGTAATTTGTTTAAGAGCAAAGCAACGCCGTCGCGAATTATAGCAAAAGATAGGCTTATCGTAACATTGGCACAAGATAGAATAAATTGCTCGCCACAAATTTTGGAAATTATTAAAGTGGAAATTATCAAAGTTATATCCAACTACGTATACGTTGACGAAGATACTATCGATATTCAAATATCGAAAATAGATGCTGAAAATCCTAGCAACGGAACAGTATTATTTGCGAATATCCCAATAAGAGGTACAAGAAAAGTACCTCGCAGAACGTGAGCCTTGTAGGCGAACTTCGCGAAAATATGCGTACCTTCGACTATGCTTTAGCAATAGTTGTTGCGGGCATTGCATACCTGGGAATTTTAATGGTTGAGGCAGTTGCACGATTGTTGCCAATTTACGCCGCCTTGCCCGATCAACAGCGGATTCATTTGGTTACTGGCATAATTCTTATGCTAGTGGTTGCGTTGGTCGATTACCATTTTATTGCGAAGTTCTATTTGCCGATTTATTTTATTTCGATTGTGTTTTTGGTAATAGTGTTATTTTTGGGTCCCGATGATATTACCGCAACCGCGCGTTGGATAGTTGTTCCAATTGGCGGCTTTAATTTGAGTATTCAACCGTCCGAATTTACCAAGTTTTTTCTAATAATTGCACTGGCGGCACTGGTTGACAAGCGAAAAACAATAAATCATCCGCTTTCGTTATTGCTGTATCTTGCGATGGCGGGATTGCCCGTGGTTTTGGTAATTTTGCAACTTTCGCTTTCGGCGGCAACGGTTTTGCTTGCTATTGGCGTTATTATGCTGTTTTTGGCGAATCTTAATTTTAAGATTATTATTGCAACTTTGACGATTACGTTACCAGCCGCAATTTTCCTGTATTTTGACATGATGCGTCAGCAACCGCTGATTATCACGCAAATATTAAGTGAGCGGCAATGGCACAGGTTGCAATCTTTTATCGACCCAGCCAGCGTTGATCCCGATGCGTTGCTACAAACTAACCGTTCGCTGTTTGCAATCGGTAGCGGCGGACTTTACGGTCGCGGTTTTATGGAAAATAGTACGTTTGTAATTCATGGGCATAACGATTTTATTTTTGCGGTTATGGCGGAGCAGTTCGGTTTTATTGGCAGTATGACGCTGCTAGCGGCTATCGGATTTGTTATTGTCAAGTGCTTTCTTATTGCGTATCGTGCCGAGGATATGTTGGGCAGATTGATGGCAGGCGGAGTTGGCGGTTTATTGCTGTTTCAAACCTTTGTAAATGTCAGCGTTGTAACAGGCTTTTTGCCCAATACAGGAATGCCGTTTCCGTTTATGTCGTACGGGGGTACGCATATGTGGACGCATATGGCGGCGATTGGACTAGCGTTAAACGTGGGCATCTCACGAAAAGAAATTTATATGTTTACAGTTGACGAAGAAGAGGAAGAGCCAGCAATTACAACGCAAGAAGTTATGTTGAATGGGCGAACGAGTTTCAAATAGTTTACATCGAAAGAAGGGTTTGTATGAATGTAGCATTGTTGGCACACGACAACAAAAAGAAACTTATGGAAAATTTATGTGTGGCGTATCGGCACATATTGACAGCACACAATTTGTTTGCGACAGGCACAACAGGGCAGGTTATCGAGCAATCGATAAACTTGCCAGTGCATAAATATTTATCTGGGCATTTGGGCGGCGAGCAGCAAATGGGTTCGCACATTGCCCACAACGAGATAGATTTAGTAATATTTTTGCGAGATCCGCTCCACAAAAAGCAATACGAGCCAGAAATTGACTCTGTTTTACGGCTTTGCG
Source organism: Bacillota bacterium (assembly GCA_009778185.1). Classification (GTDB taxonomy): domain Bacteria; phylum Bacillota; class Clostridia; order Lachnospirales; family WQUN01; genus WRKG01. The sequence continues at coordinate 13,720 of WRKG01000238.1, forward strand.
ATGTGCATAATATCCCAGTTGCCAGCAATTTGGCAACTGCCGAGGCTTTGCTGCAAGCACTAGATAGGGGCGATTTGGATTGGCGAGATATTGTTAAATCGTAGCAATATCGATATAAATATGGAAAAAACTCGATTAACTGTAAATAAAAACAAATGGCGAAATATATACGGAATGAAAGGGGACGGAAATTTGTTAAAACTTTTATCCCATTTTAACAACGTTAAAATCATCGCCAGCAACCTAATAAACGCCGATAATTTAACTTTTCAGCGTTTTTTTGGCAAGCTGTATTATTTAGATGCACGTGCGTTATATTTCTTTTGCAGGGCAAATATTGATAAATTTAGCCCTACTCAACTAGAATTTGCCAACATTATTTTTGCAAGAAAGGGGCTGAAATTATGAGTGATAAAATGAATAAATATGCAGAATCTCACAAAAAATTATACAATGCGTTATTAGAATTGGATGCAATATTATTTGAAAGGCAAATTAAATTGGCAACATTGGCAACGGAAGAATCAGCTGCAACAGGCGAAAAAAGCACAGCTGACAAAGCAAGGTTTCAAAAAACTAGCAAGCCAAGATTTTCGCCTATAAAGTTGCACATAATCGGCGGTTTTGCGATAGTGCTTGCCGAAATTCCATATAATTTGAACAGGTACACCGATATTGACTATGTTGGTGCAATTTTTGACGAAGAAACACAAATAATTATACAAAAATTAGGATTAAAACATGAAATAGGTGCAGATTGGCTAAATAATCAAGTTTTGTTAGAGGGTTCAAGTTTGGCAGATTTACAATTTGTGGTTGGCAAATTGCGTTTCGAAAAGGTTTTAGATTTGCAATATTTTACGGTAAAGTCGTTAGTTTTGGAAGATGTAGCCAAAATGAAAGCCATAGCAATAGATACAGCCTTAATGGGAGCAGATTTTGGCGACGAATTTACGCGGCTAAAAGACTTTGACGATATAGCGGCAATATTGCAACATTTAGGGTGGACTGTTTCCGATTTGCGCAGCCATACAGGAGAGTACGTTTTGCAAAGCGAGGTTTATACACTAATTGCAGATTATATTAAAAATGGGAGCAATCGGCTGTTTGAGTAGGGGGATTGTTATTAAATTCGGCAAAATTAACAAATATAGCCAAAATTTGAGTGATTTCCCAAGCAAATCCGCAAAAATACCTACAAGCAGTATAAAAAACTAGCAAGGAGTCCCCATGAAAGACGAAAAAACAAAAATTTTGGACGGCACATATTCGTCAAGGATAGATACACGAAAGCAAGCTAAACATATATACGGTAGCAAGGCTTTCCAACAGGAAACAAAGGCTGCTTTGCTCGCAAAAGCCAAAGGACACGATTATTTTTTCCCGTCCTACTTTAATGCTGACGAAAATTTGCAGCAATTAGTCAACAAGTATAAAGGAACTGGCGTTATTGTTTCAAGGAAAGGTTCTGAATATCCTTGGGAAGATATAAAAATGGATAGAATAATAGGACAAATTTGGGATTACGAAAATGGAAAATACGTTGGCATCGATATTTTTACAATAGTATATTCTCGCAGAGGAGTGCATATATTCCCAAAAGATCCCACAAAATAGGAGGCTACACATATGGAAATGCTAGAATTTTTCAAGGATTTAACAAGGTTTTTAAGAAATAACTACAACGAAAGAGTCGAAGTAGAAACAACAGAGCCAAAAATAACTTTCACAGCTTTTCCCAACGGTATTGCGGAAGATTGCGGCGATGATTGCGATGAATTTGGTTG
>WRKG01000239.1 GCA_009778185.1 Bacillota bacterium
GCGGGGTTTGCCTGTCCGCCGGCAGGTGGAGGGCAGCCTGCCCGCCGGCAGGCGGGCGCCCCAAGGTTTGAGTGCTTAGGAGGAAATTATGGCGGGTTCAGTATTTGGCAGAAGATTTTCCGTTTCGACATGGGGAGAAAGCCACGGTAAAGCGATAGGTGCAGTAGTTGACGGTTGTCCAGCAGGTATTTTTTTGGACACAGATTATATACAAAATATTTTGGATAGACGTAAACCTGGCGTTTCTCCTTTTGCAACCAAGCGAAAAGAAGAGGATTTAGTAGAAATTCTATCAGGCGTATTTGAAGGCAAAACTACAGGAACGCCAATATCGATGTTGATAAAAAACCGCGATCAGCGGTCAGAAGACTATGACAAAGAATCGTACCGACCAGGTCATGCGGATTACACTTACGATATAAAGTACGGCTTTAGAGATTATCGTGGTGCAGGTCGCTCATCTGGCAGAGAAACAGCCGCCAGAGTTGCAGGCGGAGCAGTAGCAAAAAAATTTTTGGAAGTTTTGGGCGTGCAAGTTAAAGCCTACACTTATTCGATAAGTACGGTAACAATAGAAAATCCCGATTTTACGATAACAAACCATTTGAATATGCCCGACGAAATTGCGTACCAAAAAGCGGCAAAATTGGCAGAAGATGCTCTGCAAGCGGGAGATTCTTTGGGCGGCGAAATTATGTGCGAAATTACAAATATTCCCATGGGAATCGGCGAGCCAGTGTTCAATAAATTGGAAGCTATTATTTCGCAAGCGGTAATGTCGATAGGTGCAGTAAAAGGAATAGCCTTTGGTGCAGGGTTTGATGCGGCGAAAATGCAAGGCAGCACACACAACGATATTATGTTTGTGGAAGATGGCGTTGTCAAAAAGCGTAGCAACAACGCTGGCGGAGTTTACGGCGGCATTTCGGACGGTTCGCCGATTGTGTTCAAGGCGGCTGTAAAACCAACTTCCTCAATATCAAAAATACAAGATACAATAAACAACAAGCACGAAAACATAAAATTCAAAATAGAAGGACGGCACGATCCGTTGATAGTGCCAAGGGCTGTGGTTGTGGTTGAGGCAATGGCGGCGTTATCAGTGGCGGATTTAATTTTGCAGGGGGTTTCTTCTAATATTGAGGTTGTTAAGAGGGCTTTGCTTTGAGGGTTTGGGCGGTTTGGCTATATATGTAAATTTTAATTTGACGATAAAATTAATGTAGGGGCGGATAATATTCGCCCGAAAGCTATAACTGGCGGATATTACCTGCCCGTCCAGCAGGCGGGTTCGCCCCTACATTCTAGGCAAATGCAAATTTTCAGCCCTTAATTTGCATTTATGTTGAAATTTCACTAAATTATACAACTTATTACCAAAAAACACAAAGTTTTTTATAATTTTTGGCAAAAACTTATTCAATATTTACTATTGCTACGATTTATTAATGCTCTATCGGAAACGTCATTGTTAAATCAATTTATGTATATATCGTCCAAAAAATCGGCAACATTTGGATGCATCTCAATTATTTTTCGTTTCAGTAATGTAAGTAAATTGTAGTCCTGCGAAACATCTAATATGTCAATGTTGCTCAAAAAAGTTTAGTTTTATAAATCCAAGTTAAATGTCTGAATTATGTCAACTGGATGTGCTAATGTTGATGTGGTTAGCATTCCTATTAAAATTACTCTAGCAAATTGCTCGTTTAGCATATTAGTTTAATTGTACGTTTAGCTAGCCCTATGTTTCTGCCCAAAAACAAGGTGAGGAAATTTTCCTCGCCTTGTTTTGTTACTGTGTTTCGCCGCCTGGGTATACGTCTAAATTCGGAACGTCCTCATTGCGAACGTAATTGCTTTGTGGTAGCCATTCTGTTATAATCCTCGTCCATGCGGCAGGATACGCTATTGGGCTTGTTTCGCCTTTTATGGAGAATACAGCCCATGTTGCCGCAGATACGGTTTTGAACGATAAATTTGGAATGTCGGATTTGTCGCCCTTATACTCTGCACCGATTGTCAGCGGCGTTTTGCCGTCCACATTCCGCAATTTTGTGGTAGTCTTGTAAACGGTAAGTTATAGGAGATTTCCAAAATATGAATTAAGTACGGCAAAATAAACCAAGAGTTTTATTACAGGAAACACCTATAACAATAAACAAACAGATAATATATAAACTGCACCAAAGAAACAAAAATATCTGCGAAATTTTATCATAATTATATATAGATTTTTTCCTCGACAGCATTTATAATGTATTTTATAGTCAATAACACCGACCAAATACACAAGAAGGAGGAAAATATATGGTGGCTCATTGCAAATATCTTTTGGGTAACGAAACTGGAACAACTTTCGGTTATAAGTGTTATAGCTCCCCATCGCCCTAAAACGTAAGTGTACAAGGGAACTAAATGTTCTCCTTGTCCCTCGGGCAATTATAACGAAAGAGATAACGACAAAAAGGCTCAACAAGATTGTCCACACAGAAACAAATAGGTAATATTAAATGGGGCAGGTTAAAATACGCACCTACCCCAAACTAAATAAGGAGGAAATACAATGAAAATAAAATTAACAAGATTACTGGCATTCGCTATTATACTATCAATGCTACCAACAACTGTATCAGCAAGGGTAAACGATGACGACATTGATTCTTTACGTATAAGTATTCTTGAAGATACTCCCTTTAGGAGAATACGGGATTTATACCTTTTTGGTAAACTAGATATATATCTTAGCGAAGACGCAATTTTTGGAGATTTAGATAGAGATTTAGCTTCGAGAACTGATTTAAGCGGCATAACTCCCATGACTACAGAGGAGTACGAGGCTTTAATTATTTCCGCAGAAGATTGGGATATGTGGATTCTTCAAGAAAAAGTTGCTGAGTTAATGACTTATTATCGAGCACAGCTGGGGTTAGGACCTGTTGTAGCTAACCGAGAAGTGGCACGTTTTGCTCAAGAACACGCAGATATGTGGTCTGAAGCCATTAGTTTGGGAGAGGTTGAACGTGTAGATAACATACGTTGGAAAAATACAAAATTAGGTATAACTCTGTCCTCTCAGCACGATAGACCTAGTGGAGAGCCTTTAGATACTAGATTACGTAATCAAGTCGCAGAACTTAGGCGTTTAGGGTACACAGTGAATGCGGGCGGAGAAAATATAGGTATAGCTGGCATTCGTTCAGGAGACTGGTATCCTGGCGATATCGAATCTGCAGCCAGAAGTATATTATTAGTTGGGTCTTCCACTCATTTTCGTAACTGGATGAGTCGCCCTTCCACAGAAGAGCAACCTTTACTAATAGGATTTGGTTATTACAGAAGTCTTAATGCTGTAAATTCTCAATCATCGGCTAACTTTGTTCTCAAAATGTTTAACTAGGTTGGATTTGCAGTACAACAAAAAGGAGGAAACAAAATGAAAGCAAAAATAACAAAATTACTGGCATTCGCTGTTGTACTAGCAATATTACCTACAACATTCGCCGCACGAGTTATGTCTCCAGACGAAGTTGCTGATTTAGAAAGGCGTAGAGAGTTTACGGAATAGGTCGGGGTCATCTCAAAGTGCTACCCATACTGGTATTCTTTTTCGTGATTATTTCCTAGATTTTATGAGGGGAGAAATCACAGAGCAAGAGTTGCGAAGCAGTCTTCCTGTCAACTATACTGCAATCCTCACTATTAATGATGAAATAGTAGATTTAGACACATTTATACATCGTATTGGTCAATCTTTTTTCGGTAGACCAGAAGTAACTAGAGGTAATGGGTGGTATACGGCTATCCTAGATTTTGATACATATTATGAAGTGTTGCGTTGGAACGATTTTTTCACTCAGTTACTTGAAAGACGTTTAACTGAACAAGAACGATCAAATTGGATAGAGGAATATGAAGAGTTTGGTGGACCCACTGAATATGAAAAAGAAGTTATGCGTTTAATCAACGAAATTAGGAACAATCATGGCTTGCAACAGTTAGTTTGGGACGATAATTTAGGTATGGCAGCGAGATTTTATACACAGCAACTAGCGCAACTAGATTTGGCAAGCGGGCATAATATGGGTTCTTACGCAAATGGAGAACAGGGAACTCATGCCCCAAGTGGTATGAGATCAGCAAGTCATGAAATAGCACGAGTTTTTGGAGGTAACAGCATTAGTAGTATTACAAATACTAGAACCACACCCAAAGATGCTGTGAATACGTGGATGGGCAGTCCGGGTCATCGTGCGGCTATATTAGACCCGAATACTAGAACTTTGGGGGTAGATTCATTTCGCTCAATTAATCTAACGGAGATACCTCACGGCACATTTAACTATACACTGTTTGGAGTATAGGTTACCAATATAACTATAGCAAAATAACTGATAACTGATAAAGTATAAATATACTTTATCAGTTATTTTTATCCCATAAACCATTAGTAAATATTATTAAAGGAAAGTAGGTAGTTTTTATGAGATCTATGAAAGCAAAACAAGTTGTAGCCGCAGTATTGGTTGCAATTATGTTATTAACAAACATTAGCTTTAACAATCAGACAGAAGTATTTGCGTATGAATCTGATTTATCCCCACCACAATGGCAAACATACGATACCGCATATACTGGGGGGAGGGCGTAATCGAAATCAATTACAGCAGACAACGCAAATTTTATCAACTATTCTAGCAGACGCAGAAATAGGCATCAAAGAGACTGATAGCTTTCATACAGGAATAATGTTAGGAAATAGTGAGGTTATAGTTAATAGAGAGGCAAATATGTTAATTACTATAACACATACCGATACAACTGAAGAATCTACAGAAGAGAATGAATTTCAAATTCTTGTTAAGGAATTTCTCAACTCAGTAGCGAATCTCAATGAATTTTTCACAGCACATCATTCCGAAATACCTATAATCATAATAGACCGCATGGTATATGCGATGCCTATTAACGGAGTTTTGGAGACAGGGCTACCGAACGTAACAGGTGCAATAAAGACGAGACCAATATTACCAATTAGACACAATATTGATGTAAATTGGCGACTTGTTGAATTTATAATTGTAGAAAAAGAAGATTTACTAACACCTAATTTGGTGTATCTTCACGAAATATCTAGTATTATGACTGAAGAATTGCGTATATGGTCAGGTCCTCTTGTTGCGTACCACGAAGATTTGGATGACGAAACTTCTCCTATTATTTGGTATAATCCAGAGACATATTTAGTTAGTCAACCTGAATTAGAGTTAGATTTCGATTTAATTAGGGCGACCATTGATCCAACCGATTTTGCAATGGGATTATACGACAACTATGATTTTTCTCGTTTTTCATTAGCAAGGGATTCTGATTGGGTAGAGGAAGAGGCAGAAGGAGATGTAACTGTAGTTTTACCAAACCAATCAGACACTGTTTCTGGTAGATACAGAGTAGTTTTAGATGGTTTTTCTATGACTGTAATATGTACTTATCCTGGACGACGAGGGCCTGGGACTGCGGCAGGTAGTTTCAGACAAGGTTGGGAGAATATAAATCAATCAAATGTTGAGGCAGTATTATTATCTCACCAAGATTTGAATGCGGCACAGGGAAACCTAAATGGGGTTTCAAGAGCAGCCCTTATGGAGGCGGCTATGTTGGGTATGGAAGGTAGCCAACATTTTAACCAGTCTCTTTTTAATGGGGTAGGTAGCCCGAATCCTGATTTAGTGACATATTTAGTATCTATGGATGCTACTGGCTTTTGGGTAAGACATCTTACTCCAGAGATTGCTGCTGGAGGTTATTCTTTGACATTTGGAGAACATGAAATAACACAAGAGATGTTGGATAAAGAAAGCGGCACTGTAATTCAAGCGGGTGCTATTTTGATACCTGGTACAGTAACCCCAAACGGCACTGTTTTAAGAAATACTAATCAAGCAGACCAGCGTAATCCCGCAATATTAAATATAACAGCGATAAATGCCGAAGTAAAAATAGGAGAGGAAAACGCAGATTTGGACGAAGGGGATATTTCACTCGAAGACGCATATTTAAGAGTTATTGTAACTCCAGGCGAAGGTCCTTGGGAAGTTACTATTTCTGTAGCACATAACACGGGAACCGAACCCTTTTTCTTTGCTTTAGGTAGCCCAAATCATGATCAAAGAATGCAACATTGGTTGCCTGCCCCCATTGCTACGGTTTCGGGTATCTTGCAGCCTTTGGTGGGGGGACTTATAGGTTATGAGCAAAGCAAGCACATCACACGCAAGCAACAACCACAGCGAAACAATCAATCGATAGGCAAAACAAAGGCTACAAACAAGCCAATAGGCAAGGCAACAACCAAACAATAGGCAAAAAAAGGCAACCGCCACGCCGTGAAGTTCGTCAAAGTGTGTCAAAATCGTTCGTTTTTGCAACACTTTATCCACAGCTGACCACTACCATAAACCCCAGTAATATCAAGGTTTCAAGAGGTTGGCAAGTTGTAAAAGTGTAACAAAAAACGTACCAAAACCAATATTATTTTTGGTACGTTTTAGGACGATAGTAATACCCACAAACCCAGTAAACAAGCCACTTGTAAGGGTTCGCATTCGGAAAATATAGAGATTGATAACTATGCAATTACAATAGTTACCAACACCAAAAATGTTGATTTTACAGGGATTGTAGGGCTTGTGGTATTACAAACACAATATTTTTTAATGCCACAGAAATTCCACAGGCAAGCAAAAAAGGCAATGGGCAATAGTGCAAGCCGTCAAAACCTTGCAAAATAGGCAAAGTAGCAAGGCAACATGCAAGCTACAAGCCACACAAAAGGTAATGCAAGGGCAAACAGGCAAGCCAAAAACAGGCAACACGTGCGGCTGTAGTAGCTACTTTTTTATTGCCTTTACATTCTACAAGTGTGGTATATATCAAAATCAAGTTGACACCTGTCTGCCGACAGGCAGATAAAGCCCACGCCACGCCAAAAATGGGCTGGCGTGGCTGTTTTGGGGCGGTTTATTGTGAGGACTTTCCTGCTAGTTCGTCAAGAGTTACGTTTAGGGCGGCGGCTAGTTTTAGGGCGGTGGATATTCGGCAATCTTGACGACTTTCTATTTCTTGTATTGTCCGCCGTGGTACGTTTGAAATTTTTGCTAATTTTGGAACGGATAACCCTTTTTTGTTGCGTATCTCTTTAAGGTTCATTGGTTTTGTCCCTCTTTAGTAGTAACACTATACATATAATAATTAGGGGCAATTTTGCCCAGTCTAATATACTTGGGTTGTTAAAACTTCCGTCCAGTACGTTCAATAGAATGATACCAATTACTATTATTGCACCCGTTTTTTTTGTCATGTTTTATGGAAGAACCCGCATAGGGGCGGGGGCTTTGACGCCCCCATTTGTGCCGTGGCTTGCTACTTTTTGGTGGTTTCTTTTTCAGTTGCTGTGGTGTTTGTTTTGGTTTTGGCGATGGCGGTGGATTTTCTTTAGTGGGTTTCGTTAATTTGCGTATCGTGTAAATTAGTGCGATGATTTGTAGCAAGTCTTTTATTACTGTCAATATCGGTGTTAATATCGTTGTCAGCACATTTGTAAAATCTTCCATTTGTTCACCACCTTTCTTATTTTTATTATAGCACATATTATAGTGCTACGCAAGTTCTTTTGAAAATTTTTTTATTTTTTGGCGTTGTTTCGTTCGATGTTGCTAGGCTGTCCAATCAACTATTGCCAAACCGTCCACTATATCAAAATGCTTTATGTTGGCTGTTACTATCGTATAGCCGTTTGTTAAGCATTGGGCGGCTATTAGCAAATCAGCATCCTCGATGGGGGTTCCTGCTTTTTTGCAGTTGGAATATATTAACGCCGCTGTGTCCATATCGTTTTTGGTTAGCTTTTTTATTTCTAGTTGGCTACATAAATCTTCAAAAATACGCATTTTTGTTGTTGCATTTTTAGCTATTAAACCCCTTTTGATTTCATAGTATGCCATCAAAGGAATAATACAAGTACCCCCATTTTTTATGAAAACTAACTGGTTGTTTCTTACGGTTTCATCATTTTTCATCATGTAAGAGATAATATTAGTATCAAGGGCATATATCATATTTCTATCTCCTTAAACTTTATCCTCTCAAATTCTGTCAAAGGCTCATCACAAGCGGAAATATTTGTGTAAAAATCTTCCCACGCCTTTAAGTGATTGTTTTCTGTTTTATTGGGTTCGTCATCTGCGATTTCTTCTAAATCGTTCAAAAAATTTTCCCATGCTTTACTGTTGGAACTTTTTTTTGTGGCGTTGTCTCGTTCTATTGTTTCTTTTATGGCTCGATTAATAAAAGCGTTTAGGCTTTCATTTTGAGTTGTTGCGTGGGATTTTATCGGCTCTTTTTCTCCTTTATATACTTGTAATTCTATTCTGTCATAGGCTTTCAATGCGTATTTTGCCGTTGCTTTTTGTTGTGCTTTACTTACGGGCATTTTGCCACCTCTTTCAAATTTGATAAAAATAACTATAACATAAAAAATATAACTAATCAAGTATACAAAATCGACAAAAATATAATATAATACTTGTAAAATTTTGTGAAACATTACCCACCACAAACCGCATAAAATCGTTGCTTGACTTTGAAAAATATTTTTGTACACCTCTCGAAAACGTGATTTTTTCGTTAAAAATTTTCGAAAAAAGTTTGACATATAAGTACGTATGTATTATAATATATTTATAAGGGTTGAGAAAAACAAAACCCAAGCCAAAAACAAGGCGAAAAATTATCGTAAAACGATAAACAGGGCAAAAGGCAAAACAGCCCAAAAAGTTGACAAGGCAACACAAAAAACATTGCAAAATAACGGACATTGAGACCACTTGCAACTTGACAATATGTATAAAAATTTACAGCTGATAAGCTAAAGGAGATTGATTATTATGACAACAACAAAAAAATTTAATCTTAAAGAGGTAAGAAAAACCAGCAGAACAACAGTTTACAGGGTTCACGGCAAGTAAATCATCGATCCAAAGTTTGGCGAAGTTTACAACTATGTTATTGAGCAAGGCGGGCAACTTTTCAGATTTAGGTTATATTTCACGATTGAGGAAATTCAACACATAAAGTAAATTAGGGTATATCCTAATATCGATACTGGAATGACCAAAATTAACGTTAGTTATACATTTAATGGTTATGAAGTATGCACTACAACGCTACAGAATACAGCGGAAAATCCAAATATGGTAGTAACAAGCTGTTTAACACTTGACAAAGAAAATTTAATTTTGACGGTTGAAAAAATTGTTAATTGTTGAAGAAACCGCAACAACTGAAGAAGTTGCAACAGTTGCACAAAATGCACAAATTACACTTGATACTATTGCAGAAGTTGCGAATATTGTAGAAGTTGCAGAAGTTTCAGAAACCACAACAACCACAACCCCCAAAACCCCCGAAAAACCAATCAAAAAGTACAATTTAGGGGAAAATATAACCTTAATTGACAGTTGGCAAAACAAATATATTGCAAGCAAATTTTGGCGTTTATGCGATAACGACAATTTTCAATATACTTTACGCTTGCAATCAGACGGCGATTTATACTTGATACACGGCAACAAATTTTATCCTGTAGGAAATATCAACCAAAAATACGAACCAAACCACGACAAAACCCAAAATTACTCAAAATTGGTTGAAATTTTCAAAGACTACAAACAAAGCCAAGTTATAGGCAATATCCACTATTACACGGACGTATTAAAGCGGAAAAACGGCAAACTTACCAAAACGCAAGCGGAAAAGTTAGCATATCTTTTGAAAATAGCCAAAAAAGAAAAATATGAGTATGACAATAGTTTTAACTTTGAAAATTTGCCAAGTTGGAAACTTCCAAAAGTTGCCTAAATTGTGGGCTTTACAGGGAAAATTGGGAACGCGCGCTCAATTTTTCCGATAAAGCCTATAAAATAAGGGCTTGTAACAAGTTAAGCAACAAAAAACGCAACACCGCACCTTGAAAATTTAATAGGGAACAGCCAGCGAATGCACATGAAAATGTTTACAGGGCAAACGATATTTCTACTTTGCTGTAAGTGGCTACTCAATTTATTTATAGAAAGGATTTTTTACATGGAAATAATAAAACAAGACCCGCCAGTCGGACGGGCAGGCAAAAACAGGCTTGTAAGGTGTTTTGGAATCGACCCAAACGACAGCACCAAAAAAATTTATAGCCTGTATATTAGCAAAACAGCCCAAAGCACTGAGTTTATGCAGTTTTTTGCAGTTAGTGCAAAATTGGCGGTGGTTGATGCAAAATTGGCAAATTTTCCCAAAAATGGGAAAAATATCAGAGTAATTTTAGCGGATAAATCAATAATTTTCGCTGTAGGAATGAACAAAAAACTAACACCGCCACCGCCTGTTTTATGGAACGAACAAACGCCAAAATCAACAACCCCACAGCCCATAACATGGGCAGAATTGGCAAAAAATGAACGTAAAGCCGAAAAAGCCAAAATCGAAGCGGAAAATTTACGGGAATTGGAAGAATTACAAGAAACAATGCAACCGTTCCCAAATCCCAGTTTTACAAGCGTTAATAAAAAATTTATAACGTGGGGATATTCCCAAAAATGGTATTATCTAAAATTTAGATGGAGTTTGAACGCCGATTTTTACGAGGTTACAAGCGACTCGAATATGCAACACGCCCTAATTTTACGTTACAAATACGAAAAATCCGCGCACACGCTAACAGCCCCACGGAACGCAACCAAAAAAATTGAATTTGTTCCAACCGAAAAATAAAGCCCGTTGTTGTGGATTAGCAAAATTCTTCAAAAAGCCAAAAAAGGGCAAAAGCAAGCCGTTCACAAAATCACAGGCAGAAACACAGCTAGCGAATTTGAAAATGTTCACGGTTACAACATAAAATCAATAAAAATCAACTATGCACCGCCCAAAGAAGAAAACAGCGAATTTTTGCCATTATCGGACGATACAACCCAAAAAAAGCAGATGGAAAGCTACCCAGTTTTTACAGTGGACGGCGAAATTAAATGTGTTCGCTATTGGTTGCCAAAATCTGCAATATCTGCATTATATTTTGACGATTTTCTACATTTTGGCGATATTTTCCAAACAAGCCAAAATAAAGGCAACTTGTTAGTTATTCACAAAGTTTTAATTGGAAGCAACGGCGATTTTGACGATTTGCAAAGCGACATCAATTTTTATTTAACAATTTTGCAAAATAGCCAAAATACAAGCCGTTTTAAGGTTGAACCATTTATTATCAATCAGAATTTTTGGCAACACGAATTGAGCGAACACGACAAAATCCGCCAAATTAAAGCTGAAGAACACGCTATATGGAATTATTATCAACAAATGCACCAATAGCAACAAAAAAGGTGCGTTCGGTTTTATCGGACGCGCCAATCGGCAGAGCAACCTCGACCCCACCCCTCAACACTAGAAGTTATGCACTTTGTACAACCCTTGATTTTACTAGGGTTGCAGGCTTTTTCAAAAATTTTTCGACAATCTAAAGGGGTAATCCCTGTACAACAAATTTTTTTGCAACTGTTCAAAGTTTAGGGAAAAAAACAAAAGGAGTGATTTTATGATAACTATCAAAAACTTGAAAAAATGCACATTTGACAGCTCTTTTGAATTTAACATCAAAGTCGACCGCTCAAGCATTTTGGGTAATCCGTTCGTGATGCACAGCGAAGACGAACGAAATGAAGTTTGCAACGAATACCACACTTATTTTAAGCAACGCCTTAAAAGTGATTTACACTTTAGAAACGAGGCTTTTCGTCTTGTGGATATTTGCAGAAGAAACGGGAAAATCAATTTATATTGTTGGTGTTCTCCTTTGAAATGTCATGCGGAAACTGTTGCTAAATTTGCCTGCCCGTCCGGCAGACGGGTTCAGTGGGCTATACAAAACGACAAGCAACCCACCGACCTCGACCACACCCCTTAAAATAGCCAGTGCCTACAAATGGCGTTTTTACGTCATTTTCTCAAAAATTTTTCGACCATCTAAAGGGGTGGTATTTCTTCCTAGGCTTGGCGGTTATTACAAATGGCGTGTTTACGCCATTTTGCGGCGGGCGCTACGCGCCGTTCAATTCGACGCACTGCGTGCGCCTTAATTGTCGCTGTAGTGAGCGATTATTTATTTTACAAAAGCCTTTATAGGCTTTATTTTATTGCCCCGCTTACCAGCGGGCAGGCAAAAAATCGGCACATTGTCTGAAGTTTAGACTAGAAAAGAGGACTTATGACTAATTTATTAAATCAAGTTTCGGCAATTTTATCTGCTAACAACATTGAAAGCACCACAGGCGGTATCAACAAAAACCTTGAAAACTGGGCTGTTGGCAAAAATACCCTACTGGAAATTTTCCGCTCTAATGCGGACTGGAACGAGGAACAGCTTGCTATTATTACTACTGTTGAAAGTAGCGAGTAAACAGACAGCAACAACGAATTTTATAGACTTTGGAGCATTTTGTGTCAAGAATGTTTGAATTTACGGCTTGGTCATATGGGTCTGTTAGATGCTTTTAATATGCTAGCTTTGGAAACCACAATCGGCGATTTTCCTACGTTGCACATACAAAAATTTATCGAAGACGAATGGGCAATCGATTACATCAACCAGTATTTTGGATAGTTGCTACGAATGGAATTATGGTGAATGTGCAACTTGCGAAACCGTTCTTCCCAAAGAAAACGCTATTCTTCAAGGTTATCATGACAAATGGGACGATTATTATGAAAATTATTTTTGTCCTGCCCGTCTGGCAGACGGGTCTGAAGAATGTTGCGACTCTATTGAAGTTGTGGCTTAAAATTAGCAAATTAAAAAGTGGGCAAAATTGCCCACTTTTGTTTTTTGTTTTTTGTATGGGCAAAATTACCCACTTTTAATTTATCCACGGCCTGCCTGTCGGCAGACAGGCGGATTTAGCCGAGTTGCCAATCTTATAAAAAAATTGGCTAGAAAAACGAGGATTATCATGGAAAATACTAAAAAAGTAACAAACGACAGGCAGCTCACGTACACAATGACTCAAGTAAGTGCAAACAAAACTAACATTAGTTTTGAGATAAAAATTCAAAATGGCAAAACTAGCGGAATGACCTTGCCCAGGAATATTTTCATTAACAAGGCTTTAATTCAAACAAAAACGTACACCTTAATTGAAGTCGCCTTGTACAACGGCGTTAGATTATTTGAACTTTTGCACAAAGACGGCACTAAATGCAATTTTTCACTACTTGCTGGCTTTACTGTCAAAAAAGCCAACTTTGTCGATAAAAAGCAAACTTTGCTGTTGACTTTACTTGACGAAACCAACGGTCAAATTTTCAAATATAAAATGACCAAAATTTTAACCGAAACCGCCGAAAAAACCATTGAAACTACCGAAAATATTATACCGAAAGCAATCGCTGGTACGTTATGAACCAAAAAAACTGGATTTCAAGCCGTGGTTGAGCCTTTTGGAAACACTGGCGGAATTAAACTGCAATGGGGAGAACGAGTTGCTACAACCGATTTTCCTAAAGGAAAAGACCGCAGCATTTTTGTTAAGCAAACCTTGCAAAAATGGGAACAGCTTAACTTGGAAGATGTTCAGCAACAAAGAGTTGAAACCCTTGAAAATCCTGTTGAAACGGCGGTGATGTCCGAACGGACGGTAAGCGAATCAGCTGACCAATTTGCTGATATTGCTACGTAAAACCAAAGTGGGCAAAATTGCCCACTTTTAATTTTATGGCCTGCCTGTCGGCAGACAAGGGTCGGGTTTTGGTTAAAACTCGACCCCACCATTATTTATAAAAAATAAAAAAGTACAAAAATAACACATCGTTAGGGTTAAATTTTACAGCCCTATTGCCTATTTAACGGAAAGTTAGGCTAGAAAAGAGAGGCCAACATGACTAATTATAACATAAGCCAACTTGCAACGCAAGTAAAATCTATTTTTAAAAAATATGATTATGATTTTCAAGACGACAACGGAATTTTGGCTAATTTGCAACGATGGCAAGCTAACAAAAACGGCTTGCTCGAAACATTGCATAAGCATCCAAACTGGAACGAGCAAGAATTAGCGGTTATTTGCGATGTGGAAGTTGACAACAAAACAAAGTTGCAACAAGCCGACATTAGAGATTGTGTAGAAAAATTTTGGAAATTTTTTCAATTTATCGAACATGAACGTGCCGCGTTAAACCTAGAAACTCCAAATTATAGCAAACATCTTCTCATTATGAAAGAATTGCTGTTTAATGTTGACGAAGCGGGTTCGCTTGTTTTGTACAGCCCAATCATTGAATCTCAACTCACCGTAAATTATATCAAAGAAGAACTCGGCATTAAAAAATGTGCAGTCGGTCAAAAGAGAGTTCGCATTATCAGCAAAATTTGCCAAAAATTCGGCTACGATAAACTTCCTGAATATAACACATTAAGCGATATACTTTCGCCAAAACTCAATAAATATAAAGCCGTGTTAAGTGTCCATCCCTGCGACTTTTTGGAGATGTCCAACGGCAACAGTTGGCACAGCTGCCCGCCTGTCGGCGGACAGGCCATCATATAGAGGGCGGAGAATACGCCACTGGCACGCTTTCGTACATGAATGACGGCGTTAGTTTGGTTTTTTATACCGTTAAACTGGATGTTGACAGTGATTTTCATAAGCAACCAAAAATTATGCGGCAGATGTTCCATTATGGAAACGGCGTTTTACTGCAATCTAGGCTGTATCCTTGCAATGATAACCATTTGGCAAGAAATAAATTTTTGGAAATTGTTCAAGAAATTTTTACAGATTGCTTGGATAACAGGCTTGGTTGGGCTAGAATTGGCGATTGGTACCAAGTTCAAAAATGTTACGTGAAAGTCGGCAAAATGTCGTTGCATTACGAAGATTATAACATTTACGACAATAATATTGTCGCTAGCTTAAATTTAGATGTGTACGGTAAATTTGACAAATACGGCAATCTTGCAACCTGCCCTTCCGGCAGACGGGCCGTCTGTGATTTTGTAAAGCCGCTTGAAATCGGCGGCTGGAAAGTTTATTGCATTGAATGCGGCTAAGAGCAACTTTGGGAGCATAGCGAATATTTAACTTGTCAACTATGCGGGGAGGGCGTTAAATGCGAAAACTGTCGTGAGCGTATAATGGCGGAAGATGCTGAAGTGGTCAACGGCGAGCATTATTGCCAAGATTGCTATGAAGAACATTTTTATGCTTGCGATGGTTGCGGTGTTGTTATGCCAAGAGAAGAAGTTTATTCAGCTTATTGGCAGTATGCAAACGGAGAACGCTGTGAAGAATGGGTTTGCAACGATTGCCTTGATATACATTATGTAACTTGCCACCATTGCGATGAATTTTTTAGGGCGTGTTCCCACTAGACAAAACGCATCAAATCTGCTAAAATGTTCCTATGAGAATAAATCAAGAGCAATACGATAAAATCAAGCACCTACT
>WRKG01000240.1 GCA_009778185.1 Bacillota bacterium
AATCGGATAAAAATCGGCATAGTTAAAATTAACGTAAATAAAAGGCGGGTCAAGGGCGCGCGCGTCCTTGCGGGTGTGGGCAGCCTGCCCGCCGGCAGGCGGGCGCCCACGGTCCTAATGTTTTCAATTTGGAGGTTACAATGTTTAGTGTAAATGAAATACGAGAAAAATATTTGTCCTTTTTTGAGGGAAAGGGACATTTGCGGTTGCCAAGTTTTCCGCTAGTTCCGCAGGGAGATAATAGCTTGCTGTTGATAAACGCTGGCATGACTCCGTTAAAGCCTTATTTTACTGGGCAATCGGAGCCGCCAAAAAGTCGGCTTGTAACTTGCCAAAAATGCGTACGCACCGTCGATATTGACGATGTTGGGCGTGATGCACGGCATATCTCATTTTTTCAGATGTTGGGCAATTTTTCGTTTGGCGATTATTTCAAAAATGAGGCGATAAATTGGGCTTGGGAATTTTTAACCGATGTAATGAAAATTCCAACCGAAAAGCTGTCGGTTTCCGTTTATCACGAAGATGACGAGGCGTACAAAATTTGGCACGAACAAATAAAAATCCCAGCCGAACGCATTCACAAATTGGGCAAATCGGACAACTTTTGGGAACACGGCAACGGACCTTGCGGACCTTGCTCCGAGATTTTTTTTGACCGTGGCGAAAAATTTGCTTGCGATAACCCAAACTGCAATGTTAGCTGCGATTGCGATAGGTTCATGGAAGTGTGGAATCTAGTTTTTATCCAATTTAACAGGCTTGCGGACGGCACTTACGAACCCTTGCAAAACAAGGGCATCGATACGGGAATGGGCTTGGAGCGAATCGCTGTCGTTTTGCAAGAAGTCGCATCGGTTCACGATATTGACACATTTTCCGATTTGCATACGGCTATAAAATCCCTAAAATCTAGCCAAAACGAGAAAGCGGATAAATCCGAAACGCAAATGTCGGTCAATATTATTGCCGATCATGTGCGAAGTATCACGTTTATGGCGGCGGACGGCGTTTTGCCAGCCAACGACGGTCGCGGCTACATTTTGCGGCGCTTGTTGCGTAGAGCGATTCGCCACGCAAAATTGATTGGCAACAATTCCCCTTTTATTGCCAATTTGCTGAAAATTGTCATTGCCGAAAACGCCGATTCTTTCCCCGAATTGGCGGACAAACAAGCCTATATTTTGGAAGTGCTTACCAACGAGGAAACTCGCTTTTTTGATACCCTCGATACTGGAATGGTTTTGCTTGAAGATTTATGTGTCAACCTTAAAAAAACGGGCAAAACGCAGCTTTCTGGCGAAGAGGCGTTCAGATTATACGATACATACGGCTTTCCTCCAGAGTTGACAAAGGAAATTTTGCAAGAGCAGGGCTTTTCGTATGACGAGGAAAAATTTCACGAGGAAATGTTGAACCAGCGAACGCGCGCTCGTGATGCTCGTGCGGAAACAAATTACATGGGTGCAAGCGAAACAATTTTCAACAAATTGGAAACATCGTTGACAACGGAATTTGTGGGTTACACAACTTTAACAACAAAATCCCAAATAAAAGCGATAGTTTCGGCGGATAAAAATTTATTATGCGAAAATGTCAACCAATCAAATGAGAATGTCGTCATATTTTTGGATAAAACGCCGTTTTATGCTGAATCTGGCGGGCAGAAAGGCGATGCAGGAATCATCGAAACGGCAAACGGCACTATCGAAATAACCGATTGCGTAAAAGTTGCAGGCGGAAAAATTGCCCATATTGGCGTATTAACGGACGGTCAAGTTTCTGTCGGCGAATTGGCAACCGCAACTGTGCATAGTCCAAACCGCCTAGATACTGCAAAAAATCACACGACAACCCATTTATTAAATGCGGCATTAAGATTGGTTTTAGGTTCACATATCGAACAAGCTGGCTCGGAGGTTTCTGCGGAACGCTTGCGGTTTGACTTTACGCATTTTGCGGGAATAAAAGCGGACGAACTGCAAAAAATTGAAGATGTAGTAAATTTCAATATTTTCAGTGGACACGCAATCGAAGTCCGCGAAATGTCAATGGACGATGCACGCAAAATGGGAGCAGTAATGTTAATGGGCGAAAAGGGCGAAAAGTACGGCGAAACCGTTCGAGTAGTGAACATTGGCAACGGTGCAAGCATCGAGTTATGCGGAGGAACGCACTTGTCAAATACATCGCAAGCGGGATTATTCAAAATTGCAAGTGAAGGCAGCGTTGCGGCAGGAGTTCGCCGCATTGAGGGCTTGACTGGACAAAGTGCATTAAATTATTATCGGCATTCCGAAAACAACCTATTGGAAGTTTCTCGTATGCTAAAAACCACGCCAGAGCAAGCGATTGCAAAAACGCAAACTCTGCTAACCGACCTAAAGCAAGCCAAGCAAGAACTAGAAAAAGTTAAATCCAAAATGGCGGCAGGGCAATCGACACAAATTTTGGAAAGTGTAACCGAACAAAATGGCTTAAAATGGCTATTTACGCTATTACAAAATTTAGATACCGCCGCATTACGCACGATGGGCGATCAGCTAAAAGAAAAGGTTGACGTTTTACTACTAGCCTCTGTCAACGGCGGTACAGTCCAATTTATTTCACACGTATCTCAAACAGCAGTCGACAAAGGCGTTAATGCAGGTCAAATAGTAAAACAAGCCGCCAACATTTGCGGCGGAAACGGTGGCGGCAAACCCAACTCTGCACAAGCCGGCGGAAAAGACGCATCAAAGGCACAATCCGCCCTAGACACAACTTTTTCAGATACACTTAAAAACCTTGGGGCGCTGCCCCAAACCCCGCAAGGAACGCGTCCCTTGACCCGCTAATTTTTTATTGGTTTAGGGCAATGAATGTGGAGGCGGTCTCCCATTTATTGATGTGTATACTCAAATAACTTAAAATCATACTGTTGTAGAAAAAACGGGCGTATAATATCCGCCCGTTATGGCTATTCTAAAATTTTATTGAACGGGCAACCTAGACAATCGTCCCTACGAATTACCGTTATTGTAAGGTCGTCGCCCGTTCGCAATATTATCCATTTGTTTGAGTATAAAAAATATTACAAAATAAATTTGCAATAAAAAAATATTTGATGTATAATGTTATTTGTAGCAGACGTAATATTTTGTTGCTAAAACACTGTTCACAACAGTAGTTAAAGGGGAAAAATAATGAGTCCTGATAGTTTATTTAGTATTCTTACTATTGCCTTAATGATTATTCTAGGGTCTTATTTTTCTGCTACTGAAACGGCTTTTTCTGCACTTAATCGTATTCGTATTAAATCTTTTGCGGACGAAAACCCCAAAAAAGCTAAACGTGTTGCCCTTGTGTTACGCTTGCACGATAACTTTGATAAGGTGCTTTCTACATTGCTTGTGCTTAATAATATTGTTACTCTTGTGGCGGCGGCTATTTCTACGTTGCTGTTTGTCCGCTATTTTGGCGATATAGGAGCAACAATGTCAACAGTTATTTTGACGATTATTATCGTGTTTTTTGGTGATATTACGCCAAAAAGTTTGGCAAAAGAATCGCCCGAAAAGTTTTCGATGGTTTGCGCGCCGCTATTGGTGGTGTTTGTGTTTATTACAACGCCCGTAAGTTTCACGTTTAGCAAATGGAAAATTTTGGTAAGCAAAATTTTCAAAACATCCCAAACCGAAGACACTATGACGGAAGAGGAATTGTACTCTTATGTGGAAGTTGCCCACAATGACGGCGTTATTGACGAAGGCGGCAAGCAACTGCTAGACAACGCCATTGAGTTTACCGAGTTAAAGGCGATTGACATATTAACGCCACGCACGGCAGTTGTCGCAATAGCCGATACCGCAACGGACGAAGAATTGGCAAAACTTTTTTACGAAACGGAATATTCTCGTTTGCCAGTTTACAACGAGTCCATTGACAATATTATTGCGATAGTCAATATGCGCGATTTCTTCAAATACACCTTTACAAAGGAAAATCCGCTGAAAAATATTTATACCGAGCCAATTTTTGTGGCTCCGTCCGCCAAAATTAGCGATTTGTTCAAAATGTTGCAAACTAAAAAAGTGCATTTTGCGGTGGTAACGGACGAATACGGCGGCACAGCTGGCATTGTTACTATGGAAGATATTTTAGAAGAACTGGTTGGCGATATTTGGGACGAAAGCGACGACATAATAATCGAATTTGAACGCATTACCGATTTGGAAAACCCCGAAAATGCCGAAAATGCTGACGAAAAAGGCGAACAAAAGCACAAAGTTTTGTGTTCTGCTTACTTAAAAGATATGTTCGCATATTTTGACCTTACTGTGGATTTAGCATCCGAAGCAACTAGCGTTAGCGGTTGGATAATGGATAAACTAGAAAAAGTGCCAGACGAAGGCGATTCGTTTACCTTTGAAAATTTAACCGTCGAAGTAAGCAAAACCGAGCATCGCCGTGCTATCGAGTGCATTATCACGGTAAAAGCCGAACAATCCGAAAATACCGAACTAACTAATATCTCAGAACCACAAGAAACTTGAACGGAGGGCTATCTTGGATAACGAACAAAAATCTGAACAAACTGAACAAGCTGAACAAAAAACCGAACAACCTACAAAAACAGTAAAATTAGCAACAAAAACGGCACAACCAGAGGAAACGCAAGATCACTTAAATATTGTCGGCGATATGGCTGAAAAAATAAAAAACAATGTCAATCAACAACCAACACGCTTTTCTTGGAAGTTGAAATTTCCCAACGATATTGAAGTAGCTACAATCCCAGAAACCTCTGTTATGTTGCTAAATCGTAACTTAAAACGGCTGCGTTGTGAATTTAAGAATATTTCTGCCGAAAATGCAATACTAATTTCGCCGCATTTTCCCTACAAACCCAACAAAGAATACTTCTTTTGGGCAAAATATAAAACCAAAGAAATTTGCGTTGCTTTTGTGCTTTCCGAAAATAACACTATGCAAACTTTCGACCGCAAAACTTCAATGTCTAAATTAAATGTTCGCCACCAAAAAATTGCAGAAAAATTGGCAGCTGAACCGCCACCGCCGCCGCCGAGCACTCCAGAACCTGATGCAAATGACAAAAACGCCAAACCTGACAAAGCAGCCAAACCTGCCAAAAATGCCAAAAAATAATTATGCAAAAGTCTAAAAAAGTTGTAGCAATTATTGCTACTGTTTTAGCTGTAATTTTATCAATGATGTCGCCGTTTTTTCACATAACGGATATATCCGTAACGGGCAACTTGCAAATTGAAACCGCCGAAATTTTAGAACGCGCGGGATTAGCCGAAAGTGTCAACATTTTTTTGTTTAATCCCACAAATGCGCGCAACGCAATTATGGAAAATTTTTTTATCGACCAAGTTGTATTTAGGCGTTCGTTGCCTGGCACAATGGAAATTATCGTGCAAGAGCGTTTTTTGAGCGGATACATTGAATACATAAGCGGAATGTTCATATATATAGACGAAAACGGCAGAGTAATTGAAACTCGCTCGTATATGACGGACGATTTGCCTATTATTATAGGCTTGAGATTTTCGCAAATGCACTTGGGGCAATTTTTGGATGTGGAAAATCCCGAGGCTTTTAACACGGTTGTTGCTTTTTCTCGCCTGTTAAATCGCCACCAACTAACAGATTCTATCCAACAAATAGATGTCTCCGATCCGAGTAACGTCCGCTTGCGAATATACAACATTGAAGTACAGTTGGGCGACACAACCAACGCAAACGATAAAATATTAACTTTAATCGAAATAATAAACGAATGGCCGATGATACGTGAAGTACGCGGTTTTTTGTATATTCAAGAAATCGGCACACAGTACATTTTTAGAAGTTTAACTTGATAAAAATAAAATAACAAAAAAATTTGATTTTTGTTAAAATTAGGTATATCATATTTGTAAGATATTTTTTATTTGTAGCAATAAATAGGCAAAATTTTGTCTATGAAAGGGAGGATTTTTTCTTGATTAGTATAGAAACAATGCAGACTTCAAAAGCAAAAATTAAAGTTATTGGCGTAGGTGGCGGTGGCAACAACGCCGTTGATCGCATGATTGAAGATAATGTTGAAGATATTGAATTTATATCAGTTAATACAGATAACAAGGCTTTGGGAAGGTCTAAAGCCTCTATTCGCTTGCAACTGGGCGAAAAATTAACGCGCGGACTAGGTGCAGGCGGAGTTCCCGAAATTGGCAGACGTGCCGCCGAAGAAAGCCGAGATGCTCTTGTATCAGTGCTAGATAATACCGATATGTTGTTTATAACCGCTGGAATGGGCGGCGGCACTGGCACAGGTGCAGCTCCTGTAATTGCGGGAATCGCCCACGAAATGGGAATTTTAACCGTTGCTGTTGTTACCAAACCTTTCAAATTTGAGGGCGTTCCTAGAATGAAAAATGCGTTGACGGGCATTGAAGAATTGCGCCGCAATTTGGATACTTTGGTAGTAATTCCCAACGAAAAATTGCTTGAAATTGTCGATGACGATACTCCTCTTAAAGAAGCGTTTCACAAAGCGGACGAAGTTTTGCGACAAGGTGTACAAGGATTAACCGATTTAATCCTAAAAGACGGGCTTATTAACGTGGATTTTGCCGATATTCGAACTGTTATGTTAAATCAAGGTATTGCTCATTTGGGCGTTGCACAAGCAACTGGCAAAAACAAGGTGCAAGTAGCTGCAGGTTTAGCAGTAAAAAGTCCGTTGTTGGAAACTTCTATTGACGGTGCACGTTCGCTGATAATCAGCTTTGCAGGTGATCCCAGTTTAACCTTAAAAGATATTTACGCTGCCGCCGACAGTGTTACTTCGTTGGTGGATGAAAACGCCAATATTATGTTTGGTGCAACCATTTACGAAGAGCTAAAAGACGAGGCAACCGTTACAATAATCGCAACAGGTTTAGACGAAGAATCCAGTAAAAAAATTCCCAAAAATGCAATACCGTTACGTCCAAAATTAGATCCATTTGCTTCTGAAACGGATTCGGTCGAAAATCCGTTTGGCAAGTTTGTTGAACCTAAAACTGACCAAGCCGAGCCAACTCAAACAGCCGAACCCACCGAAACAGCCGACGATTCCAAAACGCCACCGCAACGTGGAGAATTACCTCCTATTAAAAGAAGAGACGACGACGACGAACCAGTTTTCAATTTGCCAAATTTCTTAAATAACAGACGTAACAATAATTCAAAATTATGAAAATACACTTGAATAATATAAGCGGCATAGCCGATGCGATAATTTCCTTGTATGTAAGCAAACGCAACTGGTCGCCCACTTTTGCCCAGGAGGTTTATTTGGTGTGCAGCAAAGTTTTGGACAACAACGGTATGCTAAAAACTGCAACAGACGATTTATCCGCAGAATTTGCACAATTTGACGATTGGCTTAATCGGCTTGTAAAATGGGGACGCAAGCACACAACTTTATTGAGATATATCGATTTTTCTTGTACGGTTGAAGGAATGCACCGCGCAGGGCAAGATGACTGGGATGCACACGCCAAACGCTTTAACAACCGCATTTTACGCTCTAGTACAAGGTTATCCTCGTTCGGTTACGAAATGTCTGATTATTACAAAGATAAAATTATCCCAACCGATGTAATGTTGGGCAAACTTAATATAAATTTGCCCGAACGAGTGGAAGTTGACGGCGTTTTTTACACAAAAGCAGTCAACGGCTACATAAGAGAAGACTTAGCCAACGTACAGGACGTAAAACGCGGCTTGTATATGTTGAGTATTCCAAGCAATTTTATTTTTAAGGTTGACCTTGCCGAATGGTGCCATGTATACAAAATGCGAAACGCCACAACTACAGCACATTCCGAAGTACAACAATGTTGCGAAGAAATCGCCGCCGCTTTAGAACTTGCTCATAAGCAATTTAATAAAAATTTGTTTTGTGCTGTTGAAATTTGATTGCGGTATATTTATAAATCGCATTTATAAAAAACGTAGGGGCGGATATTATCCGCCCCTACGGTAAATATTCGTAAATTTGGTTTGCATTCGTAAATTTGGTTTGCATTCGTAAATTTGAGTTACATAATAAAATTGTGAAATTTTGTTGTGCGATAAAAAACAAAAAATTGGGGGATTTTTTCATGTATAAACGCAATCGATTCACTTTCGGAATAGGCACAATAGGCAGAGATATGGTTTATACGTTGATTAGTACGTATCTAATTTTCTATTTGTCAAACGTCATAAATTTGCCTGTTGCTACTTTTGCGTGGGTTTCGGTAATTATTGTGGCTATTCGCATTTTTGATGTACTAAACGATCCGTTCATGGGATTTGTAGTTGACAATACTCGCACAAAATGGGGAAAATTCAAGCCCTGGATAGCTTTCGGAGGAACAACTACCGCAATATTTACGGTGCTAATTTTCACAGATTTTGGACTTACAGGCACAGCGTTTATTGTTGTATTTACGATAGCCTATCTATTTTGGGGAATTTGCTACACAACCAACGACATTGCATATTGGTCAATGTTGCCAGCGTTAAGCGACGACCAAAAAGAACGCGAAAAAATCGGAGTAATAGCTCGCATTTGTGCAAATATTGGATTATTTTTTGTAGTTGCGGGGATTGTCCCAATAACGGCGGCTTTGGGCGAAAGTTTCGGCAGTTTGCAAATGGGATATTTTGTATTTACCGTAATTATAGCAATCGTAATGGTTGCGGGATTATTGGTTACGCTTTTCGGCGTAAAGGAATCCAATGTTAAAGCTAAAATCGAAACTACATCTATAAAAGAAATGTTTGCGGTAATTTTCAAAAATGACCAACTTTTATACACGGCAATAGCGATGTCGCTGTTTATGATAGGTTACGTAACAACAACAGCATTCGGATTATTTTATTTTGAATATGCTTATGGCAATATCGATATGTTTCCCATTTTTGCAATTATATTGGGAATTTCGCAAATTACCGCTTTAGCTGTGTTTCCGTTGTTTAGCAAAAAATACGACCGCCGCACGTTGTACACGTTTGCAATGGTTTTAATTGCTATCGGATATGTAATTTTCTTTTTTGCACCAACAACAACTATGATTTTTATTGGAATAGCGGGAGTTTTCCTGTTTTTTGGACAAAGTTTTGTGCAGTTGCTAATGTTAATGTTTTTGGCAGATACGGTAGATTATGGGCATTGGAAACTGGGCAAACGCAACGAAAGTATAACATTTTCGCTGCAGCCACTAATAAATAAAACGGGCGGAGCAGTTTCGAGCGGCGTTGTTTCGGTGGTTGTCATATTATCGGGAATCGTTGAGGCAGAAAGTGCCGCCGATGTTACCGAAAGCGGATTGCTAATTTTGCGAATGGCAATGTTTGCGTTTCCGTTGCTTTGCATAATTGTAAGTTATCTTATATATAGGAAAAAATATGTTATCGATAGCAAGTTTTACACAAAAATACAAGACGAACTCGCACAGCGAAACAGTCAATAAAAGTTAAAATTTACAACACAGGAGAGTTTACCATGAAAAATATGAAAAATACGAACAAACAAAAATTATTTTTAGCAGGAATAATCTGCTTTGCGGCTGTAGCAATTATTTTTATACAAGCAAGCCGCCCACAAGAGCAGCGATTTGTAAATTATGCAATCGGCACATATTTATCCACTGGTGGAACAGCCGAAGAATTGTACAAAGGCGGATTAAATTTTTATTTACTAGAAAACATTGACAGCGTTGACTCTGTTGTTAGCGAATTTTTGAAAAATGGCGGTACAGCCGAGGAATTGTTTCGCGGAGGGTTACATTTTTTTGTGCAGTAGTAAAATTCAATCGAAGGGCGACCAAGACGGTCGCCCCTACAGCAAATGCCTAAATATCATATAGCACTATAAAGTCAACCGTTGATTTACATTGAGTGAGTTATTGAGATTCTTGTACTAATTTTGCATATAAATGCTCTTGATTTCTCCATACATTTTCAGGGAGTGCTAAAATTATTTCTTCAAATGTTGGCGATATTTTTGTGAAACCGTATTTTTGCATAAAATTTGTCAACCTTGTTTCGTTTGGCGAGAGTTGTCCTTTTTCTTGCAATGTTAATTCGCCAGTATTTTTATTTTTGACGACCGTAAATTCTTTATTAGGTTCGCCGTATATATTCAATTTTCCAAACCGTTCTTCCCACATTTTGAACAGAACTAGATAGTTTTCTTTCAAAAATCTGCGTGTTTTCTTTAATTCTTTTGTAGAAAGTTTTCCCACCGATTCAACTTCGGTTTCTCCGTCTACCATTATCCAAATTTTAGCCGCACCAACCTCAACTTTAACAGGATAATTGGCGTGTGCATGGCTCGGTTCGCCTTTGTCAAAAGTTGTGAAATAGATTTCTATATAGTCCGCCCAACCTACTGTTAGGCTACTCATTCATTATTTCCCACAAATGATCGGCGTTATTTTTCATAAACCAATTTACATCAAGTTTTCTTTCGTACGAGCGAAAAGAGGACATTTTTTCTTGTGGACGACCTTGCCACATTGTAAACATAGCTTTTTGGGTTTCATCCAAACAATCCGTAATTACTACTACTTTCATTCCTAATTCTTTATGGTTGACAATTTCCATTGCCAAATTATCTAGCACAAAGCACGCTCTTTGCACCGTTTCCGAGTTCCAATCCATTATATCACCTCAATTTCATATTTTGAATAATCCCAATCCACGCCGAGCCTTTTCGTTAAAAATGGCAATTCTACAAACATTTCTTCGCCATCGCATACTATTTCTAGTACGCCGTTGTCGTTTGAAATTAGCTTGTCAATGGATTTAATTGTGGGTGCTATTGCTACTCTAA
This sequence comes from Bacillota bacterium, assembly GCA_009778185.1. Lineage (GTDB taxonomy): Bacteria > Bacillota > Clostridia > Lachnospirales > WQUN01 > WRKG01. Next base: position 10,862 of record WRKG01000240.1, read on the forward strand.
AATAAAAATCCTCTGCTTCGAATACAAATCGGCTGTTTTCTTTGTCTAGTGAAAATGTTGCTTTCATGGTAATTCTCCTATTCTTTGGTTTATGTTTTTATTATGCTACTTGATTTTGGATTTGAAAATATTTGTGTTAAGGATTGTTGAAGAAAGTTATTTTTGGTAAATCAGATGTAACTTGCTGTTTAATCATATCTGCAAATAGTGGTTCTTGCTCAATCCAAACATTTTTGGGGAGTGAAATAATGCTTTTTTCAAAAGCTGGCGGAACAATATCAATGTCATATTTTTGCTTGAAAAGTTCGATTCTATTCGATTCTTCAAAGTTTGTTTCGTTGAATTGTTCCTTTAGAACCTTATCGCCATTTTTTTCGACAATCACAGTAAAAGCTCTATCAGGTTCGCCGTAAATTTTCAACTCTCCAAATTTTTCTTCCCACATTTCAAAAAGTATCATGTGGTAATCTTTCAAGTATTTGCGTACAGCTTTCATTTCTTTAATGGTCAAGTTGCCCCAAGTATCTATTTCGGTTTCGCCATCTCGTTTTACCCAAATTTTTGCAGCACCATGTTCCACCTTTTTTGGCTTGTTAGAATGTACATGAGTCGGCTCTGGTTTATCGTGTGCGGTAAAATATATCCAACAACCAGCAGCTTTACCTACAGTCATATCAGACATAATACTCCTCCATAAGAGTTTCCCAGTTGGTAGATAAAAGTTTGAATACTTCTTTTCTGCGTTCTTCTCCCAAAAAAGAGTTAGCTGTTTCAAAGGGCTGTTTTTTGGATATTGTAAATATAGCTTTTTGTGTTTCGTCTATGCAATCGGTAACTACAACTACTTTTAACCCTAATTGTTTTGAATCCACAACTTCAAAAGCCGTTTTTTTTACAATAATATAGGCACGTTGTGCTAAATCGGAATTCCAGTCCATTATATCACCTCAATTTCATATTTTGAAAAATCCCATATTAAATCCATTTTGTCGGTAACATCTGTAAGAAAAATTTCAACTTCATTTCCTCCACATATTAAGCGAAAATAGCCGTTTTCGTTTAATATTACTTTGTCAATGGATTTAATTGTGGGTGCTATCGCAAACCGAAGATAAAAATCCTCTGCTTCGAATACAAATCGGCTGTTTTCTTTGTCTAGTGAAAATGTTGCTTTCATGGTAATTCTCCTATTCTTTGATTTATGTTTTCATTATGCTACTTGATTTTGGATTTGTCAAGTTGGCAAATCATTAAGCAAAACAAAAAGCGGCAACAAGATACCTTGCTACCGCTTGAAAATATTCACATTCAATATTTTACTATCCCGCAAAAAACGCATCAATTTGAGAATCCAATTCGGCTTGCACTCGCTCCAAACCGTTTGCATTTAGGCGATTTAGAAATTCCGTGCCTTGCGTTGCGGGATCTACCGCGCCTGTGGTTATTGTTGTTTGAAACTCGGCTACAACGTTACGCAAAGCTGCCATCTCGTTTATTACTGGAGTTTCGTCAAATACAAATCCTAGTAATGCAGTAGGGATTCCTGCTTGATTGTACTCGTTAAACCTTTCGAAAAATCCTGGACCTTCTACATCCAATGGTGGCAAAATAAAGATGTTTCCCGTGCCGTTGCGCCACGGTGCAAATTGAGAACGCATATCTTGATCTAATGTAATTGTGCCGTCTGCGTTAGTTTCAAAATGCAAACCGTCAACGCCGTATGTTAAAATTGTCGCAAGCTGTGGATCGGTGTACCAAGCGTTCAAAAATCGCATGGCTTGCTCTTGCTGTTGCGAAAATATAGAAATAGCGTACCCAGAACCAGTTACAGAAACAGTTGACAAAATTGGTAAACTCATCGGTGGAAACCGTGTATCTCTGCCGCGCTGCTGGGTTGCTAATTCGGTATGTCCGTAAGCGTAAGTTGTGCTAGAAAACAAGAAATTTCCTGTAGCACGTGCGTTTTCTATTGCAGGAGATGCCTCTCCAGGAATTGCTATACGTGGATCGATAAATCCTCTGTTAAAAAAGTAGTGAATTTGCTCTAAAGCCCGCAAATAATCGTCGTTTACAAGATTTGGTCGAATTTGCGGACGAGCGGGCAAAGCAGGGTTTGTTGGGTCAAATCCAAAATGGAAAACGCCCAAGCCAGTTACATCAAAATCGGAGTTTGTTACATGGCGCATAAAAGTTTCGGGTTCGAAAAGCAACGGAAAACTGCCAGTGCCGAATCTATCTTGAAACGCCTCCATTGCCGCCAAAAACATTGGGTCAAACAAAGTTGCGTAACTCCAGTCAAAATCGTCAAAACTAAAGCCTAAATCTTCCAATAATTCCACATTAACATCCCAAGCGTAAAGTTGAGCGTAATCTTTGTGGCCAGGAACGGCGTAAATTCCGCGACCAAGCGAACCTTCGGCAACAAAACCTTCCCACAACGATTGCGGAATAGCCGCACGCATTTCTTGACCAAACCGCTCTAGCAGGTTGTTTTCGGGATTATCAAGCCTAACAAAATTGCCGCGGTTTGCATTAGAAACATAAAGCACATCCCAAGAAGAAGTAAATACGATGTCGATGCTTGTGTCGCCAGTATCCAAAGCCATTTGCATGGATTGTCCTGCGCCCCAATCGCCCCAAATTGGCGAAATTGTGATATTATAGCCTAGTTCAGCCAAGCGAGCGTTTGCCGCCTGTACAACGGCGGTATCATCCGAAACAGCTCCGCCCATAAAGTAAATTGTAATGTTAGCATCGGGGAGTCCATAATTTGGAGCATTTGCATCATTTGCAGTACCGCTTGCAGCAGGAGCAGTTCCGCCGTCGGTTGCACAAGCTACTAAAAGCAAAGCTGTGCAAAATAATAGTGCTAAAAATTTTTTCATGGAAATTCCTCCTAAAATTAAACTATTTACTCTTTTACTGCACCAACAGTAAGCCCTGCGACAATAAAACGTTGGAAAAACGGATAAGCAAAAGCTATTGGTAAAACGATAAGAACCGCCAGTGCCATACGCAAACCTTCGCTAGGTAATTGCGTAAAATCGATATTTGCCGATGCACCCAACAAAGCCATGTTACGCCGTATAAAATCAATGTTGGTCTGCATTTCCATAAGAAGAAATTGTAGCGGATATAATTCACGGTTTCTTATGAATAAAAGGGCGTTAAACCAGTCGTTCCAGTAAGCTAAAGCTGTAAGCAATGCTATTGTAGCGATTCCTGGTTTTGCCAAAGGGACAACTATCGAAAATAATGTACGAAATTCGCCGCTGCCGTCTAATCTTGCGGACTCAATCAATGATTCTGGCACAGAAACTTTGAGAAACGTTCGCATAAGAAAAAAGTTAAACGGATTTACCAATAATGGGACAATTAACGCCCAATAGGTATCTGCCAAGCCAAGCAAATTGCGAATAACCATAACAGTTGGAGCAAGCCCGCCGCCAAAAAGCATAGTAAAGAAAGCGAAAATAGCGAAAAATCCAGCCAGCGGATAATCTCGGCGATACAGCCCATAAGAATACATAACGCAAATTGCAACGCTTAAAAATGTGCCAACTGCCGTTATTAAAAAACTGTTAAAGTAGCTACGCCATAGTTCTGCACCGAGGTTAAACGCCGCTTGATACGCCACTAGCGACCAACCTGTCGGTGTAAACGAATATCCCAGTTCAATCAAACTTTCTGCACTAGAGAAAGAGATTATAATAATGAAAACAAACGGAATAATACAAGCTAAAGCAAAAGCGCCCAAAATAACGTGCATGATTATTTCTGCCAAAAGGCTAACGGAATTTGTGCGGTTGCCTTTTTTTGTGGTTGCCAAATTTTTTGTAACTGCTGCCATTGAAACTCCTCCTCCTAAAATAGTGCGTGATCTGGCTCTAGTTTGCGAACTATGCCATTAACTAACATAATACAAATGAATCCTACAACATTTTGGAACAACCCAGCGGCGGTGGACATTCCAATATTATTAAGCCGTTGCAAGGCTCGGAAAACGTATGTATCGACAACATCAGTAACAGGGTACAGCGGGCCCGAATCGAGAGTTACGTTGTAAAACAAGCCAAAATCTGCGTTGAAAATGCGACCTGCCGCCAAAATTAGCAAAATAACTATCATCGGCTTAATGTGAGGAATTGTAACGTTCCAAACCTGTTGCCATTTTGTAGCCCCGTCAATGCTAGCGGCTTCGTATTGTGCTGTATCTATGCTAGTTATCGCAACCAAGTACATAATACAAGAATATCCAACGTTTTTCCATAAGTTTGCGCTTGTCAAAATTAGCGGCCACCAAGTGGGATCCATGTACCAATTTGTGATGTGCGAAAGCAATCCGTAAGTTGGAGCTAAAAATGCAAATACAAAATAGCTAACAACAACCCAACTTATTACAAACGGAAAAAACATCAAAGTTTGATACAATTTTGCCATAAATTTTTTGGTAATTTCGCTTAACATAATTGCAAACGCAACGGCAATAACCATTGTCAACACAATAAATACAGCGTTATATGCTAAAGTATTACGTATCATGCGCAACGCATCGGCAGAGGCAAACATAAACCGAAAGTTATCCAAGCCAACCCAGCGGCTATTAAGAATATTATTGATTAAAGTAGGGTTTGGCGGATGCGGTCGATAATCTTGAAAAGCAATAACTATCCCAGCCATCGGCACATACCTAATCAGCAACAACCAAATTGCTCCAGGCAACATCATCAAAGTAATCGCAAACGTCGTCTTATTGCGACCAAAAAACTTCTGCACTTTTGTCATACAAAACACCTCTTTCTGCCAACCTCAAAACCTTGGGGCGCTGCCCCCCGCCTGCCGGCGGGCAGGCAAACCCCGCAAGGAC
>WRKG01000241.1 GCA_009778185.1 Bacillota bacterium
CCGAGCGAATTTTTTTGCCGCTGATAAAAATGATTGCTCCAGAAGTGGTTGACATGAATTTTCCGCTGGAGGGCGTTTTTCATAATTGCGTGATTGTGGCGATTGACAAGAAATATCCTGCACACGCAAAAAAAGTGATGAACACAATTTGGGGCTATGGGCAAATGATGTACACAAAAATGATAATCGTGGTTGACAAAAATGTCAATCCGCACGATATTTCCAAGGTTATGTGGAAAGTTTTCAATAATATTGATGCCGCACGAGATTTAGTGATTTCGCACGGGCCGCTTGATGCACTTGACCATGCGTCAAATATGCGGTTTATGGGCAATCGGCTTGGGATTGATGCTACCAAAAAATGGGCAACCGAGGGTTATACGCGCGATTGGCCCGATGATATTGAGATGTCGGCGGAGGTTAAGGATTTGGTTAGCCGAAAATGGGCGGATTATGGGATTTAGTTGGAAATTTGGCGATTTCAGCTGATATTTTGGCTTTTTTGCATACCAAAAATTATCGGCAAAATGCAAAATAAAAGGAGATGCTATTATGCAAAAAGTAAATGACAGAATTTTGACGAATGTTGGCGATGTTATGATGCAATATCCCGATAAATTCGTGGTGTTCGAGAGGATAGACGATGACGAATTTATGCAACCAGGCTATATGCTGTTTATATGCGATTCTTACAAAGAGGCATTGAGCGTTAGATCGGACGTTCAAAAAGATTTTTCAACTCTACTTTCGGTTGCTGTGGGCGAAGATTGGTGGAATGTGATATGAGCAGGTTGCGTATATTGCCAAATTGGTTTACATACATTGACCTATATTGTTTAGAGCGTGATTACAAAGGTCAGCAAAACTTTTCGTTTAAGGTTGACACAGGAGCAAACATATCGTCAATTTCGCTAACTGCATTGTTGGAATTGGGATATACCTCCGATTGGATAGTTCAAAACGGCACATTAGAGCCAGCCGCCGAAACCGCCAACGGAAGAATAGTTGAAAACTGTTACAGAATCCACTTGCCGCAAGTAAAATTTGGCACGTATACCTGCAAAAATCCGCTATTTCTCACATCTCTTACGGAAGATATGCGAAATTTGTTCGGCTTAAACTTTATGCGATATTTTAACTGGGATTTGAATTATCAGACAAAAGTAGCCAAGTATTTTATCAATGAAAATCAGTTTGTTTTGGGGGATTCTATTTTTGAGGTGCATGATTTGGCGGTTTAATGAGAAAATCTCAAAATTTTCCGCAAAATTTATCTTACGCTAATTCCAAAATGGCGGAATTTAGCAAAATGGTGCTTAATGCTCTTCTTTTTTTGACTTTTCCCAAAATTTATTATATAATAATTTCACAAGAAGTTTCGAATTTCAAGGTGGACAAAAAATGAACAATACAGAAGTAACAATAAATTCCCCAAAACCGCCAGCCAACAGTGGAATACTAACCAAAATCCGCCAATACGGCGAATTAGTAATGTTTTCGCACACACTATATTCATTGCCCTTCGGCATAGTTGCGTTATTTTGGGCAGCGGACGGATTTCCGCCAACACGACTGTTTTTTTGGGCTGTAGTGGCTTTACTTGCGGCACGGCTTGGCGCAAACGCATTCAACCGCATTGCGGATTTGGTCATCGATGCGAAAAATCCACGTACGGCAATGCGACATTTGCAAACTGGCAAAATCAAGGTTGCCGAAGCGTGGCTTATTTGCGTGGTTTGCATGGCGGTGCTTGCGATTGCGGCGTTTATGATAAACGCAACGGCGTTGGTTTTGTTGCCAGCGGCGGCTGTTCTTATTTTGGGATATTCTTATACAAAGCGGTTTACGTGGCTGTGCAACTTTATTTTGGGAGCGGCGTGTGCTTGTGCGGTTGTCGGTGCGTGGATTGCTGTGCATGGTAGCACGGCGTTTTTTCCGATAACGGAGCTACTGTTTGGCTGGCTGGCGATTGTGCCGATAATTCTGGGCGGTGCGGTAATGCTGTATGTTGCAGGTTTCGATATTGTGTACGCAATCCAAGATATTGAGGTTGACAGGTCGCAAAAAATTCACTCGATACCAGGCAAATTTGGCGTAAAATGGGCATTGATAATCTCGAGTGCGGCACATTTTGGTGCGATTGTGCTGTTGGGCTCGCTGGCGGTGCTTGCGGCGAACGGCTGGCTGTATCTTGTGGGCGTTGCAATAATGGCGTTTGTGCTGTTTATGCAAAATTACACGGCTTACAAAATCTATTATTTGGCGGACGAATCCCGAAAGGGAACATTTTTCGCAAGTTATAATGTCAATCGCTTAAATAGTGCGTGTTTTTTGGTGTTTGCAATGGCGGATTTGTTTTTGGCTTTTTGATTTTTGCTATTTATAAAATAAAATAATTTTTATATTGCTAAATTTTTCTTATGTTTGAAACTTTTACAAAAAATAAAAAAAATTTTCCAAAACACTTGACAAATGAAAAATCCCATGTTATCATAGTAAAGTAGTAAAAATAATGTTCCTCGATAGCTCAGTGGTAGAGCAATCGGCTGTTAACCGATTGGTCGTTGGTTCGAGTCCAACTCGGGGAGTTTTTGGTCTTGTGAATTTACATTTGCAAGGCTTTATTTATTAAATTTTAGGAGGAATCTCAAAATGAACGTACCAACCCCTCATATTACCGCAAAAGCTGGCGAATTTGCAAAAACTGTTTTAATGCCTGGCGATCCTTTGCGAGCAAAATTTATTGCCGAAACTTATTTTGAAAACCCCAAACTGATAAACGAAATTCGCGGAATGTTAGCTTATACAGGCACTTACAAAGGTCAACCTATTTCTGTTATGGGCAGCGGAATGGGAATGCCCTCAATGGGAATTTATTCCTATGAATTATTCAACTTTTACGAGGTTGACAATATTATTCGAGTTGGCTCGGCTGGCGGCATTCGCAAGGACTTAAAACTCGGCGATATTGTCGCCGGAATAGGTGCATCCACCGATACAAATTTTGCAAGCAACTACAAACTTCCCGCAACATTTGCTCCCACTGCGGATTACAATTTGTTGCGAAAAGCCCAAACATCCGCCGATAAAATAGGCGTAAATCTTGTCGTTGGCAACATTTTGTCTTCTGACACTTTTTATGTGGAAGATTTTACCGACTTCGAAAAGTGGCTTAAAATGGGAATTTTAGCAGTAGAAATGGAAGCCGCCGCGCTCTATTTGACCGCCGCCAGAGCAGGAAAAGCCGCCCTTTGCTTATGCTCAATATCCGATACAATTTTCGGAAAAGAGGCGATGGGCGCTGACGAACGCCGCACAGCGTTTACCCAAATGATGGAAATCGCTTTAGGCACGGTTCTAGTTTAGAAACGGAGAATTATAATGAAAACTGTTACCGAACGTTTTTTAGAATTGGTGCAACATAACACACAGTCAGACGACAGTTCTGAAACATATCCGTCAACTGTTAGTCAACTAGATTTTGGCAAATTTTTAGCAGAAGAATGTCGCCAAATTGGCTTGTCAGAAGTAAATATCGACCGATACGGTTATGTAACGGCTACATTGCCCGCCAATTCGGACAACGCAACCGATATTATCGGCTTTTTTGCCCACATGGATACTTCTCCAGATGCGGCTGGCGGCCCTGTAAAGGCTCGTATCGTTGAAAAATATGACGGCGCAGATATTCCTCTAAATGACAACCTAATTTTGTCTCCAAAAGAATTTTCGCATTTGCTAAATTACAAAGGACAAGATTTAATTGTAACGGACGGAAACACCTTGCTAGGCACAGACGACAAAGCAGGAATTGCCGAAATTTTGACCGCAATGGATTTTTTGCTAAAAAATCCGCAAATTCCGCACGGGAAAATTCGACTGGCGTTTACTCCTGACGAAGAAATTGGAAAAGGCGTTGACTTTTTTGATGTCCCATTTTTTGCGGCGGATTATGCCTACACAATCGACGGCGGCGAAATTGGCGAGTTAGAATCCGAAACCTTTAACGCATCGTCGCTTGCTCTCAAAATTACTGGTAAAAGCGTGCATCCAGGCACTTCAAAAGGCGTTATGGTAAACGCCGCTTTAATAGCCGCTGAAATAATTGCAGCTTTTCCGCCAACCGAAACGCCCGCTCATACCGAGGGTTACGAGGGATTTTACCATTTAAGCAACATAACCGCCGAAGTTGGCTCTGCAAATTTGGTGTACATTTTGCGCGATCACGACCATTCTAAATTAAAGCAAAAAGAGCAAACCGCAATAAAAATAGCCGAAAATATCAACAAAAAATACGGCTACAAAGCGGTGGAATACGAAATAAAAGAGCAGTATCGCAATATGCACGAAATTATAAAAGACCATATGTACATAGTTGACAAAGCAAAAAATGCAATGGAAAAAGCGGGAGTTGTTCCCTTAATAAAGCCAATTCGCGGTGGAACGGACGGCGCACGGCTGTCGTTTATGGGCTTGCCTTGTCCCAATATATTTACTGGTGGACATAACGCTCACGGGCCATATGAATATATTCCGATTCCCTCAATGGAGGCGGCTGTCAAGGTTATCGTAAATATTTGTCGCTTGGATTAAAATTTTTTCAATTTAATAAAAATAATAAAAATAATAAAAATAATAAAAAATACGGGCGAATATTATCCTCCCGTACAACGCAACCAATCGTAGGGGCGGATATTATCCGCCAGTTTACTATAAATTCGCAATATTTCAATCATCAACGATAAATTTTAGGAGACCGAGATGTTCGTCCTTACGATAAATATCGAAATATAATCTTGTAATTTGGAGTTACAAAAATGCAAAAAACAATAATACACGCCGATTTGGGCGTTACAGCGGTAAAATCCGAGCAATTTCCTGTAAACGATAGACGGGAAATTGCTTTTGTAGGAAAATCCAATGTTGGCAAATCGTCCATGATAAACACAATGTTGGGGCGAAAATCTTTGGTGCGAACTAGCCAAACGCCTGGCAAAACTAGAACAATAAACTTTTTTGAAGTTGAGCAAGCCCTGTATTTTGTGGATTTGCCAGGTTACGGCTACGCAAAAGTTGCAAAATCGGAATCGCAAAAATGGGCAAAAATGGTGGAAAGCTATTTGAAAAATCGCCCGCAACTGCTTACTTTGGTGCTGTTGCTAGATATTCGCCACGAGCCAACTTCTCAAGATAAAATGCTGTATGAATGGTGCAAACATTATAATTTGCCCGTTATTTTGGTTGCCACAAAAAGCGACAAGCTAAAACGCAGTCAACTGGACAAACATCTCGCAATTATCCGCAAAAGTTTAGCCGAAATAGCTAAACCAGATAAAATTTTGCCGTTCTCAAGCCTTAACAGAGATGGTCGTGAAGAATTATGGGAAATTTTGGACAATTTGCACAATAAAAATTAAAAAATTCGCAAATTTTTGTTAATTTTTAACAATCAAACAAACTGTTTCAACGTGCCCTGTCATGGGAAACATATCTACTGGGCTTGCGGAAACCAGCTTGTAGCCACCATTTGTTGCCAAATATTTGACATCTCGTGCCAAGGTTGCGGGATCGCAGGATACATAAATTATTTTGGCAATATTTGCGTTGACAATGGCATCCAAAACAGCGGAATTGCAACCTTTGCGTGGCGGATCTAGTATAATTGTATCGTAATTATTGTTTTCCAACAGCTCGGCAACCATTGTTTCTGCGTTGCCACATAAAAATTCGGCGGTTGTTATGTTGTTAAGTTCGGCGTTGTGCTTTGCGTCTTCGGTGGCTTGCTGGGAATTTTCCACGGCGGTTATTTGAGATATATTTGGCAATTTTTTAGCAACATAAAGGGCAATTCCGCCAATTCCCGAGTAAACGTCCAATATGCGGTTGTCATTTTGCAAATGTTGCACAATTATATTGTACAAATGTTCAGTTTGTGGCGTATTTACTTGAAAAAACGCTCCTGGGGAAATTCTGTAAACAACGTCGCCGATTTTATCGTGAATATAACCTTCGGTAAAATTTTCGCCAAAAATAACGTTAGTTTTCGCTAAATTTTGGTTGACAACTATCGTATAATCGGGAAAAGCCGCAGCAATATTTTTTATGGTTGGCAATTTTTTTCCATTGATAACAAAAATTATCATAACTTCGCCAGTGTTTTCACCGATTCGCACGGCAATGTGTCGCAATAAACCTGTATGCGTTTCTTCGTTGTATATCGAAATGGGATTTTGTGCTAATAAATCCCAAATTTTATTGATAATATTTATGCAAACTTTTTTTTGGATATTGCACTCTTTGACCGTAACAATGCGGTGGCTGCGTGGTGCGTACAATCCGATTCCCTCACTGCCAATGGGAAATTGTGCTTTATTGCGGTATTCATGAGGATTTTCTGCCGCAACAATCGGCAAAATATTAGGATTTTCGCAACCGCCGATTCTTATAAGGGCATCTCGCAATAATTTCTCCTTAAATTTCAGCTGTGCAGGATATTTCAAATGCTGCAACTGGCAACCGCCGCAACGCAAATAAAGCGGGCAAATATCCGCAACAGGCATTCTATCAGGAGAAGCATTTATAATTTTAACAACTTTTGCATAAGCATATTTTTTCTTGACTTTTAATATTCGTGCTTTAACGGTATCTTGTGGTAAAGCATTTTCCACAAATATGACTAATCCGTCGGTAGTTTTGCCGATTCCGTGTCCGTCATTGTGCAAATCGTATATATCTAGTTCAATTATTTCGTTTTTTTTGAGCATAATTTTGGTTGCCTTTCGTTGTTAGCAAATTTGGGGGATATTGTATTTTTATTTTTTATGCTGTAAATAGTTTATAATGTGGCGATAATTTATATGTTGATGACAATTTATATATTAACGATAACATTACCGTAGGGGCGGATAATATCCGCCAGTTATGACTTTCGGGCGGATAATACCTGCCCGTCCGACAGGCGGGTCCGCCCCTACAACAAATATCAAAAATGAATATAAATTCAACGATTGATTGGCGTTATATTTTATTACATATAATCTCGCATTTCTTCCAGCGGTTCATCAAAATCTTCTGACATACGAATTTTACCAGCAAATTTACCAAAAAGGCTTTCTATAGGCAATTTTTCCGTTTCGAATATTTCTTCCAAAGATTCGTCAAAATCATCCGACATTGTAATTTTGCCTTTTAGAATCCCTTTAATTGAAGTAATTGGCAATTTTTCCGTTTCCAAAACTGGCTCTACAAAAGTAATAATCACATTATAGCTACCATTTATTGGAATAGGCTGTTGCGGCACAAAATCCGTACCGTCATAAATAGCTTTAATCGATTGCATAAAATCAACCTTTCGATAAATAAAAATATAAAAACATAAAAAATTGCCCAAAATGCCGTTCCTGCATTTTGACACCTAGCGTAACACTAGGTGGGTGTCCTCAACGGAGCGTGCATCTTCCGCTGCCTTCTTGCGAAGGAATTAGATTGCGGCCCGATGGTAGCTACATAATTTTTTAGACTCCCTTTTCAATACTGTAGGTTCAAAATAACAGGTGGTCGAACATCCCAGGCAAAATTATAAATCTCTTTATTGTGCGACAAATTTATTATATAATATAAATAAGAAATGTGCAACAAATTTTTTTAATAATCCAACTTAATAAAAAAAGCGGGTCACCTGCCCGCCGGCAGGCGGGAGGGCGCTGTTCTTTTGTCCACTGGACAAAATTCAGCCTTGCAGGTGTGGGCAACCTGTCCGCCCATGGTTTTGAAGTTGGAAGTGCAGGAGGAAAAAAATGGAAAATTTCACATTAAAAAATGGTTACTTTCAAAATAAGGGCGTTAATATAATGGCGTTTGACGATATTTATCCCGAGGGGCATCAGTCGGGCGTTAGCATTATTATGCACGGAAACCGATTAGCCACCAACGGCGATCTACGTTTTGAGCAAACGCCTGGGCAATGGCAGCCTGTTCCCAAGCAGACCGACCGCAAAATTGACGAAAAATTAAACACAATTACAACTTTTTTAAGCTATCCAGATAGCGAGCGGCATTTGCAGGGCTTTAATCCAATGATTTATCCCAACTTGGAACTGGATTATATTGTTACTGTAACGGCGGTTGACAAAACTATACAAATTACCGTGGATTTAAGCAAAGAAATTCCTCAAAATTTTATCGGCAAAATGTCCTTTAACATGGAACTTTTCCCAGGTGCGTTGATTGGTAAACCTTGGATTATGGACGGCAAAAGTGGAATTTTTCCTGAACAGCCGAATGCTCCTTTGCTGGTTTTCGAAAATGAATCCGATTACAACCCAATTTTGGCGGATAATATAATCGCCGAACCGTACGCTGTCGGCAATCGTTTCACTGTCAACCCAAATGACGATTACAGCCGTTTCACGATAGAATCCCAAGCACCGCTAAAATTATATGACGGAAGAATGAACCATAATAACGGTTGGTTCGTTTTAAGCACCGAGATTCCCGCAAAAATCGCCAAAAATGCAATAAAATGGACGATAACGCCAAATATCGTAGACGATTGGCTGTATTCTCCTGTTATACAAGTTTCGCAAGTTGGTTATCACGTTAATCAGCCAAAAATAGCAATTATTGAACTTGACCAAACCGCAACCGAAACTGTTCAGCCGATTTTATATAAAATAACGGAAAACGGAGCAGAACAAGTTTTTTCGGCAGTTTCGAAAAATTGGGGAAATTTCTTGCGATATAAATATCAACAATTTGATTTCAGCAAAATCACTGAAGAGGGCTTGTATAAAATCGTTTATGGCGGCTCGCAAACGCCAGTTTTCCGCATTGCACAAGATATTTACGATAGAGGAGTTTGGCAACCTGTGCTAGAATATTTTTTGCCTGTGCAAATGTGTCATATGCGCGTAACCGAAAAATACAGGGTTTGGCACGATTATTGCCACCACGACGACGCAAAAATGGCTCCCGTAAATTACAACCATTTTGACGGCTATGTACAGGGCGATTCTACGTTGACAAAATTTCAACCTGGCGAAGTTATCCCAAATATAAATGTCGGTGGTTGGCACGATGCGGGCGATTTTGACATTCGTATAGAATCTCAATCCATGGAAATTTACATTTTAACGTTGACATACGAAGAATTTAACGTAAATTATGATGTTACCGCGATAAATCAAGCTACAAAAACGGTTGAAATCCACCAGCCAGACGGCAAAAACGACATTTTGCAGCAGATAGAACATGGCGTTTTGTCGGTAATATCCGCATACAACGCTTTGGGACGCTTTTATCGTGGCATTATCGAAAACAATCTGCGACAATACGTAATTTTGGGAGATAGCTCATCCGTAACGGACGGAATTATCGGCAACGAAGACGATCGCTGGCTTTTCACAGAAGAAAATCCCGCAAGGGAACTTTTCGCCGCCGCACATTTAGCCGCCGCCGCCCGCGCATTAACTGGCTTTAACGACAATTTAGCACAGCAAGCATTACAAGCCGCTTGCGAAACCTACAAAACCAACGTTCAAGGCAAATCCGAAACTTTGGCAAAATTAAACGCCGCAACCGAACTTCTTTTGACCACCAAAAATGACGAATATCGGCAATATATCTTATCTCAACAGGATTTTATCGCCGAAAATATAGCCGAAACCGCATGGTTTATCGTGCGAGTTGACAAACTTGTCAATAACGAAAATTTCACGAAAAATCTCATAACCGCATTGCAAACCCTAAAATTACAGCTTGACGAGCAAAGCACAGAAACGCCGTATGGAATCCCGTATCGTCCACATATTTGGGGCGCAGGCTGGAATATCCAAAAATTGGGTTGCCAATATTATTTCCTGCACAAAATGTTTCCACAAATATTTGATCCAATTTTAATTTTTAATGCGCTAAACTTTATTTTAGGTTGTCATCCTGGATCGAACACAATGTCGTTTGTTTCTGGCGTTGGAGCAAAATCGGCAACCGTGGGTTATGGGCTTAATCGTGCGGATTGGTCGTATATTCCTGGCGGAGTTATCTCGGGAACGGCGTTAATTCGTCCCGATTTCCCCGAACTGCTGGTGTTTCCGTATTTGTGGCAACAGGTGGAATATGTTATTGGCGGCGGCTCGTCCAATTATATGTTTTTAGTTTTAGCAGCACAAAAAATTCTAAAAGAAAGTGGTAAATCACTATGAATCAAACTGTAATAGGAATAACAGGCAAAACTGGCAGCGGAAAATCCACCGTTTGCAATATTCTCGAAAATATGGGCGCATACGTAATAAATGCCGACAAAATCACGCACAAAATAATCGAAGATTCGGCGCGTGCCAAAATTATTTCCGCATTTGGCGAGGAAATTTTGGATACACAGAAAAATATCATTGACCGCCAAAAATTGGCAACCATAGTTTTCTCTAACAAGGACAAGCTAACGCAACTGGAGAAAATTTTGCACCCGCTAGTAAAAGCCGAAATTTTATCCCAAATAAAGCAATCGGACAACCATTTTATTGTCGTGGATGCCGTTTTGTTAGTTGAGGCTAACATCTACAAGCACTGCACAGAAGTTTGGCTAGTAAAAGCCGATCGCCAAAAACGGTTAAGCAGGATAATAGCACGCGATCAAATAACAGAAGCATTAGCAATAGCAAGAATGCAAAATCAACGGCGAACCACCGAAATTGAAAAAATAGCAACAAAAATCATCTTAAACAGCGGCACTGTAGAAGATTTGCAAAATAATTTGACTGAATGGGCAGAAGCACATAAATGACAAAACGAAAAACATTAAAAATAATATTAGTTACATTATGCTTGTTGGGCGTTTTGGCAACCACAACGGGCGTTATTTTAGTACAAATGTATTTTCCCATTAGACATTTGGAAATTATAAAGCAAAACGCAGGCAATTTTGAGCCAGCGTTTATTTTGGCGGTAATTAACGCCGAAAGTTCATTTAGACCGTACGCAATTTCGCATCGTGGTGCGATGGGCTTAATGCAAGTAATGGACGAAACAGGCGAATGGATTGCGAACATGATGAACATTGAGTATTACAACGTTGATATGCTTTTTGTGCCAGAATACAACATTGCAATAGGTACATATTTTTTGAATTGGCTACATCGTTATTTTGACGGAGATACCACGCTAATTTTGAGCGGCTACAACGCAGGAATCGGCAATGTAAATCGCTGGCTACAAGATGAGCGGTTTTCGCAAGACGGACAAACTTTGTCGTACATTCCTTTTCCCGAAACTCGGAATTATGTCAACCGAATTAACCAGCGAACGGTAATATATAGTTGGTTGCTGAATTTTTATGGGCTGTTTTGCTAAATAAAAATGGATTGTTGCAAAATTTTGAGATATTGGAATATTTTTAGATATTATAGAATATTGAAATATTTTGAAATATTGCCGATTTTTAACAAACGGGCGGATATTATCCGCCCGTATTCGCAATATTTTAACATTTGCAATATTTCAACATTTGCAATATTTCAACATTTGCAATATTTCAACATTTGCAATATTTTAACATTTGCCACATTTCAACATTTACAATATTTCAACATTCGCAATATTTCAACATTAGCCACATTTCAAAATATTGACATTCGCCAAATTCCAACATTCCAAAAATCCTGTTATTCTATTTCAACTTAAACACATTTATAGATTCCTTCAAATTTTCCGCTTGACTTAAAATATCTTTGCTGGATGTTGCGAAAGTTTCGGCGGCAACGGAACTTTTTTGGACTATATCGGAAATATGGCTTAAACCTTTATGAATCAACGAGATTGAATCTTGACTTGCTTGCGACATTTCGGTTATATCCGAGATAAGTTTCATTATTTCGTTTGCGTACTTTGCAATATCCTCGAAAGAGGACGAAGTCAAGTTTACTGCCGTTACGCCGTCATCGGCGATTCTTATGGAGTTGTCAATTTGTTGAGTTATCTCGTTAATCGAAACAGATGTTTTGGTTGACAAATTGCGAACTTCGTCCGCAACAACGCTGAATCCTTTGCCGTGTACACCAGCTCGTGCCGCTTCGATGGACGCATTTATTGCCAACAAATTTGTCTGAAACGCTATTCCAGATATAACGCTTGTGATATTGGAAATTCCTGTCGAAGCCTCTTTTATATCGTTCATTATTGTAACGGCGGCTTGCATTTCGGTTGTGCCAACGGTTGCGCTTGCGTTCGATTTGCGAGATATTTCCGCGGCGGTTGTTGCAGTTTCGGCAGTTAAAACCGATTTCTCTTCGGCTAAATCGGATGCGGCGGTTAGTTCTTCTAGCGAACCAGCTTGTGCCATTGCTCCGTTGGCTAAATCTTCCGCTCCCATAGATATTGCGTGCGTGCTAATTAAAACCTGTTCGGTGGCAATAGCAATTTTCGACAGCGAAAGATTAAGCGAATCGATTATCGAGTTAATTGCCGTTTTTATAGGAACATACGATCCAATATATTCCGCTTTTATGTTTACGGTCAAGTTTCCGTCCGCAAGTTGCTGCAACGTTTCAGAAATATCATTTATGTAGGTTAAAAGCGATTTTGCGGTAATGTCAACCGAATGTTTTATGCGAGCAAATTTGCCGCTGTAATTGCCGTCCAAAGTTTCGTTAAATTCGCCGTTTGCGATTGCGTTAAGTACGGTTATTGTGGCATCTATTGGCTCTTCGACGGCAACTATTGCGTTGTTAAGCTGTTGCACAATCAGCAACCATTCGCCTTTGTAATTGGCTGTGTTTAGCCGATAATCCAAATTGCCCGATTTTGTGGCTTTTGCCATTTCGGTTATATCGCTGGCTAAATTCATAAGTTCCTGTTTAATTTCGTCAGCTATGTTGTTAATGTAGGCTTCTTCGCCAGGAAATTTGCGCAACTCGGCGTTAAAATTACCGTCAACTATGCTTTGTATGTACGTCAAAATGTCAACGCGCGTACTAGAAATTCCTATAACTGTATCGTTGATTTTTTTGATAGTTTCGCGGTACGTTCCGCTGTAGTCAGATACATCGATTATATATTTGTAATTGCCCGATTTTTGCTCATCGTACAATTTGTAAACATCTTGTAGCAAATTGTGAAGAATAGTCAAAATTTCGTTAAACTTTTCGTCGATTGTGTTAAGCCCAAAAGATGTATCTCTTAAATGGGATTTTTTGAACAATCCGCCGTTTGCCAAATTCCAAGAAATTTTTTCGAAGTTGTTTATTGCATTTGAAACAAATTTTTTGATTAGTTTGGTTACGTGAATTATAACGAAAATTCCTGCGATAATAAAAATTATTGCGGCAATAAATACAAACACTGCAATAATCGTATTTACAGGGCCGTCAATAGATGCAGCTGGTACAACGGTAAGTAATATCCAGTTGGTAAACGGAACGTCAGAGGATAAAACGTACCAAGTTTCGCCGCCATCGGTAATGTTTATGAACGTTTCGCCGTGCGTAATAATTTCGTAAAGCCCTGCGTAACGTTCCCAGTCGGTAATTAAGGGAATTGCGTCATTTGCAACTGCGACAAGTTCAAGGTCTATATCGGGATGTGCCAAAATTTCGCCATTTGGACCAATTAAAATTGTATAGCCGCCCGAGGGATTTTCCAATTCTTCTGCAACAATAATTAAATCGTGCAAATTAACGTCCATTCCAATAACGCCTTGTCTACCTAAAATGTTTTCGTATGCTCGCGATATACTTATGACAATATCGTGTTCGGCGGCGGACAAATAAGGAGCACCCACAGCAGTTTCGCCAAAAACGGCAAGTGCCTCTACATACCATGGACGTTCTCGTACTTCAAAATCAGCGGGCAAATCGACAGGATGAGACAAAATAGAAATGCCATCGTCAAAAGCAATATAAGAAAAAGTAATAGAGGGATGTGAATAAGAAAACCCAGTAATAACATCTTGTGCGTAATTTAGGTCGATGTTTTGCAAAGCAACGCCCATTCCGTTGTTTAGCGAAATTATGCCGTTAAGCCATTCGCCAACAAAATTTGCATTAGATACGTTTGTGCGGATAAAGCTGCGGTTTAATGGCTCGGTAATTATGGCTCGCATTACAACGCTGCTTATAATGGATAACAAAATAATACCAACAATGGCACACGAAATAACGCCAATCATTAGTCTAGTAGAAAGTTTAAGATTTTTCAACCAGTTCATTACATAACCCCCAAAAATTCTAGTTAAAAGCTATAAAGAGTAACAAAAATATTATAACACAAGTGAAAAAATTATGCAATAAATTTTTACATATCTGGATAAAAATTAGTGGGATTTTCGACCAACTCGACATTTTTAATGAAGGCAACAATGCCGTCAAAGCCGTCGCTTTCAACCTTTTCGAGCCGCAAATCGTATCTTATATAACCGTCAATTTCTTCTTTTGGGAAAAGTTGAAATTCTATTCCGTCAATTTCGGCGGCATCTGTAACGGTGCTTGCAATATTGGTTAAGCCCACATTATTGTTTATACTAGAAATATGCTTGCCAGCGGCTTCTTCACGAGAAAGCCCATAAATATACGTAGCTTTTTTATCCCAATAAAGCACCTTGCAACCTGGACCAAGCACAAAAACAATATCATTTTTGCCAATATTGACTAAATATTGGACAAGTTGCTCTTTGTCGCTTAAGCGTTTACGCATTTCTTCGTGCTGATCCTGGATGAGCCTATTTTGGAAAGCAAGTTCGTTAGTAAGCCGTTTATTTTTGTCGGAACTTATGCCGTTTACGATAGCCATTCCGATGTAATATTTTACAGTTTCGGCTAAATGCAGTTCTTCTTCCGAGTAAGGATAAACGCTAGCACAAACAAGCACGCCGTTAAGTTGCTCCTGTTGCCAAATTGGCACAACCATGAGATTTTTCGGCTTTATTTTGCCTAAGAAAGTTCGCATAAAGTAGATAGTATCGTCGGGAATATCGTGGATAATTGTTATGTTGTCAAGCATTGCGGCACGACCAATAAAGCCTTCGCCGATTCCAATATCAAATTCGCTGTAGACATTTTTGCCAAATCCTATGGAATGTTTTAGGCTAAGTTTAGTTATGCTTGTCAAAGAATAAAAAGCGCAGCAGGCACTTTTAGTGAGTTCGGCAACTTGTGGCAAAATATCTTTTAGCAGCTGATCAAAGTCCGCATTAAGAGCCACATTATGGGCAAGTTCTAGCACTTCTTTATGAATGTGATCTTGGCGTTCTTGTTGCTTTTTTGCGGCAAGTAATTGCGTTTCGTAAAAAGACAATTTTTCTTTATGGCTTTCGTTGTTGTACAACAAAACGGCGGTAAAAATCAAGATTGCCGCCACCAAGCAAGCCGAAACTAATGCGTACATAACATTAACTTCAACTATCAAAAAAACTAGAGTAAATATAATTGTCATAAATACGGCTAATCCTATTGCACCGATTAGTAATACAAATTTTTTCATGCGTATTCCTCAATGTCTAAATATTGTGCTGTTTTGCAAGCACATTTTCCATTTTTGCGATTAAGAGATGTAATGTTTAGTTTTGGTAAATTTTGAGAGTTCGTTTTGGGTAGTATTTTTGGGCTAGATAAATAGTGAGGTTTTTATTATTGCTTTAATGATATATTTTTGACCGAACATAAAAGTTGGGTTTTATTTTTTGGGTAGTAGGTTTTCAACCCAATCTATAGGTTTGCGAAGGTACTTTGCAACTGTAGAAACTTCAGCACCAAATTTTAGCATATCTAATGCTATTTCAAGATCTCTTTCTATTTTTCCTTTTGCAACGCCAATTTTTTCTCCCTTTGCAACACCAATTTTTTCGCCCTCTACTCT
>WRKG01000242.1 GCA_009778185.1 Bacillota bacterium
GCTGCATCGGTTGCAGGAGCGGTCGCTGTTTCGGTTGCGCCGCCCGCAGGAGCAGTTGCGGCAGGTGCGTCATCTCCGCAAGCCGCCAAAAATAGCATTGTTGCGGTCAAAATTGCCGCTGTCATAAAAATTCTTGTCTTTTTCATAGAAAAATCTCCTCTTTTCTAGTTTTTATCATAAGATATTTGTATAATTATCCCACAATGCCGCTACGTTCAAGCCCCTCAACAAAATATCGTTGCAAGAACATATAAATCGTCAAAATAGGAATTATAGCCAACATAACGCCCGCAAACACGACCATTTGTGCTAAAATTGGACTGCGTTCGTTAAAAATTGCCTGAAAGTTTGGACCCAGCCCAATCAGCAACACGGACAAAAGCCGATTATTGGGCATTAACAGCGATGTATAGAAAGTGTCGTTGTAATGCCACACGAAAGCGAATAGCAAAACCGTGATTATTGCTGGCGTTGCGTTCGGAATCATCACTTGCAGATAGGTGCGAAACGGGCCCGCGCCGTCGATAAACGCCGCCTCTTCAATCTCTTTGGGCAATCCTCGGAAAAACTGGCGAAAAATGTAGATATACAGCCCAGAACGCAATCCAACGCCTGTCAATGTGAGCAAGCCAAGCGCCCAAAGGCTACCAATCAAATTTATATTTCCACTGCCCAAAAAGAACCGAAAATTAAGGAACATTGGCACCATATAAGTTTGCACAGGAACAACAATGCTAATAATAACAAGTGCAAACAGCGGTCCCGAGCCAGGAAACTTGAACCGTGCAAAGCCGTATCCAACCAGCGAAGTTATCACAACGTGCAACAGGGCGAATCCCAAGCTAAATGCAAGCGTTCTGCCGAGCGTGTTCCAATAATCCATTACCAAAATTGCATCGTTGATATTTTGCCACGTAAAATTTTGCGGAATAAGATAAATCAGCGGATTTATCGCATCCATGGGATCCATTATTGCGCGGCTGATTACCGCCAAAATTGGGCTAATTATTACAAACGAAACGCCCACCAAAATTATCGCAACGCAAATGTTCAGCAAAAAATTTTTGCTAGCACCGCTAACTTTCTGCACAGTATTATTCAAAACTTTAGGCTCGACAAGCCGTTTCAAGCCAACCGCAAAGCCCTTTCCACTCGTTTTAACCACGGTTCAACCTCCTAAACATAAAACATTAAGACCTTGGGGCTCTGCCCCAAACCCCGCAAGGACGCGCGCGCCCTTGACCCGCATTTTTTTATTTAATTGTAGTAAAATACTCGTTTTGAGATAATCCAACCTACAAACAATAGCAGAACGCAAGCTAGTAGCGAAGAAACTAGCGACATTGCCGCCGATACGCCGAATTGCTGCATTACAAACGCTTGATTGTGGGCGGTTTGCACAACTTGACTTTGTGCAAAAGTGTCAACTATTGTGTAAACCACGTTTGTCAAAATCAGCGGACTTACCATTGGAATCGTAACTTTCCAAAATGTTTCGTAACTGGTTGCACCCTCAATTTGGCAAACTTCGTACATTGACGGCGGAATAGCTTGCAACGCCGCCAAAAATATAAGAATCTGCACGCCAGATGCACGGATAATCTCGTGCAAGGCGGAAACGGCGGCAATTATATATTGCGCAACCTGTATGGGAACGCCAAAACTAGTAACTAACATTGCAATAGAGTTTGCGTTGAATCCCATTTGGGCTTGCATTACCTCGGTTGGCACGCTAGAAACGCCGCCCATCATCATTCCCATGGTAAGCTCCAAAGTGCTTTGGATTGCGGTTGTTGCCATTATTACAGGCAGAAAGAAAATTGCCCGAACCAAGCCGCGCCCCATAAATTTGCGGTTTAGCAGCACCGCCATTAGCAAGCTAAAAAATATGATAAGTGGCACGTTTACAAGCATTCCCGTTAGCGACTCGACAAGTTGCTGATTGTACGAGCCGTGTTCTAGCAGGATAAATCGGAAGTTGCTAAGTCCCACAAAATCCATGGTAAAGCCGCCTGCAACTGGGTCGACAATGATAGTGTTAAAACTGAAAATTATCGCCTCAAACAAGTTGAACAGGAAAAACACTGTTATTCCCACAAGCCACGGAGATATGAATAAAAATCCCCAAACTGTTTCGCGGCGTTGCAGTGTCATCCATTTTTTGGTTGCTGTTGTTTTCATAAAATCTCCTTTATAAGGTTATCTAATTTCTTGTCAAACGTAAATACATTTACGCCGAGAATAGCCTTAAATGCGTATAATATGCAGTCCACAAAATCCAAATTTTTTTCGCCGTACGTTTTCAAAGCAAGTTGCAAAACTGGTGCGTTTTCGGTGGTAACGTTTTTGTGATTCAAGAAAACGTTGATATTAGCTAAAATATCTTTCTTTTCCATTTTGTAAACTTTTTCCAACACATAAATTACTTCGGCTAAAACCTCATATCGCACAAAAACTTTGGTTTTTGAAATCAAATGACCAACTTTAGCCATCATTTCTGCATTATCATTTAGTAAAGAGCGTAATATTACATTGGCATCAATTAAAACCATGTTTTTCCTCCATTGCCATTCCCCATGCTTCTTTTTCCAATGGGATTAAATCGGGATTTGCATATTTACTTAAAATACCTATAAAATTGGGCATTTCTGGCTCTTCGCTAAAATCGTACGGTTCTGACTTTTCGTTGCCGTCATAATCGGCAAACAAATCATCCAATGTTAGCGGGATTTTTTCTATATAGATGCCGTCATGGTGTTCAGTAATTTCTATTTTGTCGTTTTCGCTTAAATCTAAAATTTCCGCAATATTCTTTGGAAAAGTTATTCCCAATTCGTCGCCTAATTTTAATACTGCTGTTTTCATAGGATTCTCCCCTTATCAATGAGTTAAGTTCAGTTTAGAAATATTTTTAATTTATCAACAACGTTATTTTTTTACTCCATATTTTTCTATTACCGCCATTTCCCAAGCGTGTTCTTCCAATGGGATTAAATCGGGATTTGCATATTTGCTTAAAATTCCGAATGCACTTTTTGGCGGATTTGTTTGTTCGGTTGGTTCGATTGCCGTTTCTTGCGATGTTTCTTTTACCGAATGTTTTTCCATTGCCGCCATTTCCCAAGCATATTTTTCCAGTGGTATTAAATCGGGATTTGCATATTTGCTTAAAATTCCTATAAAGTTTGGGATTTCTGGCTCTTCGCTAAAATTATGCGAATTGGGATTTTGGTCGTCTTTTAATATTGTTGTTTTCATAAAATTTTCCCTTTCTACGCCACCAAAAACCACCGAGCAGGAATCATCAACCCATTATAAGCAAAATCCTCATGCGTGCGGTTGACATAAATTCGTGTGCCGTCCTCAAAAACGGTAACGGTAACTTGTCCGCTGCCAAGCGTTAAACCACCTGCCAAAACCTCAAAGCCGACCATCGGCTGATTGCGCAACGGAGCATAAACTTCATTAAATATGTGATAATGCTCGATTGCCATGTCAATCCAGTTTTCGTATTGCGTGGAATAAAACCGCTCGTGGGGCGAAAATTGCAACTGGCGCGTGGGCTGCTCTGTGAAAGTGTATCGTGGCGCGGCTCCTGTTGCTAGGCTTTTGAGAATCGCATCAACTGGGTGGAAATTTTCGCGCATATTGGCAGGTTTGCCCGCAAATTCAATGTACCCATGCACGACCATCGAGAAAAACGGAACTTCATAGTTGACAATATTGTACATATCGCCCTCAATCGGAGCATCCACAATATGATTTGCGAACGCCAGCGAGTAATCGTTTCCGCCGAAAATCACGAGATTCTCCGTTTCGTTGGCGAGCCGTTCAATTTGATTTTCTACCAACAGCCGAGAATGCTCCCTGTCAATGGGATCGCGGCGATACATATTTTCCGCCAAAACTGCACCTAAATCTGTCAACGCTAAATTTGGCAAGCCAACTCGCCGCTGATATTGCGGAATAAAATCATCGATGTGCATTGGCAAAACCGCAGGATGCACCAACAAAAACCAATCGCTGGTAAACTGCGAAAATCTGGTTGACATTGTATCTCGTTCAACACGGCTCATAACGCCAATGTAGCCAGCGGGATCTTTTGCCGTTTCGAATGTGCTGTTAAAGTTGCGAGAGCGGAAGTTTGTCAACTGAAAATTTACCGCTGGATTTAGATTTCCGCCGTTTTGTTGCAATCTATTATTGAGATTCGTTAAATCATTTTGCCGACCAACGGAATTTATAAGGTTGACATTTTTCGCAACATCGTGATTCAATCCACGGTTAAACCAGCCGTGCAACTGCATTTGAACGGTGTTTACTCCTGCGGATTGCAGAATATCCAAAAAATGGTGGGCATCGTCCGTTGTGGTCATTAACTCGGTTGTCATAAACGGAACGCCGAAAACGTGGCGTTGAACGTCCAAAGCACCGAGAATGTCCAAATAGAATGCTCGGTCGCCAGGTTGGGCGATTCTCGTGAGAGCGCCGTTGTCAATCAGAAAATTGCGGTAAACCGCCGCCATTTCGCCAAGCCCAGGATTTTCCCCTGCCAAAAAATGGTAGCGAACGGTAATATCGCCGTCAAAAGCCTCGTTTTGCACGACGGTCATGTCGCCAGTTCCGCCAGAAATTGCGCCCATTCCAAGCACAATCGATGTACGCAACGTGAAACTGAACCATGCACGGTTGAAAGAGTTTGTGCGGCCCGCAACATCGGCGTTTACGGTAGTCAGCGCCGCGCCGCTTTCAACGTGGGCAAACATCGCCGCGCCGTTGTTTTGAATGCCCAAAATTGGCAATCGCACAGGCTGCTCAACTTGCGGACGAACGGCGTTTATCAGTTCATCCAAGCCGTAAACGGTGCTCATAAACATATCTTCGCCGCTGCGACCGTTGTTGAAGTTGATAACTCCGCCAGAGCCGCCTGGAACGAGAATAAATCCCTCGTCATTTGTGTCGCCAGCGCCGAAAAATCGCATTAAATCCATGTCAAAAATTTGTGCATCGCCGCTAACTTCGATGTCGTCCAGCGGAATGCTTACCAACAGCGAATCGCCGTCCAAAGCGAACTCGATGTATATCGTGAAAAAGTCAAAACTTACGTCAAGCTCCACGCCAGCGGCTTCGAGATCGTCTTCCAGTTCCTCGAGCGTGTAGCCAATCTCGTCAAACATATCAATCATGCGGTTTGTGTTGATTACCGAGTTGCGAATGCCTTCGGTCATCTGCATAAAACCGTCATGTGTTTGGGATGGCAACCAAAATTGTTGCAAAAATCGAATATCGGCGTTTTCCGTGAAATGGGACAAAACTCGTTCGTTAAAGCGGTTTGTTTCCATTAGGAAAGGTAGCGCGTCGATTCCAAGGTTGAGATCGCCGACAATATAGGAAATTCGCACTCCGTTGGGAATCGAGAAGATTTCAAAATTGCCGTATTCCACCGAATCGGCGAAAAGCCAGCGAGTATGGCGGCGGCGAACCTCGTCATAAAAGCGAAATCCCAAATGGGAGCGTTTTGTGTTGCGTTCGAAAGCGTTGGCAATTTGGTCATCATCGGCGGTCGGCGGATCGGAGAACCATGTATGATTGTTGCGGCGATCGTGAACGGCGATAGTTGTGTCATTTGGGTTGATGTACAGCGAAAGGTTGGCGTTTTCGGCAACCTGCACCATATTTGGGACTTCCGTGCCGCTAAGCGGAGCAAATTCGGTTGGCTCGCCGAGATTGGTTGTGGCGGTTAAATGGCGAAAATCGTACACGGTAAAACTGTTTATATATATTAGGTAGACAAATATGGCAATGGTAACAAACAGCACAAACAAAAGGCGATTGCGCCATCTTCGTTTGGATTCATAGCTAAACTCAATTTTCATATTACAACCTCCTAAAATAATCACGTGTTCACTTGCTTAAAAAGATAATACCATTGTTACAAATATATGTCAATAGTTTTGAACAAATTTTTAGTAATTTTTTTTTGAAATTTGTGCAAGATTATCTAATATGTAATTTTTGGGATTTATTAACACGTGTTTACAATTTTGTTATTATATAAATTGTTCATTTTATTCAAAATATTCGCAAAATTTTTATTTTTTTGGTGGATTTTACCAAAATTTAGAAATGTTGAGAATGTTAAAATTTTCGAAAATCCCATGTCTACCGACAGGCAGGTAAAAAAATTTTTTCGAAACACTTGACAAATTTGTATCACTGTATTATTATACTAATACAACGTTGAACAAATACAGGAGGGTAAAAATGACGAACAAAAGAAGTCCCAACAAAATAATGGATACCGCAACGCCAATATTTATGCAGGTTATGCAAGATATTTTAAGCAAAATAGCACGAAAAGACCTTAAATGTGGCGATAAACTGCCGTCCGTCCGCGATTTAGCTATCGAGTACAATATAAATCCTAATACGGTGCAGAAAGCGGTAGAAAAATTAACAGAACAAGGTTATTTGATAAGCTACGGAACGATTGGCAAGCGAATAACGCAAGATAACGAGTTAATTGAAGGTATAAAGCAAAATTTGCCGAAAAATACCACCATGCAGTATATCGAAACTATGCGGCGGTACGGCATGGAATTATCCGAAATTCCGCAATATATTCAAAAAATTATACAGGAGGCACAAAATGCAGAATACAACTGAAATTTTGGACATTCAAAATGTGTCCAAATCGTACGGCAAAAATACGGCTTTGCAGGACGTAAATTTTAGCATTTCGGCAGGTAAAATTGTCGGATTGCTTGGTCCAAACGGCTCTGGCAAGACAACTTTAATTAAAATTATTATGGGATTATTAAGCGATTACACAGGAACAGCCCATATAAATGGCGAATCGCCGAGTTCAGCAACAAATGCAGTGATTTCTTATTTGCCCGATAAATTCCACATTCCTTCATGGTTGACAGTCCGACAATCCGTTAAACTTTTTGCCGATTTTTACACCGATTTTGAAAGCGACCGTGCAAATAATATGTTGGAAGCTATGAAAATTCCACTTAACAAAAAAATAAAATCGCTATCTAGGGGAATGCGCGAAAAAGCTGGTTTAAGTTTAGTAATGAGCCGCCGTGCAAAATTATTTGTACTAGACGAGCCTATAGGAGCGGTAGATCCCGCTGGGCGCGACTTTATCATTGAGACAATTTTGGGAAATTTTTCGCGCGAAAGTGCAATATTGTTGTCAACTCATATTATAGCCGACATTGAGCCAATTTTAGATACCGCAATTTTTATAAAAGACGGCGTTATAGTTCTCAATGAAGAGGTTGACAAAATTAGACAAGAGCAAAATACTTCGCTAGATCAGCTGTTCCGAGAAATGTTTGCGCACACATACGCAAGATTACCAGAAGATAGAACAGGAGAGAATTAAAATGTTTTTGAAACAATTAAAATACGACCTGCTTTTTAGCAGAGATATGTTTTTTGGAATGGCGGGATTGTTAATTGCCGTTGCCATAATAATGCGATTGACTGGAACGGTCAATATGTCTGAAGCCGATGCAAGTCTCGGCATTTTGGGAAATATGTTTAGCTTATTGGTACTTGTTGTGATATTTTCGGTTGCGGTGCTTATTGCGGCAATCGGCTCTATTGTGCAAATTTTTAGGTTTTACAAGCAAAGTTTTTTCAGCAGCTCGGGATATTTTTTTCTCACATTACCAATAAATAGCACAAAATTGATATTATCTAAAATTGTAGTTGCCTTAATTTGGTATAATTTTATGATGTTTGTTGCGATTATTACAGGGCTAATTTTGGCAGATTTTGAAATTTTGTTGACAAGTTTACCAAATCTTTTTGAAATTGGAGATTTTGTCATTATGATTTTTAATTCTAATGTCAATGCACTGGTATTTATAGCTTTTTTGTACTTTATGATAACTTTGGCAAACTCTGTTGTAGTGGTAAAATTAAGCTATTTGTTAAGCGGTGCAATTAGTTTTGCCTTGCTAATCGGCTATTCTTGGCTACTAGAACTAATCGACCGCTCAACTCGAACGGAAGGCACAATAAATATAATAATTTCCAACTCGCTAGAAATAGTGCCAACAGCATTTTCGCTAGCGTTTGCGGTTTTGCTGTTTGCTTGTTGCCGATATTTGCTGAAAAATAAGGTTTCGTTTGAATAATTTCAAACAACTTAATAAAAATAGTGGGCGGACCCGCCTGCCGGACGGGCAGGTAATATCCGCCCGTTTTCTCATTTATTTTGGCGGCTCTATTTTATTGAATTTTATTGAATTTTCTTGACAATCTCAAAATTAAGTAATATAATTATAAAAAATGTTAAAGGAGTTGACAATTATGGTTGAAATAAAAAAACCAGTTTACATGACACGAACAGAAATTGTGGAAAAATATCCCAATTATATTGTTTGCGTGGGAAATTACAAAAATCTCAATGAAACGAACGGCAATGACGGCGGTTATCCATTTATGTTAATAGAAAAACATGAACTGGATAACATACAATTAGATTATGCAAATTATCCGCAATATGAACCTATCCATGAAATAAGTACATTTTCATTAGGCGGTTTGTTGTCTGTGTATAAATTAAAAGAAGATATATAAATATCGGGCAGGTAATACTTGCCCGATATTTATTATTTTTCTCCACTACTTATCAATCAAAAAACTGCATAGGAATATCCGAAATATCCAAAATAAGCCCATTATTTGTTACCATTTTTTCGTCAACGTATAAATTAGATAATTGCGAGTTGCCTATCCAACGTTCGACAACTCGGCTGTTTTGTTGCAAATACCAATGTTCCGTTATTGGAGAGGAGGAATACAGCATTTTTTTCCAATCACGTTCTTCTTTTGTGTTAGATTTTGACCAAACTTCAACGATTAAATCGGGAAATCCTGCAAAAAGCGTTCCGTTTTCGCTAACAACAAATTTATTCGCCTGAAACAGCAATATATCAGGCTCAACCGAAGATAAATAGCCAATATCGTCAATGTCAAATTTAGCTAAATCTACCAAAGTAGCCAAATGACTGAACTTTTCGCCATAATGCACTAATCGAGTTGATCCCGACGAGAAAAATCCCGTGCCGCTGGATATATATTTTCTAACTTTGCTAAATATCTCGTTAGTCAAATATTCGCTGATATTGGTGTGTTCCCTAGAAGTCCAGCCCATTTGTATAACTTCCACAAAAAAACCTCCTCTCAACAAGTCAACAACGGTTTAATGATTTATCGCTTTCTCCAAAAGCCCCAAAAATAGCGGATGCGGCTTGTTTGGACGGCTCTTAAATTCGGGATGATACTGCACGCCCACAAAATAAGGATGATTTTGCAGTTCAATGGCTTCCGCGAGCGTGTTGTCTGGCGAATTTCCCGAGATTAGCATTCCGTTGGTTGTTAAAATTTCTCGGTAGCTGTTGTTGAGTTCGTAGCGATGACGATGACGTTCGCTAATTTGCGGCAAACCGTACAATTTACGCAACAAAGAGCCGTCCGTCAAATTGCACGGATACGCTCCAAGCCGCATTGTGCCGCCGCTGCCAAGCAAATTTTCCTGCCCTGGCATTGTGTGAATTATCGGATGCGGCGTAGATTCGGTAAACTCCGCAGAATCCGCACCAATCAAGTTGCACACGTTTAACGCAAACTCGATAACGGCAACTTGCATTCCTAAACAAATGCCCAAAAATGGGATTTTATTTTCTCGTGCAAATTTGCAAGCAAATATTTTGCCCGTAATTCCGCGATCGCCAAATCCTCCAGGTACGACTATTGCATCAACGCCACCAAAAATTGCTGAATCAAGCTGCATATTTTCGCTGTCAACCCAAATTATATTGACTTTCGCACCGCTGGCAAATCCTGCATGATTGAGAGATTCTACAATGGACAAATACGCATCTCGGCAACTGACGTATTTTCCCACTATTGCGACATTTAACGTGATATTACGGCTGTTTACTTGCTTGGATAACGCAATCATATTTCGCCATTCGGATAAATCTGGCTTGCTTGCGGATAAATTTAGCTTTTCGCAAACAACATCGTCAAAACCTTCTTCGTTCAGCATTAACGGCGTTTCGTACAGCGACGGCAACGTTATATTTTCAATCACGCAATTACATTTTATATTGGAAAATAACGCAATTTTTGTTTTTACATCATCGCTAATCGGCTCGTCTGCACGAGTTACGATAATATCGGGAGTTATTCCCAAAGCACGCAATTCTTTGACGGAATGCTGCGTTGGTTTCGATTTATGCTCGCCAGATGCTTTCAAATAAGGAACAAGCGTTACATGGATAAACAAGCATTCTTTTTCCTTTTCCAAGCCAATTTGGCGAATAGCCTCCAAAAACGGTTGACTTTCGATGTCGCCGATTGTGCCGCCTATTTCGGTTATAAGAACGTCAACATCCGTTTTGTAGTTGTAAATAAAATTTTTTATCTCTTCGGTTACGTGGGGGATAACCTGGACAGTTCCGCCCAAATAGCCACCAGCTCGCTCTTTTGCAAGTACACGAGAATAAACCTGCCCAGAAGTTAAAGTGCTGTGTTTGGACAAACTTTCGTCCATAAAACGCTCGTAATGTCCCAAATCGAGGTCGGTTTCTGCGCCGTCGTCAGTAACAAAAACTTCGCCGTGCTGAAAAGGGCTCATTGTTCCAGGATCTACGTTCATGTAAGGGTCTAATTTTTGCGCCGATACTTTTATTCCGCGTTGCTTAAGCAAACGCCCCAAAGCGGCGGCTGTTATTCCTTTGCCCAACCCAGAGCAAACGCCG
The DNA here is from genome assembly GCA_009778185.1 of Bacillota bacterium. Lineage (GTDB taxonomy): Bacteria > Bacillota > Clostridia > Lachnospirales > WQUN01 > WRKG01. The sequence continues at coordinate 10,791 of WRKG01000242.1, forward strand.
CCTGTTATAAATATATGCCTCATACCTCAACTACTCCGTCAAATACTTTTGCACAATCGCCAGTCATAAAAACGGCGTTTTCTGTGCAGTTGATAATCAACTCGCCAGCAACTAACTGAATTTTAATATCTTCGTTTTTGTCGCAATGCTCCAAAGTTGTGGCAATCATTGCGGCAACGCAAGCGGCATTTGCCTGAATTTCGCCGTCCATCGGCGTTTCGGAAGAATTATTACAGTTGTTGTCGCAAATTTTTAATTTCAAATGATTGCGGTCGGCAACTTCCGTAAAAACGAGATAATCTCTGCCAATTTTTTGTTCCATAATGTGGTTGCCAACTGTTATTGTGTCGAAATGGTCTAAATCTTCGCAAAAAACTACCGCAAAAGATACGCCCAACGTTCCCAAATGTAAAGTGTAATCCAAAATATTTTTGCTAGACCCGTAAATTACATTTCCCATATTTACGGTTGCCGAAACCACTAAACCGTGGCTGGTTGACACAATTACTTCCTTTATATCGGAATCAGTTTCGATTTTTATTTTTGGACCTTTTGCCATCCAGTTGTCGCACAAATATTTTGCCACGCACCTAATTGCGTTGCCGTGCAAGCCGCCTTCTTGTCCGCTGTGATTGAAAATTCGCATTTTTGCATCCGCAACTTCGGACGGCAATATTAAAACAACGCCAGATGCGCCGATTCCAGTTTGGCGGTCAGAAAGCAGAATTGGCAACGATTCGGGCGATTCTATATCCGTTTCAAAGCAATTTATATAAATATAATCGTTGCGGCAACTGTGCATTTTTGTGAACGGCAACCGCAAACGGCTTGTCCGCAAGTTGTTGATGTCCATAAGTTCCATATTGTGCAGATTGTAGCCCGAAAGCAAGCTATCAGCAAGTGCATTAGCCGTGTCAATGGACGTTAAGCATGGGATTCCCAAAGCACAGGCTTTTCTGCGCATTTTTACTTCATCCAATGCGGGATCGCGCCCTTTTGAAGATGTGCAGACAACATAGCTAATAACGCCACTTTCTAGCAAAGTTGCGGTATTATCCTTGTCGTTTAACGCAATTTTAGAAACGGTTTTTATATTGGAGAAAGCCCGTTTTGTCAGCACTTCAGCCGTGCCTTTGGTTGCGTATATCTCAAAGCCCAAAGCGACAAATTTTTCTATTAGTGGGATAATCTCCATTTTGTCCTCGTCTTTGACGGTGATTAAAACGCCGCCGTCGCGTTTTAGCTTGTAACCAGCCGCCGCAAGCCCTTTATAAAGTGCCTCGCGGAAATCTTTGCCGATTCCCAAAACTTCGCCCGTTGATTTCATTTCTGGGCCCAAAATTGTGTCAAGTCCAACCAGCTTTTCAAACGAGAAAACTGGCACTTTTACCGCAAAATACGGAGGAACAGGAGCGATTCTTGGAGGAACGCCCAACTCGGATAAAGTCATGCCAACAGCGGTTTTTGTCGCCAGCTTGCACATTGGAATCCCTGTTATTTTGCTTATGTACGGCACTGTTCGTGATGCACGAGGATTTACCTCAATTACATAAAGTTCTTTTTGGTGCAAAACATATTGAATATTGACAAGCCCTCTAACTTGCAACTCGTTGCAAAGTTTTTTTGTAATTACAAAAATTTCGGAAGAAATTGTGTCGCTTATGTTGATTGTGGGATAAACGGCGATGCTGTCGCCAGAATGTACGCCAGTTCTTTCGATATGCTCGATAATTCCAGGAATAAGAATATCTTCGCCGTCGCAAATTGCGTCAACCTCTAATTCTAAACCGCTGATATATTGGTCGATAAGCACAGGGTTTTCGGGATTTGTCCGCAAGATAATTTTCATGTATTCGCGGACATCGTCCTCGGTGAATGCGATAATCATGTTTTGTCCACCTAAAACATAAGACGGGCGTAACAGCACAGGATAATCCAGTTCTTGTGCGGCGGCAACGGCTTCTTCCGCCGTTTTTACCGTGCGACCTTTTGGGCGTTTTATTCCGAGATTTTCCAGCAGTTCGTCAAATTTGGCTCTATCTTCGCAGATGTCAATGCTTTCGGCGGGCGTTCCGATAATTTTTACGCCATTGTCATGCAAAGGACGCGCCAATTTTATTGCAGTACCTCCGCCAAACGCAGTAATAACGCCAACAGGCTTTTCCACATCAATTATCGACATAACATCGTCAATATTCAACGGTTCAAAATAAAGACGGTCGCCAGTGTCAAAATCGGTCGAAACCGTTTCGGGATTATTGTTGACAACGATAACTTCATATCCCAGTTCTTTTAACGTCCAAACGCAGTGTACGCTTGCGTAATCAAACTCGATGCCCTGTCCAATGCGGATTGGTCCACTGCCAAGCACAATAATTTTCGGGCTGTCGTTTCGCTCAATAAATGGGATAACTTCGTTTTCTTCAGCATTTGTAACAGAGTAAAAATATGGAGTGCGTGCCTCAAATTCGCCGCCGCAAGTGTCAACCATTTTGTATTTCAAATTTTGGGCTTTGGATAATCCCACATTTGTAGGATTTTGAGATTTATCATAAATATTTTTTAGCCCATTCAAAAACCAGCGGTCAACTTTGGTAATTTCGTTGAGTTCGTCGATTGTCAACCCTCGTTTGATTGCTTCATAGAGCACAAAAATCCGCTGGTCGGTAACGGTATTCAGCATTTCTCGTATATCTTCGATGGATTTATCCAAAAGTCGAGGCAAATCGAGAGTTTCCATTCCCAATTCTGCGCCACGCACGGCTTTAAGTAAAGCCTCTTCGAAATTATCGGCAATAGCCATAACTTCGCCAGTTGCCTTCATTTGCGTACCTAGTTCCTTTTGGGCGTAAATAAATTTATCAAACGGCCATTTTGGCAATTTTACAGCAACGTAATCCAAAGTTGGCTCAAAAGCGGCGTAAGTTGTGCCAGTAACAGAGTTGACAATTTCGTCCAAAGTGTAACCAATGGCAATTTTTGTAGCAACTTTTGCGATAGGATAGCCCGTCGCTTTGCTTGCCAACGCAGACGAACGCGAAACTCGCGGATTTACCTCTATCACAGCGTACTCGAAACTATGCGGATTAAGAGCAAGTTGCACGTTGCAACCGCCCTCAACTTTGAGCGCTTGCACAATTTTGAGAGATGCAGAGCGGAGCATTTGAAATTCTCTGTCGGAGAGCGTTATTGTGGGTGCAATTACAATACTGTCGCCAGTATGTACGCCCACGGGATCGAGGTTTTCCATGGAGCAAACTATGTTGGTATTGCCCATTTTGTCGCGCATTACCTCAAATTCAATTTCTTTCCAGCCAGCGATGGATTTTTCCACCAAAATTTGCCCAATCGGAGACATAGAAATCCCATTTATTGCAATATCTCGCAGTTGCGTTTCGTTGTAGGCGATTCCTCCGCCAGTGCCGCCGAGCGTAAACGCAGGGCGAATTATCACAGGATAACCAATTTCGTTAGCAAAAACAACAGATTGTTCTACTCCAGTAGTAATAACAGACGGTATAACAGGTTGACCAATTCCAATCATCGTATCTTTGAAAATTTGTCTATCTTCCGCTTTGTCAATGGTTTCGGGCAACGAACCGAGAAGTTGAACGCCCATTCGATTGAGAAATCCCTCTTTTGACAACTGCATAGAAAGCGTTAAACCAGTTTGTCCACCTAAACCTGACAAAATACTATCAGGGCGTTCTTTGGAAATAATTCGTTTTATGGTTGCCAAATTTAGAGGTTCAATATAAATGTGATCGGCGATGTCGTTATCGGTCATTATTGTTGCAGGATTAGAGTTGACAAGCACAATTTCGATACCGTCTTCGCGCAAAACTCGGCAGGCTTGCGTGCCAGCGTAATCAAATTCTGCGGCTTGTCCAATGATAATCGGGCCCGAGCCAATAACCATCGCCTTTTTTATATTCTTATTAAGAGGCATAATTATTCATCCTTTCTACAAATTTGTCAAATAGGAAAGTCGTATCTAGCGGGCCGCCGCGACCTTCTGGGTGAAACTGCACAGAGAAAGCGGTATCGTATTCCAAGCCCTCGCAAGTGCCGTCATTTACGTTGACAAAAGATGGATTTGCCGCAACGACAGTATAACCGTGATTTTGGCTTGAGATATATACTCGTCCTGTTGAAGTATCTTTTACAGGTTGATTTGCACCACGATGTCCAAATTTCAGCTTTTCGGTTTTATGACCGTTCGCAAGTGCCAATAATTGGTGTCCCAAGCAAATGCCAAACATTGGAATTTTGGTATCTTGCAAGCGTTTAATGGTTTCGATTATTGGCAAATTTTCGTGGTCGGCAGGATCGCCAGGCCCGTTAGATAGCATAATTCCGTCTGGTTTAATCTCCATTATTTTTGCAAACGAAGTGTTATAAGGAAACGACCAAACGGCGCAACCTCTATCGGACAAAGCCCCTAAAATGCCACGTTTTGCACCAAAATCAAGCAACGCAACCCGCAAAGGAATGTGCGTAACGCCACGAATTTTGTCAACTTTGTTTATTGAAACTTCTGCAATAGCGTTTTTTATTTGATAATTTTTTATCTCGTCAAAATCGGTTTCTGTTGGCATATTAGATAGGATTTTGCCGTTCATAACGCCCTGCGTACGGATAATTTTGGTAAGCGCACGAGTGTCGATGCCGTGCATACCGACAATATTTTTATGACTTAAAAAATTACCAAGACTGCCCTCGTTCCTAAAATTAGAGGGTTCTTGGCAAGGATATTTTACAATATAGGCTTTTGGCCCAATAGTTTGCCTTTCAAAATCGGCGGAAATAACGCCATAGTTACCAATAAGAGGAAAAGTTTGCAAAACAATTTGCCCATGATAGCTGGGATCGGTCAACGTTTCCAAATAACCTGTCATTCCAGTCGTAAAAACAAGCTCGCCCACAACTTCGCCCTCTGTTCCAAAATATTCACCTTCAAATATACTTCCCGTCTCTAACGCCAAATATGCCTTCATAACAACACACCTTTCTAATTACAAAACCTTGGGGCTCTGCCCCCCGCCTGCCGGCGGGCAGGCAAACCCCGCAAGGATGCGCGCGCCCTCCCGCCTGCCGGCGGG
>WRKG01000243.1 GCA_009778185.1 Bacillota bacterium
CTGTTGTGCGTTTGCTGCGAACGCCGTAAACTACGTCAAAACCCTCGTTGAATTTTGCCCACATTTCGTCAACGGCGTTTATGTCGTCCTGCAAATCGGCATCCATGGAAATTACTGCATCGGCGTTATCTTTTGCCCAAATAAGCCCTGCGAGCAGTGCATTTTGATGTCCCTTGTTGCGAGATAGGTTTATTCCCACAAAAACAGGATTGCTGGCGTGTAATTCGCAAATAATTTCCCAGGTTTTATCTTTTGAGCCATCGTTTATGAAAACAATTTTTGATGCGGAAGATATTGTGTTTTCCGCCATTAAATCAGTAAATTTCGCAAGCAACCTTTTGGCGGTTTCTGACAAAACTTCTTCCTCTTTGTAGCACGGAACGGTTAAATATAGCGTTTTTGGCATGAAAATTCCCCTCTAAATTTTGTCTACATATTTTTGTTATAATATCCCAACTTTTCGAAAAATTTCGCCATCCAATTATCCCAATCCTCAAAAATTTCCCTATTGGTTTTCATGTCAAAAATTTTTTGACTTATTCCAGTTGTGCAAATCAGCGTTTCGTTATCGTAATCTATGCGTAACGTAAGCGAACCTGCTTTATTATGCACGGTTGTGGGATTATTATGGGCAAAAACAAATTTCATTTTTTGTGGTCGGTTGCCTTTTATAATTTGGCGAGCAAACGGACGCAACTCGTCCCACGAGCAGTAAATTTTGGCGGTTTCGCCCTCTTTTTGGGGCTTTTCGCCGTCAATCGTAAACGTCGCAAAAGTATGTATCTCCACATGAGACACATTAAACTCGCTGAAACTGTTTTCGCCAAAAAGATACTGCATAAATTTTTTTATATGTTGCTGTTCTATCGAAAACTGTTGCATAAATTCTCCTTGTCATTTTTATTGTGAATTGGCATTTTATTGCAAAGCATCTTGCGAAAGAGCGATTTCGTAATATGCGTGGCTGCTGTCTATTAGCTGATTGTGCGTGCCTTTGCCGACAATTTTGCCTTCGTCAAGCACTAAAATTTGGTCGGCGTGGCGGATTGTGCTTACTCGTTGAGCAATTATTATCACGGTTGCATTGCCAACATTTTCCTTTAGAGCTTGGCGTAACTGGGCATCGGTTTTGTAATCCAACGCAGAAAAACTGTCATCGAAGATTAGTATTTGCGGATTAGTTGCCAACGCTCGTGCTATGGAAAGCCGTTGACGTTGTCCGCCACTGACTGTTCCGCCTTTTTGCCCTATTTCGGCTTGCATTTTTTCTTCGTTTTCTTCTATAAAAGGCATTGCTTGTGCTATTGTCGCCGCCTTTGTGATTTCTTCGTCGGTGGCTTGCGGATTGCCATATTTTATGTTGTACTCGATTGTTCCCGCTATTAACTGCCCTTTTTGCGGCACGTATCCAATTTTTTTGCGCCATTTTTGCTGAGATGTTTCGCGTGCATCCACGCCGTCAACCAAAATTTTGCCACTGGTAACATCGTAAAATCGCAATAACAAATGGGCTATTGTCGATTTTCCTACGCCAGTAGCACCAATTATTGCGGTAGTTTGTCCAGATTTGGCGGTAAAACTTATTTCCGAAACAGCATCAACTTCCGCTTTGGGATAACGAAAGCTGACATTTTCAAAAGTAACTTCGCCATTAGTTGCGGTACTAAATTCTTTTGCAGTAGCGGGATCTTGGATAATCGGTTCGGTTGACAAAACTTCCGCTATACGTGCGGCAGAAACCAACGCCCGCGGAATCATAATAATGACCATTGACAACATCATAAATGCAAAAATAACCGAGACGGCGTATTGCATAAACGCCATCATATCGCCAATTTGCAATCCTGAATCCGCTATATGTTGTGCGCCAACCCAAACAACCAAAAGTTGCGTACCGCCCAAAATAAGCATCATCGCAGGAAAAACCACCGCCATTACACGAGAAACGAATAGGCTAATATCCAAAATTTCTTTGTTGCTTTCGTCAAAGCGTTCTTTCTCGTGCTGTTGTGTGCCGAACGCTCTAATTACCATAAGTCCGTGCAAGGTTTCGCGTGCGACTTTGTTTAGCTTGTCAATCATACCTTGCATTATGCGAAAGCGTGGCATAACGGTTGGCACAATAGCAAACAAAAATCCCAACATTACAATTATTGCTAAAACGATAATCCAGCTCATCGCAACCGATTGATTAAGAGCCATTATAACCGCACCAACGCCCATAACTGGGGCAAAAAATAGCATTCTGGTTGCCATATTTGCCAAATTTTGCACTTGCGTAATATCGTTTGTACAGCGAGTTATCAGCGAAGATGCGGAAAATGTATCAAATTCCATTTGCGAAAACGATTCCACTTTTATGAATAAATCCTTGCGTAAATCGCGGGCAGCTCCCGCAGAAATGCGCGGTGCAAGATAGCCTGTGCCAACCGAGGCAAGTCCACCGATAAACGTTACAATTAGCATAAGTCCGCCAGTTTGGATTATGTAATTTGTTTGCGGAGTATTTTCAACCACGCCACGGATAATTCCGTTGTCAATAATAGTTGCCATTAAGGTAGGCAAATAAAGCCCCGACAAAACTTCCGCCAGTAGCAAAAAAAACACAAGCAATATAGCCCACCAATAGGGCTTTAGATATTTAATAAGTTTTGACACAGTTGTTGCTCCTAATTTTGCAACCCAACAAAACCCAAAAAAGATTTTGTTGGGTGCTATTTATTATGCTGCTACCGAAGTATCTCCAGTTGGGTTTGCTTCTGTAATAGGATATTGTTTAGCTAGTTTCATAGCCTCTTTCCAGGTATCGCGCAAGCTACGTAGATGATCACGTATTTCGGTTAAAATAATCGAATCTTTTTTTACGTTCGCCTCAATTAGGCGGCTGTGCATATAATCGTATAACTGATCTAATTGTCCTGATATTTCGTATTTTCTATCCAAAGTTATTTGAAACTCTCTAACTATGTTTTGAACACGGCGTATCATATCGTTAGTTTTCTCGTAATCTTTGGTTTCCATTGCAGTTAAAGCCTGATTGCAAAATTTTACAGCACCGTCAAACAACATTAGAGTTAATTCTTCTTTTGTGGCTGTATTCACAGCATCAGCCCGATATTTTTCATATGGATTTGCAGGCATAATATTCACTCCTTACAAATTAGCACAGACATTTTGCAAAACGTATAAAAAATGCCTGTGCTAACAACTTATTATTTTACTTTAATTTAGCTAGTTACATCAACCAACAAGCCAGCAAATTCTTTAATGCGAGCTAGCAGATCAAGCCTTGATTCTGGTGGTAATTCGCGTATTACTTCGTTAGTGTTTGTGTCAACCACACTAACCATGATAGTATTAGTGGCTTCGTGAACGCTAGAGTTTAACGAAAAGTGCGAAGGTGCTAAAGCCTCATTTACCGTATCTAAAGCACGGGTAATGGATTCGTTTGTTACCTCGTTAGAGGTATATTGCTCACCGTTTGGCAAAGCTATTGTTGCCTGTACTTCTGCGGGTGGCGTTGCCATAGTAACCGTAGGCTGCTGCTGATCTTGAGCAGGAACTTGCTCTACAGGTCTTTGTGTAGTGTTTTGATTTTGTGGTCGTCTTGGTTCGACTACATTATTGGTAGTATTTGCGATATTAACATTATTCGCAGTGTTTCCTAGAGTTTGTAAATTAGCATCCATGCTAAAACCTCCTTGTTAATTTAGGTTACAAATTTAATTTGCTTTATCAAAAAAGTGTCCGGCTGTGTTAGCCCACGAGTCGCCGTCCGAGTAGGCTATGCTAATATCGCGCCCATCACGAACTTTTTTTAAGCCACCTTTTAGGAAGACTTTATATTCTTCTGACACTTTTATGTTCACTTTGTCCAAATCGGCTATTGCCTTAGCGGTTTCTTTAATTTTGGCAATTAGCTTGCTATCGGCGGGTGTTTCTTTGTACTTTGCAAGTTTTTCGTCTAGTAGCTTAATTTTTTCGATAATTTCGGCTCGCTGTTCATAAAGAGATGCAAAGCGTTCAATTTCTTGTAGCATATGTTCGCTGCTGCCCGTAGATTCAAATTTTATGCGTTTTGTGGCATCAAATATAGTGGTTAGGGCTTGCAGTTTTTGCGTTAAAATATCGGTATATTTAGCATCCATTATTATGCACCCCAGAACATTTGCTCCATAAACATCATTTGAGAATTAGATTGTAACATAGCGGCCTCTAATCGTGCAAATTTTTGGAAGTATAAATCTTCGCGGCGTTGCAAATCACGAATCATGTTATCGATACGCCTGTCTTCTGCGGCTATACGGCGGCTTAATGCGTTTGCGTGTTCGGTAGCTGCGGTAGTACCAGCCATATCATTAAGCGAACCGCCACTTGCCATAGACCAACGCAAAATATCGTTTACACGTTGACCTACGCCACCTTGACGAAGTATTTCGGAACGGTCTGTTCTATCGTTTAATCCCAAACTAGATTGCGATGCAAATAAATCTTCCAAATCGTCTAAATTATTTTCAAGGAAATAATTTAAGCGATCTTCGTCAATTTCCAAACGTCCAAACCTATCCAAATCACGGTCTGTGCGTATGCCAACCGCTATCAAGTTTATTGTGCCGCCCGAACGAGTTTGCACAGGATTCATTATTTCGCGGTGCAAGTCGCTCATAATTGTGCGGAGCGTGTTATCACGGTTTAGTATACCTCTGCGAGCTTGACCTTCCCATAGTTCGATTTCTCTTTCAGACATACTTCTGCGTTGTTCGTCAGTAAGTGGCATAAAAAATCCGCCGCCAGCACTAGCTGATTGTCTTGGTCGTCTTACTTCTGTTAAATCCCTAATCGACTCTATTAAAGAATTATATTCTGCAATAAAGTTTGTTATCATTTCGCGTACTCGAGAGGTGTCTTTGGTTAGATTTAATGTTAAAGTAGGTGGATCGATAGCAACATTGTTACTATCTTGTGTTGGTGGATCTACAAATACGCCAGGGATTATCTCTATTTCTATGTCGCCTATTGTGAACCTATTGCTATCACGCACAAAAGTTTGTCCGTCCATTGTTACAACGGCATCTTGTGCTTGGCTTGTGCGAACCGCAGGATCCGTTGATGGAGCACCACCGCTCATAAATCCGATGGAATCTAAAAATCCAACGCCGCCAATTTGGTTTTCGGATAAATTTACAGCACCCAACATAGCACCTACTTGATTGCTTGCAATCGAAAATCGTCCAGAATCCGCATTAAAGGATAAAGTTGCACCAGTGCTAGAATTAACAGTGCTTATTACTTGCTGTACAGTAAGGTTACCAGGAGTTACAGCGGCGTAAACTTCATTGCCATTGACTCTGAAGGAAGTTCCGTCAAATTCAAAGCGAGTGTTGTTTATAGTGAAATCAAATGCACCGTTGCCGTTGCCCAAAAATTCGCTCATGTTCATGTTGTTGGGGTTAAATCTGGTTATTGCTCTTGAAGGGTCAATGCCCATCATTTCTAGCATACCATCTGTAACACCTTCTGGTAAGTAATTATTAGCCAACCCTAAAGTGTTGCCATCTCTTGTAGAAAATGAGATGTTGCCGTTTGCATCAAGTTCTGCCCAAGCGTGCCGATATGCCAAGTTGGGGTCCGCCGTTGAATTGGCTGGTGCGTTTGGTCTTGTATCGTCGCCAAAATTAGCCCCTAAAAAGTCGTTAATCTCGTTTAGAAAGGCTTGGCTTGGGTTTGCCGATGCCGTAACTCTGTTGTACATATCTTCGTCTACAACAAAGGTTGCAGTACGACCCATATTCAACTGCACAACCATGGAAGCCTCTCTAAAGCTACCGTCAGCGGGATCTCTAAAATTGTTTACTAAAGCATCAAAATCAAGTCCGCCTGGACGACTGCCAACAATAGCTTGTTGGTTATGAGTAGTTGCACCTCTAAAGGAATCGCCGCGGGCTGCTTGATGTATTTGAATGCTACGATTACCTGTAGTTGTGCCGCTACCTGTTCCTCTTATGTTTACGCCGGGTACGGTTACTCCGTTGTTGGAAACAGAGCCAGTAACAACGTTAAAGTTATTGCGAGACATAACGCTTTGTCCAACATTAGGACCAGTATTTGCCAAAACTCTGCCTTGTAACGCCCGCATATTGTCTGCTATGCCGCGTACCATTTCTTGTTGCCAAACAAAAATTTCTCTGTTTTGGGTTAATCTGTCAAGGCGCATCGAGTGGGCTCGCATAAGTTGCGTTACCATATCGTTTACATCTAATCCAGACATACCCGTAAAGCGGTTTCTATTTGTAAATGACATTTGAAAACCTCCTACAATTTCATTTTATTTTAGCCTATTAGGCTCTTAAATTTATTTCGGCATATTGTTAATTAAACTTTAGCAAAAATAAAAAAATTTTTTATTTTTTGCCAAAATTTTTATTTTGCCTATTTTGCCAAATTTTACCAGTTAGTCGGAATTTGTGCTAATAGAAGAGGTTGTATCACGCAAAAATCTTTCTAGCTCGTCTATATGTTTAGAAACATCTTCCATATCGGCGGATTCAAATGTATGAAGATATTTATTAAGCATCTCGGTATACTCGTTCTTAAACTCTTGTAGTCTGGAGCGTTGCACATCAATCGAGTCGTAAATGCTTTTAAGAAGATGTAGCGTAGTTGCCTTATAGTCAGAAATTTCCATATGAGTATTTTGGAGAATATTATCAGCAGCCACTTGCGCGCTTATTATTGCGTTTTTTATTGCGTTATCTTTATCTTTATAGCTTTTAATTACATTTTCCAAAGTTTCAATATATTCGTCAACTTCTTGGGGATTGTACCCTCTTTTTACAATACTAAAACTTTCCAAAACTGTTCCTCCTAACTCTGTTAATAAATTAAATTTCATGTTATTATAGCACATATATTAAAAAAAAGTAAGGGTGTTTTTATGGATAATTTATTTTATATGCAAGAGGCGTACAACGAGGCGTTAAAAGCCTACAAAATCAATGAAGTTCCTATCGGTTGCGTAATTGTCCACCAGCAAAAAATAATTGCAAGAGCGTTTAATTTGCGTACCGCCAAAAAAAACGTGCTGTATCATGCGGAAATATTAGCAATAGATGCCGCTTGCAAATATATCAACGATTGGCGATTAGAGGAATGTTGCCTATATGTAACCGTTGAACCGTGTGCTATGTGTGCAGGTGCAATTTTACAGGCAAGAATCCCCACGTTGGTTTATGCAGCCGCTAGTCCGAAAGCTGGTTGTGCAGGTTCGATAATAAATTTATTGGATAATCCATATTTTAATCATCAAGTCGATATAATTTCGGGCGTTTTGCAACAGGAATGCACCGATTTAATGCAAAATTTTTTTAGAGAGTTTCGGCAAAAATAAATTTATTTACATATTTGCTTGCAATATTGCAGAACCCACGCAATCAATAAGATTTGTAGCGTTTACGCTGTAATCGGACATTGTTTCGGCGGCAATTTCGCCAGCTTTGCCGTGAATATATACAGCCGCAACCGTTTCTAAATAGGTATCCAAATTTTGGGCTATAAATGCGCCGATTATTCCTGTTAAAACATCGCCACTGCCAGCTTTTGCCATTGCAGGACTTCCCGTTAGGTTGATAAATGTGCGCCCGCTGCTGTGTGCTATTATTGTGCGAGCATCTTTTAAGACGGTTATTACTCCGTTTTTTTGTGCAAAATCTTGTGCAAAACCTAGCAAATTTTCCAGTATTTGCGGCACGGAATATCCTGTCAATATTGACATTTCGCCAGGATGCGGAGTTATTATGCACGGTGCTTGCATATTTTTCAAAATAGCCAAATTGTCTGCAACTGCGACAAGTGCATCTGCATCCAAAACTAGCGGCTTGTTGTTTAGCTTTGCGAAATTTATTACTTGGTAAACAAAATTTTTAACGTGGCTACTTCTGCCGATTCCAGGCCCTAAAATTATAACTTTAGCTTGCTCCAAAGATTTTTTTGTGGATTCAAAATCAAAATATTCGCCGTTTTTGTCGGGAACAACCGTTAAAATTACTTCGTGAGCATTGTTTTTTATAACGTTGGCAACTTCTGGGACAACGCAAGCATTAACAAGCCCTGCACCTGCTTTGTAAGTGGCTTTGCAAGCCAAAACCGCCGCACCAGGCATATTTGCAGAGCCAGCCAAAACGCAAATTCTGCCGTAAGTGCCTTTGTGAGAGCGAACGTGCCGCATTGGCAACAGCGATTTTATGTCATCCACAACTTCTAAAACTGGCGAATCAAACGAAATTGATTCCTGTGGAATAGATATATTTTCAACCTCGATTTTTCCTGCATAAATAGCACCTGGGAACAACATAAGTCCAATTTTGGCAAAACCAAAAGTTACGGTAATGTCCGCTTGCACCGCAACCGTGCCAACATTGCCTGTATCTGCTTCAACTCCCGAAGGAATATCCACCGCAACAATAGGCACTTTTTGCGAGTTAATGTAATTTATGGCTTGCACAGATGCCCCAGTTACTGCACCTTTTAAGCCCGTTCCATAAATTGCATCTACAATAACATCGGCGTAAAGTAATGCCTCTTGCAACGATTGCGTTACCAAGCCCATTTTTTCAACAATATTTTGGTTTATGAACGTGTCTTTGAAGATTCCTTTTCCCAAATTTTTGGTAGGTGGAAAATCTTCAGGTTCGTCCATTGTATCGGTTTGCTGGCTTTTGTTACCCACAAAAATTACTCGAACCGACAGCCCTTGCGAATGCAACAGCCGCGCAATAGCACAGCCATCGCCGCCGTTATGACCGTATCCGCAAACAACCGCAACTCTTTTTTTGCCGTTTAATAATTTTGTGATATGCTTAACCGTTTGCACGGCGGCATTTTCCATTAGCAACAAAGAAGGAATATCCATTTGCTTAATAGCGTGATTCTCTATCGCTTTTATCTGTTTTGTGTTGACTAAATACATAAAATTTCCTTCCTAATTTCTATTAAACTTTCTAATATTTTAACAAATTTTTGCAAAAATTTCAAATTAAAAAGTTCCAAAAATTTGTGATTTTTGGAACTGGGAAATATTTTTTGGTTATTTTCAAATGTTCAATATGTTAATATTTTGCAAAATTTCCGTTCCATGCAGAGGATTGAAAATTATCGTAAACGTAGGGGCGGATATTATCCGCCCGTTTTTTCAAATTCGCAATATGTCAACATTTTGCAATATACAAAATATTTACGATTATCTTTTGCAACAGTTCCGTTCAATGCAAAGGGTTGAAAATTGTCTTTTGCAACAATTTCTTATAATGCAAAAGATTAAAAACCACCGCAGTTTAGCCATGCGGGCGGATAATATCCGCCCCTACGTTTTAACAAGCAAAATTTTTAACCTTTGAAATTTTTTATTTTTGGCAAACAGTAACTTTTCCGCTTGGAATAGCCACAAATTCGCCCGTTGCTTTTTTGAAGTTTACTGGACAATTTGCTGTTGATAAAATTTCATAATTGCCGTTTTGGTGCGAGATTGTTATTGTGCCGTCGAAAATTGGCACATTTGCCAGTTGACATTTTTCCAACTTTTGCCATTCGGTGGGCAAATTTGGATTTATCGTGATTTCTATGCCGTTTTCCGTGGATTTTGGTTGAATGCCCCATAAATATTTTGTGATAACCATTGCAATATAAATTGTCCAAGCCTGCACAAAACAGCCGTAATCTGGGGACATTTCCGCAAAACAGCCAGGAGAAGTTTTGTCCAAAGTGCTGAAAGTGCGTTCAAGCAAATCCAACGCAATATCGGGATAGCCGTACCGAGCCTGTGCCGCCGCCATTACAGCTGTGTTTATCGTCATTGTGTGCGTGTGATTTGTTCCGCTTAAGTACATTCCCCATTGACCGATAAATTTTGGCGTGTTCATGGTTTTTAGTGCAATGTGGGCTTTTTCTTCGTCAGATAATCCCATTTCCATGGGAACGTTAATTACCCAGTTGCAATCCAGTTGCGGCTTGCCATTCGTGAGAGCATCGCAAAATAGCCCTTCTTCGGCATTCCATAACAGGCTGTTTATATTAGCTTTCAGCTTGTTTGCAAGGTTGACAAAATAAGAAATATTTTCCGTATTTTTTTGCAAAAGTTGGCACATTTGAGCATAATTTTCGTATGCAACCGCCGTATAAACGGCAGTATCAATCAATTTTGAGTTAAGTCCCTCAATTTCGGTAATTCCGTATCCGCTAGGAAAGCCATCTTCGCCTGTATTTTGCTGTTGCAGCCAATCCATCCCTTTTGTGAGATAATCAAAAGCATTTTGCAAAAATAATTTATCGCCTGTCCACTCATAATATAACCAAGCCGCAACCATAAAATGAGATGTCTCTTGTGTATTTCCACGGTTGGCACAATCGCCATTTGTGTTGATTTCGTGAACAAACGAACCATCGCCGTTGTATTTCATCGAATAATCCAAAATCAGCTGTAATGTATCTTTTGCAAGAGCAAACTCGCCAATAGCAAGCAATCCTTGAATAGAATAACAATTATCGCAACCAAACCACCAAATATATTCTGGGATTCCTGCCGATAATGCTCGACCGTGCTTGCCAGCGTTCACTATAAGCCAATCTGTATTTATTTTTAGCCAATCGTATGCGTTTGTGAAATTTGCGAATTTTTCGGAATTTGTGTCAAAATCCAAGCGGCTTGTGTTCAAAATTTTGTTGTAACGGTCAATTTTGGTAGTTTTGTAGGTGGACATATTTTCCGCAAGGTTTTTGTATTGCGTTTCGCAGTCCGCCAAAGATTCCGCTGATCCCGCTATAAAAAAGGTTAAAGTTTGCTCTTCGTTGGGATTCAACTCTATTTTGTAGTGTAAACTTACGCTTAATCCGTCGCCGTCAGTTATTTCTGGACCAAAATGATTGCCGATTGCGTATTTTTCGGCGTTTTGGCTTGCTCCAATTTTAACGAACCAGTCATTTTTTTCGGCTTGCACAGTAAATGTGCCGTTTTCCTCTTTTGCGAGATAATCCCTGCCGTTTTTGCTAACGCTTGCAAACCAAACAGGACGCAAATCTGTACGTGCCAAAAATTCTACATTTGCAAAAAACGGCTTGTTTTTGAGGTTTTTGAACGTATATGATATATAAATTCCATTTGCCTCTTCTGGGCAAAATTGCTGTTGTGTAATGTTTATTTGGCTGTGTCCCAAATTTACGTTGTAGTGAAATTTATTGCACCACGGTAAAACCTCGTATTCGTCGGCGATAATCCACGTGTTAATTTTTTCGGTTTCGTGTAATCGCAACCAAAAGCCGTCCAATAATTTTATGGGATGCAACCAAAGTCCACCCATTTCTCGCTCATCGTGATGTCCAAAATCGGGAAATCGCCCGTTAATTGTTCCGATTAACTTAACTCGCTCGCTGGCGGTTACATATTTAGGAAACGTCGCTTTTGTGGATTTACTTCTAAAGTTATCCATTAAATTTTGTGGGTTTTGTAACATAGTTTTGTCAACCTTTCAAAATAGAGGGCGGTCGTCCTATTCGATTTCTCTTATAAAACAGACCGCCCAATTTATTTAGTTTAGTTCAAAAAATCGTTTAATTGTGCTTGAATGTTGTCAATAACGGTTTGCAGACCAGCGGCGTAAAGTTGCGTGATAAACTCTTCGTTTACGGCTTCATAGTTTGGAGCCATACCAGCAACAAGAATGCTGAAATATTCGTCCGTAACAGCCAAAACTTGAGCAAATTCGGATGCAAAGCCACTTTGGTCGATAGTAAAGCCTACGAACGGAGTAACTATTGCACCGTCATCCCAATGGATTTTGTAGTCAATCATTTCTTGGCTAACGTTTGCAGAGAATCTTGCTAAATCCATATCGTTCCACATCCAGGTACGAGGATTGTATACCATATTGGCATCGATTCCTTCAAAGCTGATTGCACCTGCGGCGTTCAAATTGTAGTTTACGCCCTCAATGCCGTGGCTCCAAAGGTCGTAATTTTCGTGGCTTGCACGAATCCAATCCATAAATTGGACAGCCTCGCGTACGTTGCTACTTGTCGAGCCAACTGCTAGCATATTATCGCCACCTTGGAAAACATAGCGGCGTTCTGGGTTAAGCATAATGGATTCAATCCACGCACCAGGAATATTGTTTACAAGAGAGTCAATGCGTTCGAAGATAGAATTTGTGTTAGATGGAACAGCAGCAACTGCTCCAAAAAGGAAACCTTCGTTGGCATTTCCGCCAAAGTGAGATTCATCTTCAGCAATAAAGCCGATTTCGCGCCAGCGGCGTTGATTGCGAACCAAATTCATCCAGTTTTCCGATTCAAAGAAAGATTGCACAGTTGCAGAGGAATCGTTAGGATCTACAAATAATGGATACCGCCCGTTATCTCCCATTGGGAAGAAAAATTGGGCAAAAACAGGATAAAGCGGACGACCTTGGTGATCAGCAGTTGGAGTCATTCCTTCGTCCAAAGCACGTTGCAAGTAAACTTCAAGGTCTTCGAGGGTGCGAATTTCTGGAACGCCCCAAGCTTCGCGCAAATCGCCACGAATGTTCCAAAGCCAGTTATATTGAGCCATTGGAATCATGCGAGGAATAGCGTACAATCTGCCGTCAACCGAACCTTGCATACGAACGAAATCGGGCATTTTAGCCATTATATTTGGTGCATATTGGTCAACGTATTCATCGATAGGTTGATACACGCCACGACCGCGCAAATCGGCGATTGTACTTTCGTGTGCCCAAGCAACGTCAACTATTTCGCCGCCAGCTATCATAAGAGCGATATTTTGCCAATAATCTTGTACAAAAACGGTGTTAATTTGGAAATTATAGCCGTCTTCTAATAAGCGGCGGTTTACTTCGGCTAATACGTTGGCTTCATCGTTTGGTGGATCACCTGGGAAAACTGCACGCAATGTAACAACATCGCCAGTTGCGGCGGTATCTCCGCCAGTTGCAGCGGTTGTTCCGCCGCCTGTAGCAGCGCCACCTCCGCCACCTGCTGCAGGTGCGGGATCATTTGCACAAGCTGCCAGTGCAAAAACTAGCATCAATAAACATAATGAGAAAATCTTTTTCATTTTGAAAATCCTCCTAAAATTTTTAATACGCCCAAAATTGCGTATTTTGTGGGAAATTTCCCCAAATTTTAACCTTTTACAGCACCAATCATAATACCTTTAATGAAGAAACGTTGAACAAACGGATAAACAAGTATTATAGGCCCAATGGTTACAAACATAGTTGCCAAGCGGAAAGTTTGCGTTGGCATATTTCCTTGAACAATGCCAAATTGTCGCATAAGTTCAAGTTGTTGCTGTATGCGTAACAGCATATATTGCAATGGGAAGAGGTTTGGGTTGTCAATAAACCACAAAGCCTCTGTCCAACCGTTCCAGTAGCCAAGGCTAATGAAGAGCGCACACGTTGCGAGGATAGGTTTTGCGAGAGGTAGCACAATTTGCAAAAATATCCGAGGAACAGGCGCACCGTCAATTTGAGCGGATTCCACTAGCGATGGCGGTATTGTACGAAAATAGTTGCGTAGTAAGAACAGGTTAAAAGGCGTAACTAGTGTAGGTATAATTAACGCCCAAAAGCTGTCGCGTAGCCCCAAAGTTTGAGTAATAACCATAAACCAAGGCAACAAGCCAGGTCTAAAAACTATGGGAATATAAAAGAACATAGCCATTACATTGCGATATTTAACGGATTCTATGCTTGCCGCCCAACCTGCCATCGAGCAGATTAACAACGAAAGCGTAGTTCCGATTGCTGTAACTGAAATTGTAACAAGATAGGCTTGCCACATTGTTGGAGTAGCAAAAACCAACTGGTATGCAGAAAACGAAAATTCTGTTGGAATTAACCGAATACCTTGCGTTGCAACGCTTGCCTCACTAGAAATTGATACCATGAAAACAAGCACAACAGGATATAATGCCGAAATAGCAAGCAACGCCATAAAAAAGTGCATTAAAACCTGTCCTAAATTTTCGCCAAAACTTCTTTTGATAGCCATTTTTCGCCCTCCTTAAAATAATCCGTAACTTGAATCGAAACGTTTTGCAACCCAGTTAGCGGCAACAACCATGATAAACCCAACAACCGATTGGTAAAGCCCGATAGCGGCGGCTGTGCCAAAGTCAACTGTTTCGCGAATTGCTCTAAATACGAATGTTTCGATGATGTCAAGGCGCGGCAACAACATAGGATTATTAGGTGGCCCATCGATTATCGAGCGCAACAAACCAAAATCTCCAAAAAGTATTGTACCGATAGAAAGTAAAACCATCATGCAAATTGCAGGAATAAGCATAGGAATTGTTATAAACCAAATGCGTTGTAACCGTCCTGCACCGTCCAAATCGGCGGCTTCGAACATTTCTTCGTCAATACCAGATATTGTCGCAAGGTAAACTATAGATGTAAAGCCCATTCCGCGCCAAACATTAGTAATAACCACAAACGCAAGCCAAGGTTCGGGCGTAAGTAGCCAAGGAACAGGCGCAAAACCGAGAGCTGTTATTATTCCGTTTACAACGCCGCTTTGGGTTGGAAAAAGTACGTGGATAAGCAAATGTCCTATTACAACGGCAGACAAAAAGTGTGGAAAAAATATTGCGTTTTGGTAAAAACGAACCGCCATTTTTTTGCGAATTTCGTTCAACACAATCGCTATTATTACAGAGGTTAATGTTACAAAGAAAATTGTACTAATGTTTATAAACAGTGTATTAAATGTTGTGCGGAAAAATACCACACTTTGGAAGAAAAATCGAAAATTGTCAAGCCCTACAAAGTCGCTACCCCACATACCTCGAATAAAGTGAAAATCTTGAAACGCTATTATCATGCCTGGATACGGCAGATAATTTACAAGAAACACAACCAACAATGCAGGAAGAGCCATCATATAATATACCCAGTTTTTTTGCATCTCATATAAAAATCCTCTAACTCCTCTGTTGGATTTAGGAACTGTTTTGGTCAACATTACTGCTAATCCCCTTTCTAAATAAAATTTTTACTACAAAAGTAGCCAAATTGCACTAAAACTTGTGCAAAATTGATAGTAGAACTACTATAACATTATTACAAAAATATTGCAACAAAAAAATATAAAAAAATTTACGAAAATTTTTTGTATTTTTTACAGTTATTTTTGGTAATATTTTAGTTAATTTTTGCGAAATTATTTTCGGATATGGTAAAAAGATTGTGATAAAAAATGGGCGGATATTACCTGCCCGTCCAGCAGGCGGATCCGCCCATACGATTGCTAAATTATTCTATTATTCTATTTCTAAATTTGGCTCTGGCGAGATTTCCACCTCTTCCAATTTTGGCATTTCTTCGATTTTAGCAGGTTCTTCTGTTGGTTCGGCTATTTCGGGGATTTCTTCTACTTCGTCAACTTCGATTTCTTCTGTTTCGTTTACTTTTTCTTCTTCTACTACTTCTTCTGTTTTGTCGTCAACTTCGATTTCAGTTGTAGGTTCTTTGATTTCGGAAGTTTCGTCAACTTCGTCAACTTCGATTTCGTCAACCTCGGAATCCTCCTCAACTGTTGGCAATTCTTCAGGTACAGGAAGAACAGGCAAGTTTATTGGCATTATATCTAAACTTCTAGCAGGTGGTGTACTTGAAAATACCGCAACTGTTCCAAGGCTGAAAAATTGCCCAGGACCAGGAGAGTTCACAAAGCCAACTCCCACTAATGTGTAAACTGGGTCTAACAAAATTCCTCTGTGTCCTTCAGAATCCATCCAATCCTGTACAGTTATCGCAGGAACATCACTGCCAGCCGCTAAAGTTTCACTAAGTTGAACTTCCCAACCTGGCCAACCGTGCCGTAGCACTCTCTCTCTTACATTAGAGCCATCCGAGCCAGTATGACCCAAA
>WRKG01000244.1 GCA_009778185.1 Bacillota bacterium
CCTGCCCGCCGGCAGGCGGGAGGGGCAGCGCTCCTTGCGGGGTTTGCCTGCCCGCCGGCAGGCGGGGGGCAGCGCCCCAAGGTTTTCATGTTTAGGAGTGATTAAAATGGCAAGACCTGTAACTTTGTTTACTGGGCAGTGGGCAGATTTACCGTTTGAGGATGCTTGTAAGTTGGTGGCATCTATGGGATATGACGGAATGGAGTTGTGTACTTGGGGCGACCATTTGGACGTTTTCAAGGCGGTGGAAGATGCCGAGTATTTGAAGGGTAGAAAAGACACGTTGGCAAAAAATGGGTTGCAATGTTTTGCGATAAGTTGCCATTTGCCAGGGCAGTGTGTGGGCGATTTGTGGGACGAGCGGCTTGACGGCTTTGCTCCAGCACATTTGCACGGAAATCCTGACGGCATTCGAGATTGGGCGATTGAGCAGTGCAAACAAACGGCGCGTGCCGCAAAAGCAATGGGCGTAAAGGTTGTAACGGGCTTTATGGGCAGTCCAATTTGGAAATATTGGTACTCGTTCCCGCAAACAACCGAGCAAATGGTCGAAGACGGCTTTAACAAAATAGCCGAACTGTGGAATCCGATATTTGACGTATTTGACGAGATGGGCGTACGTTTCGCTTTGGAAGTGCATCCCACGGAGATTGCGTTTGATTATTGGAGCACCAAAAAGTTGTTCGAAGTTTTCAAAGATAGACCAACTTTGGGGCTAAATTTTGACCCCAGCCATTTGTTGTGGAACATGATGGATCCCGCCGTTTTCGCAAGAGATTTCGCGCACAAAATATATCACGTGCATATGAAAGATGTAAAGCTGAATTTGGACGGACGAAACGGCATTTTAGGCTCACATTTAACTTTTGGCGATACGCGCCGTGGTTGGAATTTCGTTTCGCTGGGACACGGCAATGTTGACTTTGATGCAATTATTCGGGAACTTAATCAAGTGGGCTATACTGGGCCGCTTTCCGTTGAATGGGAAGATTCGGGTATGGACAGAGTTTTTGGTGCAACCGAGGCTTGCGAGTTTGTCCGCAAAATCAATTTTGATAAATCTAATGTTGCGTTTGATTCTGCTTTGGAAGTGAAGTAATTGTAATAGGAAAATGCTGAAAAAGGGCGAACTTTGGCGATTTTGCCGTTCGTCCTTTTTGGGAATTGGAAATTTGAAATTGTTGAAAATAGGGGAAAATTGGCAATGTTAAATGAATTGCAAAAAACGCAAAAATCACTTAAAAATAGCAAAAATAACGGCGGATTTTCGTATGTTGAAATTTTGGTGGCAATGGCAATTTTGACGATTATTATGTTGCCGATATTTCCTGCTATAATGCAAGCACAGGCTAATCATACGATTGCGATAAATAGGCGGGTTGCACAAGGGCAAGCGGCTACTTTAGCAACTAATTTGCAAGCTGGCGTTGACATTTCTAATATTACTGGCGGCGATAGCGAATTTATTTATCGAATTACTTGGTTGACCAATGAAAATACGCAAAATACAGAACCACTAACAGGCAATACAGCCGAACTTGTGGGCATTTTACCGCCTGTCGAATTTAGCCTTTCTAATAGCAACGATTTGCTATTTGCTAACAGCGAGTTTATTTTAGTGGAAATTTTTGATGTTGACGGAGTTTTGTTGGGAATGTCAGTTGGGCAACGTACGGTTGACTAAAAATTTGCATTTGTTAAAACGTAGGGGCGGATATTATCCGCCCGTTCTTTTCAAATCCGCAATTTTTCCAAACAAACAATTTTTCCAAATCAAAAATATTGCCAAATCAAAAATGTTGCCAAACAATATTTCCAAATCAACAATATTTCCAAAGCAACAATATTTCCAAATCAACAATATTTCCAAATCAACAATATTTCTAAATCAAAAATATTTCCAAATCAAAAATATTCCCAAATCCCAAAATATTTCCAATTTTGCAATTACCATTGCAACAATATTTTTATATTTATATTTTTATTCTAAAAAAGCACAAAATTTTGCAAATTCCCATTAAAAAATTACCCTTGACAAGATTATTTTCTTTTTCATAAAAATAAAGTAAAATTTTGATTAAAATCGTCAAAAAAATATTTACACTCCAAAAAAACTATGCTATAATGAAAATATTAAACGCGGAGGTGATTGGTATGCGTAAGAAAGAAACGATTGCAATGCTCTTGGCTGGTGGCCAGGGGAGCAGGCTTGGAGTTTTGACCGCTACAAAGGCAAAACCAGCCCTTTCTTTTGGCGGAAAATACAGAATTATCGACTTTGCTATGAGCAACTGCATAAATTCTGGTGTTGACACTCTTGGAGTGCTTACTCAATATCTGCCATTACAACTAAACCAACATATTGGTATTGGTATCCCTTGGGATATGGACAGACGTAACGGCGGAGTTACAATTTTAGCTCCCCACTTGAAAAGCGATCACGGCGAATTTTATTCCGGCACGGCTAACGCTATTTTCCAAAATGTTAGCTATATTGACGCTTTTAACCCTGAATACGTCCTAATCCTGGGCGGCGACCACATTTATAAAATGGATTATTCCGAAATGCTACATTTTCACAAAAAAAATAACGCCGATGTTACTGTCGCCGTTCAAGAAGTGCCTTTAGATGAGGCTTCTCGTATGGGAATTATGAACGCCGATGAATCCAGCAAAATTTATGAGTTCGAAGAAAAACCTAAAAATCCCAAAAGCAACCTTGCTTCCATGGGAATTTATATCTTTAATTGGGACTTGTTGAAAGCCGCTCTTGAGGCGGATTCGCTTGTCCACCCTGATAGTGATTTTGGCAAGCACATTATCCCAACATTGCTTGACCAGGGAAAACGCTTGTTTGCCCACCGTTTTAACCAATATTGGAAAGATGTTGGCACGATTGAATCTTATTGGCTTGCTAACATGGATTTAATTCAAACTGTCCCAGAATTTAACCTTTATGAAGATTTTTGGAAAATTTATACTGACAGCGATCATCAACCGCCGTTGTACTCGGGCCCAAACTCTGAAATCACGACAAGTCTTGTTTCTGAAGGTTGTGAGGTTTTTGGTACGGTTAAAAATTCCGTTATCGGTCCAGAGGTTATTATTGGCGAAGGTGCTGTTGTTACCGATTCTATCATAATGGACAAGTGCGTTATCGGCAAAAATACCACCATCGAACGTTGCATTATTGATAGTTCTTGCATAATTGGCGAGGGCGTTACAATGGGAATTGGCGAAAACGTGAAAAATGAACTTAAACCGCACATTTACGATTCTGGAATTACTGTTTTGGGCGAATCTACCGTTGTGCCGAATGGCGTTAAAATTGGCAAAAACTGCGTGCTTTACGGCGAAACCAATGCAACAGATTATCCCAACGGCGAGCTTGTCAGTGGACAAAGCATCGTCTATGGATTGGAGGAAGAATAATGAAAGGTATTGGTATTATTTTAGCGGGCGGCGGTAGCGACAAACGGCTTGGCAAGTTGACGGAATCGCGTGCAACCTCTGCAATGCCCGTTGGTGGTTGTTATCGTTGCATAGATTTCACGTTAAGCAACATGACTCACTCGGGAATTAACAAAGTCGCCGTTATCACGCAATATAATTCACGCTCGTTGCACGACCATTTGTCTTCCTCAAAATGGTGGGATTTGGGACGCAAGCAAGGCGGCTTGTTTGTGTTTTCGCCGTATTTATCGGATGATAATTCTTATTGGTTCCGCGGAACGGCTGATTCTATCTACCAAAACATCACGTATTTGGAACGCAGTAACGAACCGTACGTTGTCATTGCCTCTGGCAACAGCATTCATAAAATTGATTACGGTCAACTTATCAAATATCACGTTGACAAAGATGCAGAAATTACGATTGCGTATGTACCTGCTCCAAAAAATGAGGATTTACGGCAATACGGCGTTATGGATATGGACGAAAACGACCGTGTGCTTGATTTTGAAGAAAAGCCACTTGAACCGCAATCAAAATTTATCTCGTTGGGATTGTATGTGATTTCTCGTACGTTGCTGATTGATTTGCTAAAATCGATAAGTGCTGAAGGTCGGTACGATTTAGCACAGGATATTTTCATGCGTTATCGCAAGCGGCTACGGATTTACGGCTACCGCCATGAGGGATATTGGCGTACATTAAACAGCACAAAAGCCTACTACGACACAAATATGGACTTTTTGCACAGTGATATTCGCAATTTATTCAGTCGCAAATATCCGTTTACACAAACCAAGCCAAAAGACGAACCGCCTGCAAAGTACAATTTTGGTGCAAGCGTGAAAAATAGCTTGGCAGGAAGTGGCACGATTTTGAACGGAAAAGTGGAAAATTCTGTGCTATTTCGCAAAGTTTTCATTGGAGAAAACTCTAATGTAACAAATTCGATTATCATGGACGGTTGCAAAATTGGCAATAATTGTGTGGTTGACAACGCAATTTTGGATAAAGAAGTTACATTAAATGACGGCGTTCAAATTATCGGCAGTAGCGGCGAACCTGTTATTGTAACTAAAAAAACGATTTTATAGGGAAAAAATGATGTAGGGGCGAAAAATTTCGCTCCTACATTTGCGAGATTGTAGTAGTGCGTAACGTTCGTACAAATGGCTTAATTGGCGGATTTGCTTTTGTAAAATTTATTGTTATCCATTTTTTTACACTCAAATAAAACACTCCTCGATTTTGCGAAGTTTAATCAAATGGTGGCTTACGTGGAAACCGTTGACTTGTAGGATACCTTGGAAATCGGTCTTTTGGATAAGGATGCCTTGGATGACGATCTGGATAGTTATAATTGTTCAACCTGCACTGTGGGCATGGACTCATTATGTGTTTTATATAACCTAAATGATATGGGCAACGATAACATGGCGGTTTTAGGGTTTTTAATGTTGATTCTAATACTGATATTACTGCGTTTTTTATTATGCTCAAATAAATTTTCCTCTCTTTATGCAATTTTAGCAAGCCACAACTGGCGGATAATATCCGCCCCTACGGCAATTTAATGCTAGTTAAATCCAATTTTAAGCCATTTTGCGTAAACAATAAATTTGTCAACGATTGGCTAGGCAAATTATTTTTGCCTTTGGAACATAAAACTGTATTAGAATTTTGCTCAAATTGCCAAAATTCGGAGGTTTCGGATGTACTATACAGGCTGCACAAACGCAAACGATCGTCCGCTGTATTGGAATTTGACCAAACTTCGATGATTAAATCGGGACAACCTGCCATTTTGTACGTTTTGTCAGATTCTTGTACTTTGTTTTCGTAAAAAATCATGTAATCGGGTTGCACAAACCTTGATTCTGCAAGCAAATCTTCCGATATAAAGTTGTCGTTCACATTGTAAAGTTGCGGACTGGGAAATCCCTCAAAAAAGCGTAAATCTCCTTTATAGGCTAATGCACTGTTTTCTCGGTATAAAGCCATGGAATTTGTCCAAAGTTGAGAAGAATAATCTATGCCCATCACATTGCCGATTCGTTCCAATATTTTGCTGTGCCGCGGATAAACCGCCATATCATAAATTTGACTATACATAATGTCCTCCTATAGAAATTTTATCAATCTAATAATATCATATAATTTTGTAAATGTCAAATAAATTTCTTGCAAATATATTTTTTTTGTTGTAGAATAAAAAAGGACAATTTAGCATATTTTAATGCGTAAAATAAGAGGAGTTACTATGTTTGAAAGAGATTTAGCTATTGATTTAGGCACTACAAATACTGTAATACTGGAAAAAGGTAAGGGAATCATCCTAAACGAGCCGTCTGTGGTGGCGATAAACGCCAATACAAAAGAAATTTTTGCTATCGGATTAGATGCAAAAGGTATGTTGCCAGCGGTTCCTGGCAATGTGAATCCGCTGCAGCCCATAAAAGACGGCGTTATTACCGATTTTGATCACACTCGTGAAATGCTAAAGCACTTTATGATAAAGGCAAAAGTTGCCGCAAAATTTGCCAAACGTCCGCGCGTTTTGGTTGCTGTGCCAATGGTTATTTCGCGAGCCGAAAAACAAGCCGTTTCACAAGTTTTGCGAGCAATCGGCATTAAGAAAAAAGATATTTTTTTGATAGACAAAATAAAAGCCGCCGCAATTTGCGAAAATTTGCCAATAGACAAACCTCAAGGTAGCATGATTGTTGACATCGGCGGCGGAACAACCGACTCCATTGTAATGTCTATGAACGAAATTGTCGCTGGCAACTCAACTAATATTGCTGGCGATAAACTAGATGAATCCATTGCTGCCTACATAAAAAAACAGTACAATACCGCAATCACCGTGCATACCGCCGAAACTATCAAAAATACTATCGGCTGTGCATACGAAAACGATTCCAAAAAAACTTGCGAAATAAAAGGCGTTGACTTAACTACAAATAGCTCAAACTCGCTGACAATCAAACCAAACGAAATTGCCGCCGTCTTAAAAGAGCCTATTCAAGGCATAATTACCTCAATAAAGCAGGTGCTAGAAAAAACTCCGCCCGAACTTTCTTCCGATATAATGCAAGCGGGAATTACGCTAACTGGCGGCGGCTCGCTACTAAAAGGAATAAACCGCCTAATCTCGGAAGAAACTGGCGTTGCAATAAACTCTGCCGAAAACGTTCTGCAATCAGTAACCGACGGAATGCACATTGTCTTTAATAATTTTGAAAATATGCAACATTTATTAACTTCTTTGGAATAATTTGGAGGATTTATGGAGTTACTTTATAAATACAAACGCGCTTTCTTGTTAGTCGGTATGGGAATTTGCGTTGTTGCTATGATTATTACACTTAATCCCGATTACCGACCAGGCGTTTTGGCTCGATCGCTAGCAATGGTAATAACGCCCTTGCAAAGCGGAGCAACCGCCGCAACAAACTGGGTTACATCTCGCTTTTCGCTACTTTGGGAAATGGATGCTCTGCAACAAGAAAATATCTTGCTACGCGAGCAAATCGGCTGGCTAGAGATTGAAAACCAACGGCTGCAACTTGCCGGCGAAGAAAATCGGCATTTGCTAGAATTGGTTGACATCCGCGAACGTTACGCCGAGTTGCCAACCATCGGCGCTAGAATCATCAGCCACGATCACAGCGGTTGGTATTCCAGTTTTAGCATCGACCGCGGCACTCGCGACGGCATCGAGCCAAACATGGTTGTGCTTGGTCCTGGCGGATTAGTTGGCGTTATAAATCAAGCATTTACAACCCATTCGCAAGTGTTTTCCATAATAGACGACCGCACAATAGTAGCGGTTCAAAGCGTTCGCACACAAGATGAGGGAATGGTTCGTGGCGACAGCACTTTAATGGGCAACGGACTAATCCGCATGGATCACATAAGCTACACCGCCCAAATTATGGCGGGCGACGAACTTATTACCTCAACATTAAGTGCATTATTTCCGCCAGGAATCCGTGTAGGAACAGTTGTTGACATTCAACCAACTTCGGACGGATTAGCCCAATTTGCAATAGTAAGCCCAGCCGCAAATGTAATGCAACTAGAAAGCGTTTTGGTAGTTACGCAATCGCTATCCGAAGTGGAAACTTACCAAGATGAGCAGTAAAGTGGTGTTTTCGAAAAATGTAGCTTTGTAAAAACGGGCGGATAATATCCGCCCCTACAGTCCGCAATATAAGGGCGACCGAGACGGTCGCCCCCACGAAACACCAAAATTTGCAAATTAAACATTTTTTACGTAAACAATAAAAAAATAGCGGGTCAAGGGCGCGCGCGTCCTTGCGGGTGTGGGCAGCGCCCACGGTTTTAAGGAGGAGATTTTATGGTACGAGAATTATTGGCTGTTTTGGTTTCGGCTTTGGTTTCTTTGCCTGGTGCTAGTGTTGCCATGGCGGATATTGAAGTTGAGCCGCCACCAACTCGAGCGATTGAACAGCGGGCGGTTGAAACTGTTGCCGCTCCGACAAGCAACACCGACCGAGATTTTAGAGGAGTTTGGGTTGCAACCGTAATAAATTTGGATTTCCCAAGCAGAGCAGGGCTTTCTAATGCGGAAATTATGCAGGAAATTGACTATATTGTGCAACATTCCCGTTCGGTTGGCATGAACGCAATCGTTTTGCAGGTTCGTCCTGCTGGCGATGCACTTTATCCGTCGGCAATTTTTCCGTGGTCAAAATATTTGACTGGCGAACAGGGTTTAGCCCCGCCTGGCGGTTTCGATCCCCTCGCCTACTGGATTGAGCAATCTCATGCAAATGGCTTGGAATTGCACGCTTGGGTAAACCCATATCGAGTAACGCATTCCACTTCGCAAATAACAGATGTCAACCAGCTGGCGGCGAATAATCCCGCACGGCTTAATCCGCATTTGGTTGTTCAGCACAGCAATGCACTTTATTTTGACCCTGGTAGACCAGAGGCTCGCCAAATTATTTTAGACGGAATCGCCGAACTTCTGCATAACTACAACATTGACGGCATTCACTTTGACGATTATTTTTATCCTGCACGAGATTTTAACGATGCGGCATCTTTTGCAATGTACGGCGCAGGACAAACTTTGCACGATTGGCGAGTTGCTAACGTAAACACCCTTGTTTACAGCGTTCGCGAACTTATTGACGAAATTCGCCCTAGCGTAAAATTTGGAATTTCCCCAACAGGAATTTGGGCAAATTCTAGTACAACTCCGCTTGGTAGCAACACGCGCGGCTATCAACATTACATTGAGATTTCTGCCGACAGCCGCCGCTGGATTCAAGAGGGCTGGATTGATTACATCATCCCGCAAATATATTGGCACATTGGCTTTGATATTGCCGATTATGCGACACTTCTTCGCTGGTGGGAAGATGTTGTGCGCGGCACAAATGTTGGCTTGCACATTGGACACGCCGCTTGGCGCGAACACGAAAATCAAGCCAACTTTAACGGCGAAATTTTGCGACAGCTGCAAATGAACGAGGCATCCGATGTTGTTACTGGAAGTGTTTTCTTCCGTTGGGCAAGTTTGCGTGGCTCGGTGGGCGAAACCCTCCGCAACTGGTACGCTGCTCGTCCGCAATCCGCATTTGTTCCTGGCGAATTTTCACCCAGTTCACCAGGAACGGCAGGAACAGCACAACGTCCGCCAGTTATGCTTATGGACAGCTTAACCATCGGTTTACCTACAGGAAATGTCAACGTTCCAGGCGGCACAGCTGGACACACCATTGTTGGAACAAGCGTTCCGCATTTGCCGCTGTTTATGAACGGCGAACTCGTTACTAATCGTACTTCCGAGGGCTTTTTTTCGGTATTTCCCAGTTTAGCGGACGGCGAAAATGTTTTCGAGTTTACACAAGAAGGATTGCCCTCGGTTAGCCGAACAATCACTCGTGGAGCTGCTCCGCCACCTGCACCGCCTGCAACTGATACACCTGCACCAACTCCAACGCCAACTCCTGTGCAACGTGAATATTCCGAGCCATATTATGCGGTAATAACTGCGAATAACGCTTGGCTTTTCCCAAATGCTGCCGTAACTGGCGGTAGTAGCCAACTTTTGCAACCAGGCACAACCGACCGAATCGTCGGCAGTGCTAGAGATGGCTCATGGTTGTTGCTTTCTAATGGTGGCTGGATTGAGGCTGATTCTGCTGAACAAAACCGCGAACGCTCGGTTGTCGAGAACATTTTGCGTGGCGGAACTTTCGCCAGAGACGGGCATTTAGAACTTATTAGTTGGCAAATATCTCGTGGCGCGCCGCCCATTGTGCGAACCGTTTTTGAGGAAAACGAACTCACTTTATACTTTGGAATGCACACAGCACCTCCGCAAATGAACGTGGCACAACCGCCCGAAACTTCGCTGTTTGAATCGATGCACAGCGGCGTTACAGAAGACGGAATCCCATATATTACTTTCGTTGCACGAGAAGACAGCCGAATCAACGGCTATTACTTGTCAGAAGTCAATACGCGTTTGCGATTGACTGTAATGTCGCCACGTCCGTTGTATCAAAATTGGCGTACGCCGTTTAACGGGTTTACTTTTGTAATCGATCCTGGCCACGGCGGCAGTGATTACGGTGCAATAGGTCCAATGGGACGAGATTTAGCCGAAAAGCACATTGTTTTGGCAAATTCGGAAAAATTGGCGGAACGTTTAGAATTTTTGGGTGCAGAAGTTATTCTCACAAGGGACAACAACGACGACGATTTAACCCTGCACGACCGCGTGCTGATTAGCCATAATGTAATGCCCGATATGTTCATCTCGATGCACGCAAACAGCATTGCCGAAACCACCAATGCAGAAGATATTCGAGGTTTTACAGTGTGGTATCGCAACGAAACAAGCCATTTTGCCGCCGCAACTTTTTTGGATAGATTGCACGATGTCAACCCGCTTTCTAACCGTTGGATTCAGACAAACCAAGCCAATTTTTACGTGTGTCGCCCTTCGTGGACCCCGTCAATTTTGCTAGAGGCTAGTTTTATGCCAAATATTGAAGATTTTGCATGGATGATAGATCCCGCAAATCAAAACCAAATGGCAGATGATACAGTCGCCGCTTTGATGGATTATTTTATGAGATGATATGAAAGGAATTTTGCAAAATTATAATATTGCAAATGCTGAAATATGGGCGAACCTGCCTACTGGACTGGCAGGTTCGCCCATACAAAATAAATTTTTAAGTGCCGATTAGCAAAGGAAAAAACTATGATTTCAATATCAGAAGTAAAAAGCAAAGTAACAGCCGTTTGCGACAATATCCAAAAAGTAATGGTGGACAAACAAGCGGAAATAACTCTTGTTTTAACCGCATTGTTGGCGACTGGGCACGTTCTTTTGGAGGATGTTCCTGGAACTGGCAAAACAACGCTCGCAAAAGCCTTGGCGGCATCAATAAACGGCAATTTCAAGCGGATTCAGTTTACGCCAGATTTATTGCCAACCGATTTAACTGGGCTTAATGTGTACAATCCCAAAACTGGCGATTTTGTTTTTAAGGCTGGCGGATTGTTCACAAATATTTTATTGGCGGACGAAATTAACCGTGCCACGCCGCGCACGCAATCTGGCTTGCTAGAATGTATGGAAGAACGGCAAATTTCAATGGACGGCGAAACTTACAAGCTACAACCGCCGTATTTTGTCATTGCTACGCAAAATCCCATCGAAACGCAAGGTACTTTTCCGTTGCCAGAAGCTCAACTTGACCGCTTTTTAATGCAACTTTCAATCGGTTATCCAGCCAATGAATCGGAAATTATTACCCGATTTTTGCATAACAGCCCACTAGAAACGCTTTCTGCCGTGAGCGATGTTCGTGATTGGGAAACCATGCAGAAAACGGTCGCAACCGTGAAAATTCACGAGGATTTGTGCCAATATATAGCCGAAATTACCGCAAACACTCGCAAACACGATGCCGTTGCTTTAGGAGTAAGCCCGCGCGGTTCGTTGGGTTTGGCAAAAGCGGCTCAAGCCTTTGCAGCCATCAACGACCGAAATTACGTTATCCCAGAGGACATAAAATATTTAGCACCGTACGTTTTGGCGCACAGGCTAGTTTTGCGGAGCGTTGGTCAAAATACCACCAAAATGCAAGTTATTCACGACGTGCTTAACGGCGTGCCTGTTCCCACGGAGAATATTTGGAAATGACGGCGCTCGGAATTTTTTTTGCGTTGCTT
This sequence comes from Bacillota bacterium, assembly GCA_009778185.1. GTDB lineage: Bacteria > Bacillota > Clostridia > Lachnospirales > WQUN01 > WRKG01. Next base: position 11,683 of record WRKG01000244.1, read on the forward strand.
ACTGCTTTGCTGATTGTTCGGCTTGTTTACAGCAAAATTTGCTTGCAAAATTTGGACGTGCAACTGTTTTTTTCCAAAAAATCGGCTGTTGAGGGCGATTCGCTTGTGCTTTCCACAATTTTGACCAATGACAAATGGTTGCCTTTGCCGTGGGTTGCCGTAAAATTTCAAATTTCACGCTTTTTACGGTTCTCGGATATAGCAAGCGCGCAAATTTCGGACGATTATTATCGCAACGATTTGTACAACATTTTAATGTACCAAAAAATTACTCGACGGCTAGAATTTGAATGCGGGAAACGTGGCTATTACCGCCTAAAAAATCTCGATGTTACTAGCTGGGATATTTTGATGGATAAAAAATATGTCAAAAAAATCCCGTGTAACGCCAGTTTGACGGTTTATCCGTCCACGTTGCAGTTGCCCGAAATTAACGAGATTTTTACAAGAATCAACGGCAACATACAGGCACGGCGTTTTATCCACCCCGATCCGTTCACATTCCGAGGAATCCGCGAATATTCCTACAGCGACCCAATTAAAGCGATAAATTTTAAGGCAAGCGCCAAAACGCAAAATTTAATGGTAAATTTATGGGATTATTCCGTTTCGCGGAACGTTGTTTTATTGCTAAATTTACAGCGGCAAAGCCTGTGGCACAACGAAATTTTAGATGAACGTGCAATTAAAATTGTGGCATCTTTAGCGGAACGCCTTTTGTCAACTCATATTCCAGTAAAATTTATCACAAACGCCGCTGGAATTGTTACAGGAAAGGGCGTAAATCTGCCTGAATGCACTACTCCGCAACACATCGACAACATTTTAGAAGCACTTGCTCACATAAATTTAGATACAACCGAAATCGAAACCACGTTCACAGAAACGCTAAAATCCGCATTCGAGCGGCATCACACCGAGCCTGAATATTGGATTGTGTCAACCTACCACGGCAAAGATTTAGAAAATGAATACAATCGTATCTCAAATTTAGGTGCAACCACAATTTGGATAATTCCGCATTCCCAGCAAGTGCAAGTGGATGAATCCCTGCAAAAATTGGAAAGTGTGATTTTGGTTGAGTGAAAAATTATTATATTTGAACAAATTAAAAATAAATTTATGTGGGAGACAATAGATGGATAATATCTGCCCGTCCAGCAGGCGGGTTCGCCCTCTACAAAACCGCCTACCGTAGGGGCGGATATTATCCGCCCGTATTTTTTAATTTGATTTTACTATAAAACAAAAATTTGCCAAAATTTTCCCCAAAAAAATAAAATTTAGCGGCTCAAGGGCGCGCGCGTCCTTGCGGGGTTTGGGGCAGAGCCCCAAGGTTTTGAAAGAGGTATTTTATGAATCAAAAGCGTATGTTTACGAAAGTTTTGTTGTATAATTTGGTGCAGTTTGCGTTGATTTATGGCGTTGCAATTTTGGTGGCTAGCTTGATTTTTGACGAAGTTTCGGCTATTTTGTATACGCTGTTGACGTTTGTTCCGTTTATATTCTATTTTTATGTTAGAACCTTTGTTAAGAACCGAATTTTAATGTTTGTCCTGCATTTTGCCCCAATTTTTTTGACGTTTTTGTTGTTTTCAAACTTGATGGAGCAGGTTTTTATGGTTGGCATTTTGGCAATAATGACGTTAATCTCGATTGCAAACAGGATAAAAAATACAAAAATACGGCTTGATAGCGGTTTTGGCGTGTTTGTCTCGGTTTTGTTGACTATACTTTGCTTTTTGGGCGTTTGGCAGGGTTATCAATTTTTGGCGACTGTTTACCCAATTTTGATAATGATTGCCGTTTTGTCAACAATTTTATTTTCGCGGATAGATCGCACGGATTCCTCGCTTGAGGCAATTACGCAAACGTCAACCCAACCAATCGACCGTATTTTGACTTTTGACAATAAGACAAATCCCATTTTGCTGATTATTTTGGTGGTGGTTAGTTTGCTGTTTTGGCTGTTGCTGATAAATCCGCTGTTGGTGCAGATTAGCTATATTCAATTTACGGCGAATCCTATCGAGTTGCCCGAGCCAGATTTACCCGAGCCGCCACCAGCCGCCGAAAACACGGGCATGAATTTAGGTTTATTACTCGGCGACGAATTAGCCCAGCCGCATCCTTTTTGGGAACTACTTTCGGCTTTGGTTTTCTTTTTAATGCAAGCGGCGGCGTTACTTTTTGCAATATTTTTGGTTATTCGCGGAATCATCATGTTATACCGCTTTACGGCGTATAATCGGCAAAATATCGCCGATACAACCAAAATTGAGGAAAAAACATTCATTTTTTCGCAGAATGCGAGCAATATCCGCTTGCCTTTCCTCGATTTCTTCAACCTGCCAGCCGACAAAACTAGAGCCGCTTTTCGTAAAAAAATTATCCACCACAGAAAAAAAGGCGTTCCGCTAACAAAATTTGATACGCCAAAACAAATTGCCCAAAAAATTTCCCATGCGGAAGATATATCCCAGCTTGCCGCCGATTACGAAAAAATCCGCTATTACGGCGAAAATCCATGATTACAATTTATATTTTTATTGTCGGTTTATGCTTTGGATCGTTTGCAAACGTGATTATCTACAGGTTTCCACGTAAAATTTCGATAATTTCGCCGCCGTCGTTTTGTATTTTTTGTAAAAAAAAATTAAGTTTTTTTGATTTATTGCCGATAATAAGTTATACAGTTTTATTAGGTAAATGTCGCTACTGCAGAAAACCAATAAACTTGCGGTATCCATTGATAGAGTGCATTTGTGCCATAATTTTTGTAGTCAACTTTACGCTTTATCCTGTGATTATGTTTGTGCCGTTGACAATTTTAGCCTTTGTTTTGTTATGCGTTGCGAGCATCGATTACGATACGCAAATTATATCCGATGTTTTTATAATAATTTTGGCAATAACAGGGATTTTTTGGCTAATTTTTGCCGAATTTTTGGGCATTATGCACAATATCCCGCAAAACATTTTGCAAAATGCACTAATCGCTGTGCTTGTCGGTGCTTTGCCTTTGTGGATTATTGACAAATTAACTTTGCTGTTTCTAAAGCAAGATGGATTTGGTTATGGCGATATTAAACTTATGGGCGTTGTTGGGTTATTTTTGGGTTGGCAACTAATTTTGGTGGCGTATCTGTTTGCATTTGTGGCAGGCGGAGCGGTGGCAACGGTTTTGCTAGCAACCAAACAAGCCAAACCTGGGCAATACATAGCGTTTGCACCATTTTTGGCAATCGGAATAATGCTTGCGTTATGGTTCGGAAAATTTTTTATTTTTTTATAAATTTCTATTCCATAACTGCAAATTAAATGTTATAATCTAATTAGAACATTTTTATAATGTGGCAAATGTAATTACTTAAGGTGAGGAGGAAACTGCTACAAAGTTGTATTTTAGGTAAGTGTAGCAGGGTTTTATATGGCTAAAAATCATAAAATTTATTTGGTGGATGATAGCGATACATATCGTGCAATAGGGGAAAGTATCCTAAAAGAACACTACACTGTGCTTACTTTTCCGTCGGGCGAAAAACTTTTAGAAGTGTTGCAAGGTGGCAAAAATTTGCCCGATTTAATATTACTAGATGTCGAAATGGACGGAATGACAGGCTTTGAAACGATTGAAGAGCTAAAAGCTAATCCGCTAACAATGAACGTTCCTGTTATTTTTTTAACGGGATTATCTAATCCTGAAGACGAGGCATACGGCTTTTCGTTGGGTGCAACCGATTATTTAACCAAGCCGTTTTCTGCACCACGCTTGCTAAAACGCTTGACGGTGCATTTGCGTATGATCGACCTGGAAAAAGATTTAGCAAACGTAGAAGAAAAAGCTGAAGTTGTCGCAGGTGAAATAGTTGACGAAATACGCGACCTTAACATGATTCGCGAGGCAATGATGCAATGGGCGTTAGAACTAATCGAGTTCCGCCGCGATGTTACTCGCCGTCATCTTGAACGCATAAAAAGTTGTATGAAAATTTTATACGAAGCAGCAAAATACGAAGGTCCATACATTGACGAAGTTTCTGATTGGGACGGCGATGCTTTGTTGCTTGCATCTAGTTTGCACGATGTTGGTAAAGTTAAAATACCTGACCTTTTGGTACTAAAAAAGACCCGTTTAACCGATTCGGAACGTGAAATAATGCACGGTCATTGCGAATTTGGTAGACAACTCATCGAGAATTTGCGCGAACGCATTGAGCATTTGCCCTATTTTCAAGATAGTTCCGCCGCTTTGGAACATTCCAAAACGTTCTTTAAGTTCGCTTTGGCAATGACCTATTATCATCATGAAAAATGGGACGGCACTGGCTACCCAGATTCTCTTAATAGCCAAATTATCCCACTAGAAGCCCGCATGATGGCTTTGGTCGATGGCTACGATGCACTAGTTTCTAAACGGGAATATCGTCCTGCTCACAGCCACCAAGAGGCAATCGAAATAATTAAAACAAGAAAAGGCGTTTATTACGATCCCGCTTTAACCGATTTGTTTATTGGCCATGAAAAAGAAATCGAAAAAATTAACCAATCTTTTTAACAAATTAACAAAAATTTGCAAAATTACAAATTCAAAAAAGGCGACTATATTGTCGCCTTTTAGGTTGGGAAATTTTGGCAAAATTATACTCAAACAACTTTACAAAACCTAAAACCTCGGGCGCCCGCCTGCCGGCGGACAGGCTGCCCGAACCCGCAAGGACGCGCGCGCCCTTGACCCGCATTTTTTGTTAAATTGAT
>WRKG01000245.1 GCA_009778185.1 Bacillota bacterium
AATACGCAAAACACGCCGATTTGCTAGTGATTGACGAACTAGGCACAGAAAGCAAAAACGCATACGCATATTCGCAAATTTTAAGCCTAATTGATACTCGCTACCGAGCCAAAAAACCGCTAATAATAACAACTAATTTTGTTGACCAAAAATTGCGCGACAACCTAAAAATAATTGACCAAAAAACTAATCTATTGGACGAAGACGAACGCATCTACAACCGTATTTCCGAGATGTGTTCAACAATCAAGCTAACTTTGCCAAGCTACCGAGTATCACAAGCCCAACAAAAGCAAGCTCAACTTTTTGAAACGCTAGACTTGTAACAAGCGGGAGGAGTTGATTTTGTTGGGTTTGAGTAGAACAAATAAATACGGCAACATACGCACCGAAGTTGACGGAATCAAATTTGCAAGCAAAGCCGAAGCGCACCGCTACCAAGAACTAAAACTATTGCAAAAAGCTGGCGAAATAAAATCGTTTAGAATGCAGCCCAAATATGCACTTTATTCCCAAAATAATAAGTTGATTGGCTATTACATAGCAGATTTTGAGGTTATCGACAAAAATGACCACATATGGGCAGAAGATGTCAAAGGCGTAACAACCCAACTTTTCAACTGGAAAGCTAAGCATTTTAGGAGAGATTATTCGTTAGAGTTGCGGATTATAAAGGCATAGGGGCAACGCAGGAAAGGAAATTAAAAATGAAAAAAAGATATAGAGGCATCAAAAACAGAAATGGCTATGTCGCTCAAAATTGTGGTATTTGCGAGTACGCTGTGCCAGCTTGGGATAAATTAATGTGCTGTCGCCATAAATGGATTAAAGAATGGGATAACTGGTGTCGCCAATGGAAAGAAATTGAAAATTATGAAAATATGATACCTGTACCTATTACTTTAAAAGGTAAGGACGGAAAAATACCAAACACACCCATTATATTGATGTGGGAAAAACTGGAGGAATTAACATGAAAATTGTAAAACTGGCAGAAGGGTATGTAGGCAAACCCACCTGCCGCACCTGCATATTTTTTGGCGTTGACTATATGGCACAGCAAAATAACCCCAAACGTCAACTAGGTGGCTGTTTAAGGGAAGATGCAGAGGACAATTATTGCGACATTAACGATACCTGCAATAACTGGTCTTTTTGGAGATATTGGTTGAACCAGGAAATTGAAACCCCAATTACGGGGCAACTAGAATTAACGGAGGTACAACATGAATAATCAAAATTTTGACAGATATTTATTCCGAGAGAAAAGTGGCGGCGATTGGTGCATTGGCAGTCTAATTTTGCCAGATTCAAAAGACGATTGCTATTATATTGCCGAATTGGATGACGAATGTTTATGGTTTCCAGTTGACCCTGCAACAATAGGGCAAAGTACAGGGATATTCGCAAGAAAGGACAATTCAATTTTTTACGAAAATGGTAAATTGATTTTTGTGGGTGATATTGTACAAAATTTATTAGGAACATCTACTGGAGTTGTTAAGCATGGTCATTGTCGACCAAAAATGTTTGAGGACTGGTGCAATACCTACGCTAGCGGAATGAAAGCAAATTTAATTTGTACACATATATCTTGGTTAAACGGCAATAGCACAGTTTTAAGCAATGTAACCTTGTTAAGGGTTATTGGCAATGTACATGATAATCCCGAACTATTGCAAATCGAAAGCGAGGGCTAAAAATGCACAAAAAACATAAACGCAAAAAACATAAAAAACAACCTAAACCTACAAAACTTGTCCATTCGATAGCGATAGACGAGTACGATTGGCAACGTGCAAGAACACAAGCAGAAAATAGGCTATTAAATTTGCTAAAAAATCCCCCCATAAAGGCACTTGAAACAAATATTACAGAAGAACCAACAGAAACAACCCAAACAGAGCAAAATAACCTTGAAAATATCCTCGAAATTAAATCAACCACTTGCAAAAATCCACGTTGCGGTGGCAGACGGCGTAGTTATTGCAACACACAGCAAAAAGAATATTGCCAAGACAGGCAATAAGGGGGGAAACCATGCTAAATCCTAAAAGAAAGCCCAAACAAGCCTATACAGCTTACGATAAACAACGCAATTACGCCAAAGAATACAAACGCAAATTAAACGAAAAAGCCAATAGACTAAACCTGTGTAATAAATGTTTATCTAACCCACGCACAGATGGTTTTGTTACCTGCGAAACTTGTCGCACCGAACTCAAAAATTACAAAAACCGCACAAAATGGATAACGGTAAAAAAGGAGTGATTTTAATGCAATGGTACACAATAGTAACCTTAACAATATTGGGCGTACATCTAGCAAATGCGATAGTCTACACTTTAGTGAGCGTTTTCAAATTTGATGAAGGTATCGCAATCATGTTTAGTGTGTTTACCGTGTTTGTTCCAATTTGGGGTTTAGCTTATTTAGTAAGAGAGATACGAGATTACAGCAGCAGAAAAAGCTACTATAAAAGCGAAAAAATAAATTTGTTAAGCTATCTTTTGGGCAAACGCCCTAAACCAAAGCCAAGAGAAGTAAAAAAACAATGTGGAATTTGCAAGTTTATACGTTTGGAAACTTGCACTGACGGCTTTCAATATGCTTGTACGAAACACAAGGTACACACCGTAACAGACTTCCATTTTACTTGTGAAATGTTTGAACAAAAGCCAATAAAGGAAGTTTTTGGCAAAAAGGAGTGATTTCAATGAACATACAAATAAATAACGATAATAAACCGCCCAAAGACCCGCTAAACACGCTATTTTACGTAATAATCGCTCTGTTGACAATAATAACAATTATATCAATGTTTTTCGAGCCATCCAACGGTAACACTGCAAGAGAAGTAATAACCTTGTTCAGCTTTATATCCGCTCTGTTGCTTGGACGAATGTTAGCACAAAAATAAACAAATAAAGAAAGAAGGTAGCATAATGAACGAACTATTAAAAATCCACTATGATAGCGAGCAACCCCTCGTAAATGGCAGAGACCTGCACCAATTTTTGGAGATTGAAACTAAGTATGAAGATTGGTTTCCACGAATGCGAGAATATGGGTTTACCGAAAATATCGATTACCATACTCTCAAAATTGAGAACATGGTCAATAATAGAGTTTATACGAAAACCGACCATGCTCTAACCATAGCCACTGCCAAAGAGATTGCAATGCTACAACGAAACGAAAAAGGCAAGGCAATACGCCAATATCTAATCAAGGTCGAAGAAAGTTGGAACAGCCCCGAGTTATTAATGGCAAGAGCCTTAAAAATGGCAGACGGCAAAATTAAACGTCTCGAAGTTGACAACCAAGAACTGCAAACCAAAGTGGAAGAAATGCAACCCAAAGCCCTATTTGCCGACAGCGTAGCGGCAAGCGATACATCAATCCTAATCGGCGAAATGGCAAAAATCCTAAAACAAAACGGCGTTGAAAACATGGGGCAAAACCGCCTGTTTGAGTGGTTGCGAGTGCATGGTTACTTGATAAGTCGCAAAGGTAGCGATTACAACAGTCCAACCCAAAAATCAATGGAGTTGGGCATAATGGAAATTAAAGAGGGAAGTCGTCTAAACGCTGACGGCACAGTTGTAATCACAAAAACCACAAAAATTACAGGAAAAGGGCAAATTTATTTTATCAACAAATTTGTAAGAAAACTTGCCTGTCAGGCTGCATAAAGAAAGGAGTAAAAGTATGAATAACAAACAACACTTATACCGAGCCAAAAGCAAAAAAAAACCAAAACATTGGGTACATGGCAACCTACTTGTGCCAACAGAACTCTCAAGCGGTTATTTCATAGTATCAAAACATGAAGAATTACCAGCAATAGCAATAGCAATAGATTACGAAACACCATGGGGTCAGCTTTTGTCAGCACAAATACCTTTTGGAACACCAATCCTTTGTGCCGCCGTTGAAATAGACCCTGCAACAATAGGCATCTACACAGGGCATAAAGACAAAAACGGCAAACTAATTTTCACAGGAGATTTAATCAAACTAGCCGCACCGCTTTTAAGCGAATTACTCTACATTGTAGAACAGGACGAAACAGGCGAATATATGCTAATGCTTGACGATGGTAGCGGATTACTCTCTGGCGTTGACTTAGGTATAGTAACAGGCGAATACGAAATAAAAGGCAACATACACGATAACCCAACCATGGTACACAAAAATTTTGGTAAAAAATGCACAAATTGCAAACACTCAACAACGGCAGTTCCTCAAAACGTACAAATTTGTTGGTGTCAAGAATCTAGGTATTTTGCTAGGGTTTTAGACGAAGACACCGCACTTTGTCATTATTACGAAGAGGATAACAAAAAGGGCAACTGTTAAGCCGCCCTATGCTCTATGTTTGCCACACAAGCACCCCACCTGCTGGCGGGCAGGCAAATAAATCATAACATGAGGTGCTAAAAATGTCAAAAGAAGAATTGCAACAAATAACCGACCACATAAGAACAACCCTAAAAGCCGAGGAATCCAAGCTAATCAAGGCTCGACACAACAAAAAGCGAGCAAATATCCGTCTACTTCTCAGCAAATATCGAGATATTACACGCCACGCAAAAAATACCGAATACGAATCCTCGCAAATGCCCAGCGATACAGCTATCAAAGAACTGCTAGAAATGATTGAAACCGCCGAGTATAAATTTCGCATTGAAAGCCTGTTTGACAGCGTTATCAAAACGCAAGCACTAATCAACCACATGGACAAAATGCTTGCTATCTATAAACAGACTTGCGAAATTTCCGACAAACCAGAAACAATGCGGCAATATCGCATTATTCACGCATTATACATTGCCGACAAGCCAAAACCAACCATCGAAGAACTTGCACAGCAAGAATTTATATCTCCACCAACGGTTTATCGTGATATTGATACCGCTTGCGAAAACCTTGCTGTGCTGTTTTTCGGAGTTTTCGGCTTGCAATTTTTATAAACACCTTGATAAAAACATGATATTGACACGATAATAAATCTGTTTCATAATGTAATCTGTAATAATTGAAATCGCCAAATGGCACACCGAAAAAAGGCAATCCGCCAAGTAATTTTTAGAAAAAATTTCTTAGAAAATCAAACTTTTTTGTTGACTTTATCGGCTTTTTGTGATATAATTATCCTAAATAAAACTCCAACTTACCTGTTGGAAAAAGGAGAATTAAAATGTCAATTTTCACAAGCAGATTTTCAAACAAGGAATTGCAAAAAGGTACTTACACGGCGGTCAGAATTTCCCTAGGCACGCCACGCTGGCAACTCGGCTACAGCCTAGCAGGTGCAATAAAAGAAATAATGCCCACAGGATTACTCGGCAAATACGACAACGACAAAGCCGCATTCCAACAAAAATATTTTGAGATATTGGAAAAAGTCGGCGTTCAAAAAATCCGAGAACAGTTGCAGCAATTTGAACAATTAGAGCATGATGTGGTGCTGCTCTGCTACGAAGATATACGAACAAGCGAAGAAAACTGGTGTCATCGCACAATGTTTGCCGAATGGTGGCAAGCAAAAACTGGCGAGCAAATTTTAGAATTATCCGATATTTCCATTGCAAAAACGCCAAAGCCAAAGCCAAAAATAAAACCTGCCCGCCTGCCGGACGGGCAGGTTACAGAAAATGTACAGCTAAATTTATTTTAACAAAGGGGGCTTAACCTGCCCGCTGGCAGGCGGGAAGCCTCTCATGCGGATATAGTTTAACGCAAAACAATAGATTTCCAATCTGTAAACGCAAGTGCAAACCTTGCTATCCGCTTATTCATTTTCATAAAGGGAGAGATTATCATGTTCATGGGCAGTATTCCAACGCCTGTACAGCAAATTTTGGGAGATATTGTCAAAAATTGGCAAACTTCCGATATTTACATAGGCTGCTCTGGCAATTTCACAATAGAGCGAGTTTTAACCAACATCACCCGCCTGCCGGACGGGCAGGCAACCGCCAATTTGCACAGCAACGATGTTACAATTTACAGCTGTCTTTTGGGAAATTATTTTTCAGGGCAACCGCTGAACGCCAAATTTAACGAAAATTATACAGGCGAAATGTCCTTTGTGAAAAACTATATGAAAGACGGTGCAAGCATTATAACGGTTGCCTTGTTGCTCTCTAAAATGGCAGTTTATCTGACAAGCAAGCCCAACGAATATTACAAAAAAATGATTGACGAACATATCCGCCAATGGGAAACGATGTTCCACAAAACTTACGAGAAAATCAGCAATATACAGCCTTTTCTCAAATCGTTTTTCGCAGGAGATGTTTGTGAAATGGTTGATAACACGCCGCAAGAAGCCGCATTTATATGTTATCCGCCGTTCTATTCTGGCGATTACGAGAAAATGTTCAAGGCAATAGAGGGAATAATCGATTGGCAACCGCCACAATACGACATGATTGACAAAGATAAAATTTTGGCGATGTTCCAAAAACTAACCAACCGTCGGTTTTTTATGTTCGGCACAAATGACGAACTGCCAGAGTTCCGAGAATATTTAAGCGGAATAGCACAAACTACAAACCGTGGCGTTCCGCTGTATATCTATTCAAAAACGCAAAACCGCCGCATTATTCTTCCCAATCAAAAAATTGCTCCGCTGTTGGTTGAAAGAATTTCCGAGAATGAGGACATCAGCGACAAAATTCAACTAATAAAGTTAAAATCCGAGAATTTTCAAGCACTCCGTTCGCAATATATGAACCCACATATCAAGCCAGGAGCGGAAACCGCCAGTTATGGCGTTACAGTTGACAACAAGCTAATTGGCGTGTTTGCATTTAGTGCAAGCCCGACGTTAAGCAACTGGGAAACACACATACAAACGCCCACAATGTACTTGTTGAGCGATTTTCCCATTGCACCGAGCAAATATAAACGGTTGTCAAAATTAGTTTTATACGCCGCTCTTAGCAAAGAAAGCCAGCTTTTGGCTGAAAATCTGACAAGAAAACGAGTTTGTTCGTTAGTTACAACGGCATTTTCCAAAAATCCTGTAAGCATGAAATATCGAGGATTGTTCAAATTGCTGAACAAAAGTAAGTTAGACGGTACCCGCCTGTTGGACGGGCAGGCAAGTTCTACCAATATGAGCGAAATTTACTACAATAGCGGCTACAAGTTAAATTATGGGCAAAAAATGGGCGAATGGACACTTGCCGAGGGTTTAGCAGAATGGAAACTCAAACACGCAAAAACAGAGGGGAGAGCCGAAACATGAACGTATTCACAATCGAGATTGACCCACGAGAAATCAAGCTATTACAGCAAAATGCAAGATACATGAAACACGAAGAATTTAATAGGCTAGTAGAAAATGTGCGTAGAGACGGAAAATTAACCTCAACGCCTTTTTTGTGCAAAGAAAATGACGGCTTTTTGTGCTTATCGGGCAACCACCGCACACGCGCCGCAATCGAGGTTGGCTTACCAAAAATTACCTGTCTTGCAACCGACACACTGCTCACAGAAGAGCAGAAAATAGCCATTCAGTTAAGCCACAACGCAATCGCAGGACAAGACGACCCAGCCACATTAAAGCAACTTTACGAAAAAATTTTAGATACCGATTTGAAAAAATATAGCGGATTAGACGACAAAACCCTTGAATTACTGGACAAATTCAATCCATTTAGCATCTCGGAAGCGAGCCTAAATTTCCAAGTTTTAAGTATAGTATTTTTGCCAAGCGAATTAGAAACGGCAAAATCTGTGATAAATACGGCAATGGAGCAATGTAAATCTTCCAACGAAATTTGGCTTGCCAAAATGTCAGAATACGATAGTTGGCTAGATTCACAGGAAATAGCGGCATCTTCCCATAATGTTAAGAACGTAGCAACCGCAATAAATATTATCTTGAAAGTTTTCGAGAAAAATCTTACAGATTTGTCTGAAATTTGGGAAGACGAGGAAAACGGCAAGCGGCGAGTTCCCATTGAAACCGTTATTGGCAACAATAAAATTCCTGTGCAGACGGCAAAAATTCTAAAAAAAGCACTCGAAAAAGTGCAGAGCAAAGGCGAAATTTCAGATTTAATCAGCGGATTGGAAAAATTATGTGAAGATTATCTAACGAAGTAGGTGATTTTATGGCGGAAAAAGATGATAAATCTAGCAAAAAACGCAAGCGAACAGCATACAAATACGACCCAAATTATCACGATGCGTGGGTGTTTTCGCTTGCAATAAAGGGTGCAACGGACGAAGAAATCGCAAAAGCCTTTGGCGTTTCTCGAAACTCGATTTTTCGCTGGAGTTGGCGAGAGGAAAATGGAGAAAAAGTGCTGACCAGTTTCGGCGAATCCAAGCGGCTGGGCAAAGAGCAAGCCGATGCACAAGTCATAAAAACGCTGTATCAAAAGGCTTTAGGCTACGAAATCACGGAAGCCCAGCAAATCATAGAACACGACACAAACGGCACGCCACGCATAAAGGAAACTCGCACCAACAAGCGGCACATACAGCCCGACACAATGGCGATAATGTACTGGCTAAACAACCGTTTCAAGCAAACCAAAGAATGGAGTCAACGGCAAGAATTACAAGCAGAAATTACGGGCAAAGACGGCAATCCCATTGAAATGCTACATTTGCCACAAATTTATTTGCCGCAAAAAGAGGATTAACCATGACAAGCGAAATTAACCATGTTCGTCCCCAATCTGGTCCACAGCAAGACTTTTTGAAAAGCAAGGCAAATATTGCATTTTACGGCGGAGCGGCTGGCGGCGGCAAAACTTTCGCATTGCTACTCGAAGCCCTGTATCACGTGGGAAATCCGCATTTTGAGGCGGTTATTTTTCGGCAATTATCAACGCACATAACAAACGCTGGCGGCCTATGGGACACAAGTTTTGAGGTTTATCCAAATCTCGGAGCAGAGCCGCGTGTAACACCAACAAGGCATTGGCGATTTAAGAGCGGTGCAAAGGTAACTTTCGCCCACATGATGCTTGAAAAAGACAAGCTGAATTTTCAAGGCAGTCAGATACCTTTGTTAATGTTTGACGAGTTGACACATTTCACAGAAAGCCAATTTTTTTACATGATGTCAAGAAACCGCTCCACTTGCGGAGTTCGCCCATATATTCGTGCATCGTGCAATCCCGACCCCGATAGTTGGGTTAAAAACTTGATTTCGTGGTGGATTGACCAAGAAACAGGCTATCCAATAGCCGAACGGAGCGGCGTTATTCGCTGGTTTATAAGAGACGGCGACAACCTAATCTGGGCGGATTCGTATGAAGAAATTTGCGAGCAACAAAATCTAGCAAGCGCCGCACAGCTGTTGTTGCCGAAAAGTTTCACGTTCGTTGCCAGCAAATTGGAAGACAACCAAATTTTAATGCAAACCGACCCAGGATATTACGCAAACCTTATGAACTTGCCAACCGTTGAACGTGAGCAGTTACTCCACGGCAACTGGAACATCAGAGCCGCCGCAGGGCTGTATTTCAAGCGTTCGCAAGTGGGAAACATTTTGCAAGTTATTCCAAGCGATGTAGTAGAATGGGTGCGTGGCTGGGATTTAGCCGCAAGCACAGGCGAGGAATCCGCCAGCACAGCCAGTGTGCTAATCGGCAAACGCAAAAATGGTAGCTATATTGTCGCCGATGTGATAAACGTTCGCAAGCAAGCAAGCGAGGTTCGCCAGTTGGTCAAACACACAGCACAGGCGGATTTGGCAAAGTTTAAGAGAGTAAAAATTTGCTTACCACAAGACCCAGGGCAAGCGGGAAAAGAGCAAGCACAAAGTTACACAAAGTTACTTGCAGGTTTCAACGTGAAAATCAAGCCCGAAAGCGGCAGCAAGGAAAGTCGAGCCGAGCCAATGGCGGCACAATGGCAAGCTGGCAACATTGACATTTTGGCGGCAGATTGGAACGATATGTATTTTTCGCAACTAGAAAGTTTCCCAGAAAGCAAATTCAAGGATATGGTGGACGCAAGCAGTACGGCGTTCATGGAGTTGGAGTTGCGGAATATGTTTAATATTAGGGCGTTGATTAGTTAAAAAAGGCGGAAATTGTATTAAAAATGTACGTTTTTGGAATACCACAGAAAGGACAAAATTTTATGAAACGCAGAACAGACGGCTACATAAATATGCTAAACAAATACGGCACAGCCCAAGACAACAGCACAGCCTACCAACCAATCGCAGAGCCAACCGTGCCAGATATGACACTAACAACGCATTACGAATCAGACGGGCTTTTCGCCAAAATAATCGATTCCCCAGCGGAAGAGGCAAACAAGCACGGTTTCGACCTCTCGTTCGAAGACCGCCACGCAAAAACGTTAATTTTGGACACTTTGGAAAATCTCGATTGGGAGCAAAAAGCCGTGCAAGCCGTAAAATGGGCAAGGCTCTTCGGCGGAGCATTGGGCGTTATGTTAATTGATGACGGCGGCGAATTAGACGAACCGCTAAATTACAGGCAAATACAAGGCATTGAAGATTTGCTAATTTTCGAGAGGGCGATAGTTCAACCAGATTATACGAATCTACACGAGGGCAAACCGCAATATTACGAGGTTTTCGGCAACTTTATAAACAACTTCAAAGTTCACGCCAGCCGTTGCCTAATCTTCAAAAACGGAATTGTGCCGAACATGACAGCAAATCCGCTATACCAATTTTGGGGGATTCCCGAATATATCCGCATCCACCGTCAGTTGCGAGAAACGACAACAACGCACGCAAACGTTGTGAAATTACTTGAACGCAGCGTACAGCCAGTTTACGCCATGAACGGACTTGCAAATATGTTGGCAACGGACGGCGGCGACTATGAGGTTCTAAAGCGGATGCAAACGCTCGATATGTCAAGAGGATTTACTAATTCAATAGTAATTGACGGCGAGGGCGAAAGTTATGAGTTCAAGACAACCACGCTTTCGGGCTTGAAAGAAGCCACCGAATCAGCGTGCAATATGCTTTCGGCGGTAACGAATATTCCGCAAACGGTGCTGTTTGGGCGGTCGCCAGCAGGAATGTCGGCAACAGGCGATTCCGATTTAGAAAACTGGTATAATTACGTTGAACGCATTCAAAATTTGCAACTAAAGAAAAATTTGGATACGCTTGTAGACGTGATTATTACAGGATTTTTACACAATGGGAAAATCGAAAAAGAGCCATTTTGGCGGATAAAGTTTAATCCGCTGTGGAGCATTACCGACAAAGAGCAAGCCGAAATTGACGGTAAAATTGCCCAAAACGAGCAGATTAAGGCACAAACTATGCAGGTTTATTTGGATATGGGCATTTTGTCGGCTGAGGAAGTTAAGGCGGCTTTGCTTGGGAAGAAAGTGGAAAATTCTGAAGATCACTTGACAAATGGCGATAATCGTGGTATAGTTAAATTAGATGAAGATTATACAGAATGGATAACGATAAACGGTGCGGCTGTTCCGATTGACGAGAATGGGGATTTGCAAGGGAAAGTAGGCGAGAAGATAGAAGAAACTAGCAGAGAAACGCAGGAGAATGAAAATAATTCTGCAAGTAAAACTAACGCAAAACAAGCCAGTGGGGAAAATTCCCCAAAACAACAAACAGCTGAAAATATTACAAAATCAGCAAAACTTACATCTTGCGAAAATATGGCAACCCAAAAATGGGGCGTGCAATCTTGCGACCTCACAGGGCTTGACGATACCGCTATGGAGCAAACTTTCGCTGAAATGAATAAGGTTTTTGAAAAGTTTCCAGAACTTAAAGGGCAGCTTAAAGAAATTAAGGCAGTTTCTAGTTCCAACAGCGATATTGATGTGAACTCCTTTATGGACACTACTTTAGACACTATGCGGATAAATATTGATTTTTTTGGGACAGATAACATTAAACAAACTAAAAAGTTTCGCAGAGAAGACGTTGAAAACGGTCATGCTCCAAAAGGAACTGAAGATATAACTAGTATAGCGGTACATGAGTTAGGTCATTTACTAGAAGCAAAATTAGTGAACAAAAGCGAGCCGATTAACAATAGGGTAAACGCCTGGAATGACTGCAAATACTCTAGCAAAATAGTTGATAGTGCTATAGATAGCGTTAAATTAACCAATGATGAAATTGTTAGAGGAATGCATAACTTAGACGATATTTCAAAAAAAGTGGCAAAATCAACGTTAATAAATCAATACAATAATTCTACGCTACAGACACAAAGAGACCCTAAAATAGCTTCAATATCGGGTTATGCAATTACTCTACCAGCGGAAACACTAGCGGAGGCTTTTACTGATATATGGTTTAATGGTAATAAGGCTAACAGCTTAAGTTGTGCGATAATGCAAGAATATGAAAGGATGATGTAATTATGGAAAATGTTGTAGCAAGAGGGGCTACCAGATGTCCAAGGTTTATTTCGAGTGGATTTTCTAAATATGACCCTAGCAGCCCAATTATGAAAAAATCTCCCAAAGAAGATGCCCCACAATGGGCTTGGGACGAGTACCAGCAGATAGTAGAAAGCAGAAAAGTCATGCAAGAAAAAGGGATACGAGCCTAGCAACCAAGCCAATCCAGCTTAAAGACAAACTAAACCAATGCAAAAAAGCCTTTACAGTAGGGCTTTTTTTGCGTTAAACCAAACAGAAAGGAGCAACCCAAATGGGGCTACCAAACGCACCAAGAAAAATCCCCATGCCGCCAACAACAGCAGAGGATTTTTTGCCGTTCTACAAACAAGCGAAACTAACGGAATTTTACGTTGAATATTACTACATGAAAATATCCAAGCAAATCCGATTAAGCGTGTTAATAATGCAAATACTGCCATTACTAATGATTGCCGTCCGTTCAGTCTCTGTGGAGCTGTTTGTAATAATAATATTTTTGCAAATAGTTACTTTGATATATTTTTTCGAATGTATTTATAAGCCAGAACTACAGCGAGAATATGGCATAAAAACCCTGTTGCACGAACTAAAAAAGTTGTCGCTAGAATTAGAAACGACATTTCGTAAAATCCGTTTTGATAAGTTGGACGACAGCGACATTGTGCAGATTACAATACAAAAAAAAGGCGAATTTAGGCAAATATGCGACCTGTATTTTCCCCAAATAGCCTACGAAAAATGGAACACAACTTGCAAAAGCAAAGCAGAATACGCTACAAAGCAATATTTTCTCCATTATCACGGAATTACTTTTGTGGAAAAAGCAGTTTTTATCGATTCCAGCGAATAAATCACAATAAAGGAGATGACCAAATGCAACAAAGAACCGACTCAATCCCCCTAGACACAACCTACTTCACAGAAGAGGGCTACTTAATAGACAAGCCAATAGTAACAAAAATAGGAGTTTTCGACTACAAAAACGAAGACGGCAGCCCACGCCGAGAACTCCGCTTGCCAACGCACGTTTTCGACCCAAAAAGCCTAGCAACCTACGAGGGCAAGCCCATAATAATGACCCACGATGCAGGTTGGATAACCGAAGACAACCTAAACCGTGAAATTGTAGGCACGGTGCTAACCACAGGCACAGTAGACGGCGACAAAGTCCGAGCCAAAATAATAATTCACGAGATAGAAAAGGTCAAAAATAGCGGCTTGCGAGAACTTTCGCTAGGCTACAAAATGAACCTAATAGAAGAACCTGGCGAATATCTGGGCGAAAAATACGATGCAATTCAAACAGATATTCAAATTAACCACCTAGCTTTGGTGGGCGAAGCACGAGCAGGAGAAACCGCTCGCCTTAATCTTGACCAAAAAGACAGCCCGCCTGACGGACGGGCAGGCAACAATGAAACACAAAATATACCCCAAAATGGGAAAGGAGCATTGAAAATGCAAAAGAAAAAAACAAACAAAATAAGTACTTTTACCAGATTTGTGCGAGACGGGTTTGTCGGTGGTAAGAAAAAACGCCGCAAGGATAGCGAAGAAACGCCGCTATTAGACCCGCCTGCCGGACGGGCAGGGGAAAATATCGACAACGAGGAAGAAACCTTCGATAACGAAGAAGAAAACATTGACAACGACATTGAAGAAACCGCCACCGATAACGATTTTTCCGAAACGCCAACCGATTGGCTGGACAACCTAAAGGAAATAATGGACAGAAAAGACCGCCGAGATAGCGAAGAGTTGCCAACAACGCTAGAATCCGCCCTCGAAGAAATGAAAGCAATGGATGAAGATATGACGGAACTTTTCAACATTATCAATGAATCGCACGCGGACAATAGTTTTTCGCCAAACGAAACCACGAACGAAGACGATGACGAAGATTTTTTGTCAAGCGACACCGAAGAAGAATCAGCTGACGAAGAAGAAAACGAGGACGAAGGCGAAACCGAAACCGAGTACATCATAGTAGAAGTGCCAGCCGAACAACTTGACCGCAAGGACGGCAATCGCCGTAAAGACGGCAAAAACCCCAAAATGAAACTAAAAATTTCGGCAAAAAGCCTAAAACAAATGGGATTTCAAAGCCGAGCAGACAGCAAAGCCCAAATTGAGCGAGAAGTGCGAGAACGCTCCAAAGTAATAAGCATTGCTCAACGCTTGAACCTTGACGGCTTAGAAAACATGACAGTCAACCAAGTAAAAAACAAGATAATCCGCAAAGTAACGCCAAGCGTCAAGCTGGACGGCAAAAGCGATGTCTATCGTGATGCCGCATTTAATGTGGCTGTTGATATGCTAGAAACCCAGCAAAAAAGGGAAAAATCGACAACAAAGCAAAAACGCAGCATTTACGGCAATCCAATTTCGAACCAACGCAATGACGACCTTGGAGCAACAGGCAAATCTTCCGCCGCAACCGCAAGGCAAAAAATGCAAAATAATTATTTAGGAGGTAAAAAATAATGCAACTAAATTATTCATACCAAAAACAAATCGGCATTGCTGGCGGCTTATACGATGTTTCGCCGCATTCCGTCAACAGCCGAACTTTTGTACCATTGGATGATTCGCCTGTTCCATTAAAATTTGGAATGGGCGTTGTCGTTGACAGCGAATCGCCAGGGCGAAAAGTAACATTGCCCACCGAAAACAGCACAGCCGCCGACTTTGAGGGTCTTATACTAACAGGGCATATCTCCGAGCAGAATATGCAAGGCGAAATAGCGATTAAACCTAGCGAAACGGTAGGCGTATTGCGGTTTGGCAAGGCGTACGCACGAATCGAACCCAACATCGAGCCAAAATATGGCGATAAAGTTTATTTGATAACAAGTGGCGATTTTGTAGGATATTTCACAAACGTTGCGGCAAACGCCATTCCAATAAAAGCCCAATTTCTAGGAAATTCTTCAAGCAACATTGCCCCAATAGAAATATTCAACCAACAACAAGAATAGGAGTGAACCCAATGAAACAAACAAAAGCACATACAAGTTATGACCAAGCCGACTACAACGCACTAAAATCAAGCAACTTATCGGCAATGCTGGCAACAGAGGGCTTGCGGTTTGACAGCAACGAAGATGCAAGCGTATTCTTCGCACGTGAACTGGATTATGTAAAAGCACATACGTACGACAAGTTGGATCCTCGTTTTTCGGCATTAAACTTGTTTCCTGTTTCAAGCGAAACTGATGCAGGTGCAGAAACGATAACCTACTACAGCTACGACAAAACAGGATTCGCCCAAATTATCCACAATTACGCAACCGACTTACCGCGCGCCGATGTCAAGGGCGAGCCAGTTACAGCCAAAATTGAGCCAATCGGCATTTCGTACGGCTATTCTGTGCAAGAGATGCGAGCAAGCAAAATGGCTGGCAAATCGCTTGACGTTCGCAAGGGCGATTCGGCACGTTACGCAATCGACCGCAAAATCAACGATATTGCATGGGCTGGCGACAAGCAAACTGGCTTGCAGGGCGTGTTAAGCGAGGGAAACAATATTCCGCTGTACACGCTACCAATGAACGCAAAAGGCACAAGCACAAGATTCGTGGACAAAACGCCCGAAGAATGCCTAAACGATGTAGCGGCAATGCTAACGTTCGTTGACAAGTTAACATTATCGGTTGAAATGCCCGATACATTGGCTCTGCCAGCCGATGCGTGGAATTATCTATCACACACGCCACGCTCGGATGCAAGCGATGTTTCAATCAAACAATGGATTTTATCCAACATGACACAGCTAAAAGATATTGTAAAAGTGCCAGAACTAAACGCAAATGCGAACATAACGCCATACGCAGCCGCAGGGCTTGATGTGGCGTTTTTATTTACAAACGATGCCACAAAATTAGCCATAGAAATGCCGTTGATGTTCATACAGCACCCAGTACAGCCCGAAAAGCTAGAGTTTATCATACTTTGCGAAGCACGAACAGCTGGTGCAATTATTTATTATCCGCTGTCGGCGCTGATTATTCCTGGGATATAGAAAGGTGGATAAATATGTTAGTGAAAAATATGACAAACAAGCCAATCGGCGTAGGTAATATTACGCTATTGCCAAACGAAATTACCGAAATTAAGCAACTTGAACAAAATCCAGTGCTAAAATTTTACCTTGACAAAGGATATTTGTTGAAAACAGACGAAACCGTTTCGGCAAATGAAACCGTT
>WRKG01000246.1 GCA_009778185.1 Bacillota bacterium
AATGCGGGTCACCTGCCCGTCCGGCAGGCGGGAGGGCGCGCGCGTCCTTGCGGGGTGTGGGGCAGAGCCCCACGGTTTTGCAGTTGGTTTATTCCTGGCTGTCGTCAAAAACCATGCCTAATTCGAGGGCTTTTCGTACAATTTCTATTGCGTCGTCTTCGGGCCAAACCATGCCTAATTGTGTGGCTTGTTCGATTATTTGCGTATCGGTCAAACGGACGTTTCCGCTTTCGTAGTTGTAAGCCAATAAAAAAATGGCAGATAAAAAAAGCATACCTAATCCCAATCCAAACAAAACGCCTTTTAATTGCATAAAATCACCGTCCACCCAATCCTATAATTAGTTGTATTTCGCCTTGTCCCATATCTAAACGCCGCGCAATTTCTGATAAAGATAAACCCTGCTGTTGCAATTCTTTTATCATGGCGTGTTTTGGGTGTATTACTGGAGTTGGATCTGGCTGTATTGGCGGCGGTTGCGGCACGTGCGGAGCTATTACAGGCGGCGGCACTGGATTCAGCAACTCCTTTAGTTCTTCTTCGTTTAGTTTTGCTAATACTGGCTCGTCAAATACTTGCTCTGTTTTTGGTTCGGTAAAATTGGAATCTTCTGCTAGTTGCTCTAATTTTTCTTCTAGTTGGAAAAAGTCTAAATCGCTGTCAACGGTAGTTTCTTCTGTTGTAGCAACTTCTTTTTCGAAAGATTTAATGGATATATCCGCCAAACGTGCGTTATTGGCTATATCAGCAAGTTCGGTAATATCGGGCAAGTCGATTTCTTTGGCTAATTCTGCTACGCTAGAAGTATCGGTTAAATCCAATTCATCCGATACAGAGCCAGCCAAATTGGGATTTTCCAAACTTTTTTGCTTATCGTCCATTAACTGGTACACAAATAAAAGAGCGTTATATTTTTCGTTCAACTCATCTAAAACCAACTTTGCGGTTTTGTTTATTTCTTCTAGTGCTTCGTCGGCGACATTATCGACAACCTGTTCAACATCAACATTTGCAGGGTTATCTTTACGGGTTATTACATGGAAAGCAAAGGAACTTACCACCAATAAAATGCCCAAAATAGCCCCCAAAAAGACTACTGCCTCTACAAACATTTTAATACCTTCTTTTTTATAGTATTGTAATTGCTACATTGTAATATCAAACATACTGGTGCTTGCTTGGGTGGCTTTAGATTTCTCTTCTTGTTGCTTGTTCTTCTTTTTGTTTTTGCCACCGCCATAGCCGCTGTTGCCACGTCCATCTTTTCGAATTTGTGCATCTTCCGATTTTGGTGCTTCTTGCACTTGTTGCTCTTGCAGTTCCGTTTCTTTGTTTAGCCTAGCTGCAAATTGTTGGTGCTGTGCATCTGGACGATTTTCGCCACGCTGTAGTTGTGTCATTTCGGTTACACGTTGTATCGGAATTGCTAGGTCAACCGTTCGTATCATGTTTTCAACCCCTTTGTTGAAGTTTTATTATAATAATTTTTTTGTATCCAAAAAATACAGAAGAACATTTTTTAGTCGGCGTATGCTCCAAGTGCTATTTTTTCGCCGTTGTTACGCAAAGTACACCGAGACATTTTATCCCGAACCGCCATATGTGCGTTACCGATAGTTATGCGTACGCCAGGTTGTATAACATTGCTTGCCGAAACCGTGCCAGCATTAGACATAATCGATTGGTTCATTTCGTCCATTCTAAGTTGCAATTTGTTCAGCCGTTCACGATACGTCATTTTTGCGTTTAACATTTTTACCAACATTTGCTTTTTGTCCTCGGTTAAAATGCCCTTTTTTTGTTGGGCAGTTAGCACACTTACACCTTGATCAACTTTTTCAAAATCTTTGCGGAGTTTGTCGTACTCTTCTTTTAACTCTTTTATTTCTAGGATAGCTGTTGGATTATTGCCAACCTCGATTATTGTGGTTGTACCCATTGGGCTACCGATAGTTTTTGCGGATAATTTGTGTCCTGCAATAAGTTTGCCGCCAGTAAGTAAGCCACGTTTGCCCGACAAAATAACATCGCCGCCGCAATTTATTGTGCTGTTCATTATAGAATCGGCTGTTATGTTGCCTTCAGCAGTAACGCTACAACCTTCGATAAATTTTGCGGTAATGCTACCGCCAGCCTTTAATTTAGCACGTTCCATACCTTGTGCGCCACGTCCAATTACAATATCGCCGTCCGTTTGGATAGTTGCACCTTCGCAAACGCCGTGAATTTCAATGTTGCCGTGAGCCTTTACTGTAAAACCTGTTAATACGTTGCCGTTTACTACTACTTGTCCATTAAAATCAATGTTTCCTGTAGAGTTATCCACGTTTTCACGTATTTCTAAACAAGGTGAAATATGTATTTTGCCTTGCTGTATCGCTATTTGTCCGCTTACGTCGGCTATTAAGTGCATACCGTCTTCCGAAACGTAAGTATTTTTACCTACAGGAATAGGCTGCGGCGCACGACCTTCAGAATAAGGCAAAATATTGCCAGTAACATCGCGTCCGTCAACGCCACCGCGCGGCGGCACAGAGGTTACAAGCACATCGCCACGTTCGCATAAGCGCAAAGTGCCTAATTGCCGAAAATCCACGCTACCGTCTTCCAAAATTTTTGGCTTTGGTTTAAGGTTTTCATTGTTAAAATGGTACTGCAAATAGCCGTCCGTGCCGTTTATTGGCATAACACCTTTAGCAACAGAATATTTACGTTCGTAAACTTTGTGCAACACAAGCGTATTGATAACTTCAACATTGTAATTAACAATGCCTTCGGCTTCAAGTACCGCAATAATACCTTGTGCATCTAAGCGTTCGCCGTCATTTACTGGTGCTTGGAAGATAATAAAAGCCTCCATTCGGTCGCTACTTACATCTACGTCAACTTTTTCGTCCACTTGATGTATATGAGTTTTACTAGAAATTTTTATCTCTAGGTTAGACATATTACCTTTAAGATTTTCGTTTAACAGTACGAAATCTACATCTTGCACGTTATAAGAGTCAATGAGAGTAATAATATCCTTGCGGGTAATGTTCTCGCTGGGATCAATAACTCCAGTTTTCAAATAAACGCCGTCTTCTTTTTTTATTATTTTTACATTTTTCATTACAGCAATCCACCCTCGATCCTTTATGAAAATAGCACAGATTTATACTTACCTAATTTACCTTGCATACGCATAATTGCCTTTGAATGTACTTGTGATACTCGAGATTCTGATACTCCCATAATACCACTAATTTCTTTTAATGTTAAGTCCTCAAAATAATATAAACTAAGCACTAGTTTTTCCTGGTCTGTTAGTTTGTTAATAGCTTTGGTTAGCATATTCTGAAGTTCTTGCCTATCGTAGTGTTCTTCTGGAGATTCTTCTGCATCGGCAACAAAGTTGGCTTTTTCGTGGTTTTGCTCCAGGTAGTCATCTAAAGATATTAGCGACAGCACAGACGATTTACTTATCAGTTTTCGAGTAGCCTCTATAGTTATGTTAAGTTTTGCGGCTATTTCCGATTCCGTGGGTTCTCTACCCAATTCCAGTTCTAGATCGTTACATAATTGTTCGTAGTCTTTATTTTTTTTGCGTAACGATCTAGGTATCCAGTCCATTTTACGCACGCTGTCGATTATTGCACCTCTTATGCGAAACGAGGCATAAGTTTCAAATTTTACGCTTTTTTCGGCATCAAACTTATCAACAGCATCGATAAGACCAAAAACGCCATAGCCCACTAAATCATCGTATTCAACATATTTGCCGATATGGATAGCCAGCCGACCTGCAACGTGTTTAACAAGCGGAGCGTATTCCAAAATCAGCTTTTCTCTCAGTTCTGGACTTTTAGTTTTTCGGTAATTTCGCCAGACTTCGTGTATGTTGTCAGTATCAAAATTGTCCAAAAAGTCCACCCCACAAGCACGCAGTTATTGAGAATAGTTTTAGCTATCTAGGAAAGCGTTTCCAACTGGCTCAGTTTCCATATCTTCGGAATCTTCGTACTCTTCGTCGTCATCGTCATCGTCGTCTTCGGCGGTTTCTTCGGTTGCAATTTCTGGCGGGAACACTTTTGCCAACAGGAACAACCTAGCCGCTGTACCGATAACATAAAAGACAAGTATAGTAAGTGAAAGCGAAACCGCCATCCACATTAATTCTGCTTGTATAGCAATACAAGCCAACAAAACTATTATAGCCGCAATAGTGCTTACGTATGCGGGCATTTTCGCTAAAGGTTTTGTCAAAACATTCAACCCCACATTCAAATAAATTTATAGTTCACGGTTACCGTGCCCTATAGTTTTGATTAAAAATCTGCCATCATCGGCGTAAAGTTCGACAGTACGCCCATAATTTGCGCCAACTTCGTAGGCTATAAGCGGAATGGAATATTGCTTTAATAGCCGTAAAGTAGCCTCAACATTGCGGTCGCCAATACGCATATCGTCATTTTTGGAATTAAACGAGAACATTTGCGCACCGCCCGCTATTTTTGCCCGCAATCTAGTTTTATTTGCACCAATAGCAGCCATATCTTGAATCATTTTTACCATTGCAGTATCGGCAAATTTGGCAAGGTTTTGGTTATTTTGCATTTTGGTGGAATCGGGCAGCATTATATGAGCAAGCCCGGCAACTTTTGAAGCGGGATCGTATAATGCAATGCCAACACAAGAGCCAAGCCCCAAAGTTGTTAGCATACAAGGCGCACGATCAACTTTAAGATCCGCCATACCAACTATAATTTTTGTCATAACTCTACTCCTAAAGAACGCATAATTTTGGCAAACGAGTCCTCGTCAGGTACTAATATAAAATAGCCATTTACCGCAACGTTTTCCACAGAGAATGACGAATTGATAAAAAGTACGTGATCTGCCATTTTACCAAACTCGATAGCTGGCACTGATAACAAAGCATTCGCCATGTCAATAGCCAACATTGGTACCGATTGCCGTACACGCAAGTTGGTAAGCCCCGACAACGAACCCAAATAAGATCCCGCCATAATATTAGATATTTCTTCGATAGCTGATAACTCTAGTTCGCTAAGCGAACCATCTGTTGAGGCTTCAATTCCCATGCTGCTTAAAACCGAGCCTAAAAGGTTATGAGCCGTGTCAATATCCATTAAAAACATTATCATTCCGCTAACATCGTCCGAGATACCAATTAGTACGCCGACCAAAATAATTTCTGGGCCGCCGACAAAATCAGCCAACGTGTCAAATTCGATAAGTTCAACAGATGGAACATTCATCTGCACTTTTTTGTTAATAAGGCTAGATACGGCTGTAACAGCGTTACCAGTACCAATACTGCCAATTTCTTTTAATACGTCTAAGTGCATTTCGTTCAAATTGCTAAACAGCGACATAAAACCATCCCTTCTTTAATGTGCAAGGCACATTATTTATACCGTTGGTTGTTAATAAATTTTATTACTTTTTCTTGCTCTGGGTCGCGCGAGTTAAGAAACTGGCAGCGATATTGATATTGGTGGTTGCCGCTTTTTAGCCCTTGCCAACCAAGCACACGACACATTAAAATTACGTATTCGCCATCTAATAAAAAGTTGGCACAAATATTGGTATCAGAATAAATAAGAAAATCGGAGACAAAGCGCATACCGCCGCCACTTAAATCTTCGATAACGCCGTTGTGCATAACAAGCGTTTGCTCTGACACGTTAAAATCTTCATCTACAACCGAAAAAGTAAATTCGATACGGCTGCTGATTCGGTGGTAGTTTCTAAGTTGGATGCGTTCACCAGCAGAATCTAGTCCAAATTTAGTTAAATACAGTCCGTTCATAACAGGATGTTCCAATACAGTGGCATCAAATATAATAATATCCGAACCCGTATAAAATCTAGTTTCAAATGCTCGTGCAATAGGCAGTTTAACTAGCGAGCCTGCTGACATTGGCATAAGCACTAAAATTTCTTTATCGTTAGGCACAAACTCGACGGTTGTCGGCAAACGTCTACGTTCACCTTTATTGTCGCCTTGAAAGCCAATTTCTACACGGTCGCCGGGTTTTATACGTTTAACCAAATTTTAACCCTCCTTTACTTTTCCTATTTCTTATTTTTTCATAAAGCCTAGCCATTTTTCGATAAATTTACCGATACCAACAGGAGCGATTTCTGGCTCGTTTAGTAGCCGCCGCGATATTGCTTCAATGCTTTTGCTACTGTCGGAATCTGGATAGGCAATAGATACTGGTTCTTGTGCTTTTACCGCCCTTGTAAGTTGTTTATCGTACGGGATGATTCCCAGGTTGAAAGGTTTTACGTTCAAAAACCTGCTACAAACTCTACTTAAACGGTTAAAAACTTCTAAGCCTTCTTTGTGGTTTTCCACGCGGTTTACAACTATTTTTAGTGGAGCTGGCTCTGGCGTATCTTCTGACAAAGTTTTGATGATAGTGTAAGCATCCGCAATAGCTGTTGGGTCGCTTGTGGTAACCACGATAATTTCGTGGGCAGCTTTTAGAAAGCTAGTTACATTTTTGGAAACGCCTGCGCCAGTATCAATAAGCAGAATATCGGTAAAGTCGTCAAGTTTGTTAAATCCGTTGATAAGCAACGATATTTGCGTTTCGGTAACATCGCCCAGTTGGGCTAATCCACTGCCGCCAGAAAGAAACAAAATTCCTTCGGGACCTTTGGTAAGTGCTTCGACAACGGTTGCCTCGCCTTTTAGAATTTCTTTGAAAGAATATTTTGGCGTTATCCCAAAAAGGAGTTCCACGTTGGCAAGCCCAAAATCGGCATCAATTATTACTATTCGTTTTTTGGCACGTGCTAAGTTTATCGCTAGGTTTATTGTAAAGTTAGTTTTGCCAACGCCGCCTTTACCGCTAGTTATTGCAATAACGCGCATATTGGCTTTTGTTGCCTCTGCTACTGTATCGGTTCGTTGTTTACGTACCAAACTGCGTAACCTCTCGGCCTGATCCATAAATCAAGCCTCCCGCCAAGCCGAATTGCTAAAACCAGTACCCAACAGGGCTTTAGCAATTTTATCCGGCTGTATTCTTTCTATATCTTCTGGTACACTTTGCCCAAAAGATACATAAGATACTTTCCGATTAGTTAAATAACAAGTGTTCAGTAACACGCCCATCGAGCCAGCTTCATCCAGTTTAGTAAAAATTAAATCGAAGTCGGATATAGTTTCGTAGGCGCGTATTGTGCTTAAAATATCTTCTTGCCTTGTTGTTGCACTTAATACTAGAAAATTGCTACTGTTGGGTATTAAATCTAGCATTTCTTTTAATTCCAAAATGTTATCTTTGTTATGATGGCTACGTCCAGCGGTATCAACCAAAATTACATCATGGGTTTCTTGTAAGCGTTCCACATTTGGGATAATTTCCTCGCCGCTATAGATAACTCGCAAGTTTAGCCCCATAATTTCGGCGTATGTACGAAGTTGCTCGACAGCAGCTATGCGATACGTATCGGCAGTAATTAGTCCAACTTGTTTATGGCGGTTAAGCAATAATATGGAAGATAATTTTGCAATAGTGGTAGTTTTGCCAACTCCCGTTGGGCCAATAAATACTGCAACTTGCGTTGTGCCTTCGTAACCTGCGCCAGTTTCTTGTCCTATCAATGTACGCGGCTCGCCCAAAATTGATATAATCTTATTATATACTATTTTGACGAGTAAGTTAATATCTTGTTGTCCATTTTCGACGGCAATAATTGCGTCTTCCAAAACAACGTCGATTATTTTGCTTTCCACGCCCTGCGAAACAAGTGAATCGTAAAATATTTTTATCATGGGATTATTGTAGGCTTTTACTGGCGTTTGTTTGTTGAGAGCATCTTGCAGTTCTTGTATTTTTTGTTGCTGTTGAGCTATTTTGTCGTCTTTGTTGTCGGCTTCGAATTTATTGTCGTTTTTGCTTATATTGGAGGGTTTAGGTTCGTCAGGTGTTGGCATTGCCTCTTTGATTGCCTCTAACAATGCTCCAATATCGGAGGGAGTTTCCAGATTATCAGTAGATATAGTACCTAAATCTTGGGAAAAATCTGTGCTATCGGGATTATCTTTTGCGGCTTGTGCGGCAGCCATTGCAACATCAAGCAATTTATCCTTTTCAACACCTTCTTCATCGTAGGCAGCCGTTATAATAATTGGCGCCTTTTTGAACCAACTTTTTATACCTTTTCGAGGGGCTTTGGTAATATTCATTATGATAGCAGAAAGCCCAAGTTCTGCGTGGACTTTATCCATTGCCTCTTTTTCGGTTGCACCCTCAAATTTTTTCGTCTTCATAGTTATACACTCACCATCCCAATAGATTGAACTTCTGCGGTTTGGTCAATTTCTCCGTAACTTAAAACAACTAAATCGGGAGCAATTTCTTCCACGAGTTGCTTAAAGTACATACGCACAAAAGGTGATGTTAAAATAATGGGCATAACTCCCATAGAGGTAAGTTTGTTTACCTCATTTTTAAGGCTGTCAAAAATACGATTGCTTAATTGTTGGTCAATGTTTACAAAACTGCCTACTTCCGTTTTTTGGATATTGCTAGTCAACGTTTGCTCTAATGCGGGATCTAGCGTTATTACAGTGTTTACGCCAGGGTTAAAGAACCGCCTAGAAATTGCGCGGCGTAAATTTTGTCGAACGTATTCTGTAAGCATATCAATATCTCGTGTAATAGGTGCATAATCGGCTAAAGTTTCCATTATTGTAACCAAATCGCGGATTGAGATTCCTTCACGCAATAATTTGGATAATACTTTTTGAATTTCGCCGATTGTCATCATTTTGGGAACAAGTTCCTCAACCAAAATGTTGTGAGTTTCGCGAACATTGTTTACCAAAGTTTGAACATCTTGCCTAGAGAGAAGTTCGTGCAAGTGGCTACGCACAACTTCGGTTAAATGCGTGGCAATAATTGCAGGCGGGTCAACAACAGTATAACCCAACATTTCGGCACGTTCGCGCTGCGATTCAGAAATCCACAAAGCGGGCAAACCCATATAAGGCTCGATGGTTTCGATACCGTCAATTTCTTCTTCCACGTAACCAGAGTTCATTGCCATGTAGTGATCGAACAAAATTTCGCCACCAGCAACTTCAACGCCTTTTATTAGGATAGAATAATGGTTTGGCGGAAGTTTAATGTCGTCCTTTAGACGGATAACAGGCACGATTGCACCTAATTCAACGGCAATTTGTCGGCGAATCATAACAACACGTTCTAGCAAGTCGCCGCCTTGGCTAGAGTCAACTAACGGAATAAGTCCGTATCCAAAATACAGCAAAATAGGGTCAACATTAAGCAACGAGACAACATTTTCGGGACGGCGAATTTCTTCCGCCTCAACGTTGTCGGTGGTAATTTCGGTTTCTATTGCGGTAACACTTTGTCGATTACGCATAAGAAAGGCGAGTATTACAATAGCAAGCCCAGCGGGCCCAAACACAAACGTTGGCATTGGCGTAAGAATAGCCATTCCCAAAAGAAAGCCGCCCGTAATAAATAAAACACCAGGTGTGCTAAATATTTGTTGACCAAGCGAATCGGATATTTGATTTTCAACAGTGGCTTTTGTAACCAACAAACCAGCGGAAGTTGAAATTAACAACGTGGGTATAGCATTAGTAAGACCATCACCGATAACTAGCAAGGTGTAAACCTGGGCGGCATCGGCAAGTGGCAAACCCTCGCGAATACTACCCATTGCAATACCGCCAATAATGGTAATAAATATAATCAAAATGCCAGCAATAGCTTCGTTTTGAACAAATTTAGCAGCACCGTCCATTGCACCGTAAAAGCTGGCTTCATCTTGAATTTTTTTGCGGCGCGCTTTTGCACCATCTTCATCGATTAGACCAGTATTAAGGTCGGCATCAATAGCCATTTGTTTACCAGGCATAGCATCCAAGGTAAAGCGTGCGGTAACTTCAGCTATACGAGTAGCACCTTTGGTTATAACCAAAAAATTAACTAGCACAATAATTATAAATACAATCAAACCAACAATCATATCACCGCCAGCAACAAACTGACCAAAAGTGTCAATAACTTGACCAGCCTCGCCAAACATCAAAATAGAACGGGTTGTAGAAATATTTAGTGCAAGTCTAATAATGGTAGTCATAAGCAAAATAGTTGGGAACATAGACATAGCGAGTGCCTCTTTTGCATACAAAGCATTCAAAAAAATTAAAAGACCGATTCCCATCATAGTCATCAATAAAAAGTCAATAAGCCAAATAGGTACTGGTAGCACAACAAAAACAATTATAACAACCATTGCAATACCTATAGCAGATTCCCTAAGTTTCACTAATTTTACCCCCTTTTTTACCATTATACACTAACCAAATAAATTTTGCAACACGATTTTTTATATTTTATTTTTGGCTATTTTTGGTTTTCGAACCAAAATTGATTAACAATTTGCGATAAATCAATCTGCAAGCCAGTTTGTGTAACTAATAACCTTGACATATCTAAATCTTCTAATTGGGTTGTGCCTACAAAACGCTTTATTTTTAGGCTTGTTGGCACTATATACCACGATTCTGTTTTTGGCGAAGAAGTATACGTTTTTTGCTTTATTTGGCGGTCTTCTTCGGAGTTTCCGTCCGACCAAACTTCCACAATTAAATCTGGGCAACCTGCAATTTTGTACAGATTCGCATCTTCTATATATGAATTATGTTGAAAAATGAACAAATCAGGTTGCCAGTAACTTAATGTTGGCAATTTGCTTGCTCTAAAATGCTGTAGGTTGCTCATGCTTGTAATATCAAGTAATTTTGGCTGATGTAAAATATCGCTCTCGTAAACTAATGCACTGTTAGCATGGTTCATGTAAATTTTATTTGTGTCGAATAATTTTTCGTATCTTTTGTAAAGTTCGCCGATTAACTTTGTGAGGATGTAGCGATGTGGGCGTTTTGTTGCCATGCTAGTATAAATCATTGCCAAAATCCTTTCGAAATATTTTCAAAATTAAGTTCATTAAAGTTATATCATAAAAAAGCCGCTTTGTAAAGTGGCTTTTTTTAGTATGAATAAATTTTAATTTTCTACCCTAATAAAATAAAAAGCTAGCGGGTCAAGGGCGCGCGCGTCCTTGCGGGTCTGGGCAGCGCCCAGGGTTTTATATTTTAAGCAGCACGTTGACGCAACTTGAAAACATACGCCAAAATTTCTACAACGGATTCCCACAATTCGTATGGAATTTCGTCGCCTATTTCGACTTGTGCATAAATTGCACGGGCAACTGTGGGATTTTCTACTATTGTTATGCTGCATTCGCTGGCTTTTTCGCGGATGCGTTTTGCGGCGAAGTCAACGCCTTTTGCAACTAGCACAGGAGCTTTATCACGAGCGTTATCGTAACGCAAGGCTACAGCGTAATGAGTAGGGTTTGTGATAACAACATCCGCCTCGGGTACATTTTGCATCATGCGCCGCATGGAAATCTCGCGCATTTTTTGCTTGATTTTTCCTTTAATATGGGGATCGCCTTCCATTTGCTTATACTCGTCTTTTACTTCTTGTTTGGTCATGCGTAATTTTTTGAAGTGCGAGTACCGTGTGTAACCGTAATCCAAAATAGCCACCAAAACGAAAACCGCACCAACGGCGATTCCCAAATCGATAATTAAATTTACAATAAACGTTGCCGAATTTACTAGGTTCATGCTCAACAGCATGGGAATCATTTCGATTCTGTCGCTAACTATGGTGTAAACAACAATGCCTATTATAGTGAACTTTGCCAACGATTTTACTAAATTTACCACCGATTGCATGGAAAAAATACGCTTAAAACCCTGCAACGGATTCAATTTGGACGGCTTTGGCTCCATTGGCTTGGAAGTCGGTTTCCAGCCAACCTGTACAAGGTTGACGACAATTCCTACTACAAAACAAATAATCAGCAACGGCGAAACGATTAAAACAACTTGCTGGAACAAAAACGAGATATATCCAGAAGAAAATAACGCATACATCGCATCGCTAGAATTTGGGATAATGCCAAAGTTAAATTGCATCAAAGAGAAAGCACTACTGACTATCCAAGCGCCAAAAATTCGTATAGCAAAAAACATGGCAATCAAAGAAACCGCAGTAGAAACCTCTTGACTTTTTACTACTTGTCCCTCGCTGCGGGCTTTTTCTAGCTTTTTTGCCGTGGGCTGCTCGGTTTTGGATTCTTTGTCCTCGTTAAAAAAACTTAAATTTATTTTTATTAAGTTGGGATTGTTCAAATTATATTCATAAATTTTCATCATCCTGGCGGCACCATTCCCATCATAACCTCTCGTATAGCTAAAAGAGCCATATCAAATATATGCTCGTGCATAATTCCAAAACTTGGAGCCATAACAAGCATTAAGATGATAGTTCCCAGCAACACTTTTAGAGGTAAACCAACGACAAACACGTTCATTTGTGGAGTAGCTTTTACTGTTATTCCCAAAGCGGCATCTACTATAAGCATTGTGCCAAACACAGGAAGTGCCAAGCGAACAGCAAGCAAAGTGGATTCTGCTATCAATATAAGCAAATACCAAGCCAAAGGAGCGTTTCCCACAACAAAAGCTGTACCTATCGGCAAAACGGTGTAACTGTAAGCAAAAGTTAGCAAAAAGCCGTTAAGTCCGCCAGATACCACTAGTAACGCAATCATCGCAAAATAGAACAAATTACCAGTAATCGGCACTTGCACTTGGGTCATGGGATCCATAACGTTGACCATCATAAAACCAATTTGAAAGTCAACCAACTGTCCCGAAAAGAAAATTAGGTTAAAGACCATAAAAAGCACATAACCCATTGCAAGTCCAACTAAAAATTCTATTAGTAGCACATACAAAAACCCTAAAGTTGTGTCCATGTAGTACACTGTTGTAATGTCGCCTGACAAATACAAGACAATGGTAAAACATAATGCAAAAAACAATCTACCCATCATCCAAATATTTTGACCAGATATAACAGGAAGTAACAAAAAGAAAGCTAATACTCGAACAAATATAAGCATAATAACGTCTACTTGTTCAAACATTTGCACTAGAATATCAAAGCCTGTGATAGATTCCACTGCTACTTCCCCCTTAAAGTTTAGTTATTGCTACATTGGTACAATAAGTTCTGGTAAGCTAGTAACAATCGTGCTAAAATACTCGGTTATATTAGAAATAATAAACGGGCCAAAAGCAACCAATGCAATCAAAACGGCTACAATTTTAGGAACAAACGCCAAAGTTTGCTCTTGTATAGAGGTTACAGTTTGGAAAATAGAAACGGTTAAACCAACCGCCAAGCCCACCAAAAGTGGTGGCGCAGCCGAGATTATTATTGTAAACAATCCAGCTGCTATCATGTCAATAACTACTTGCTCGGTCATAAACGTACCTCCAATTTAGGCTACTGAAAAGTTTGCATTACGTTAGCCAAAACAAACGCCCAACCGTCGCCCAAAATGAACAGCAAAATCTTAAACGGCAACGAAATCATAGCAGGCGGCAACATCATCATACCCATAGCCATAAGCACCGAAGCCACAATCATATCAATAACAATAAACGGCAAATACAGGTAAAAGCCAATAATAAAGCCATGCGTCAACTCGCTTAAAATGAACGCTGGAATAAGCACCCGCGCAGGAACATAATACTCGCTAGGCAACTCGTCCGCCGTTAGCCCCGCTAATTGGGCAAATAGCAAAATATCGTCTTCTCGGGTTTGGGCTAACATGAAATCTCGAATGGGCGACCAACCTTGGTCGAGTGCCTCTTGTTGCGTAATTTGCCCGCTTGTATACGGAATCAACGCATTATCGTTTATCTCCGTTAAAATGGGATTCATTATAAAGAACGTTAAAAACAACGCAAGCCCTATCAAAACTTGGTTTGGCGGCATTTGCTGTGTTCCAATCGCGCTACGCAAAAAGTGCAAAACCACGATTATCCTAGTAAAGCCCGTAAACATCAATATTAACGTGGGCGAAAGCGTTATTATACTTACCAAAAAGAACAGTTGCAACGTTGGCACAAGCGTAAGCGGATCGTCCGAAGTACCCAAAGTAAGCCCTAATTGCGGAACAGGCACATCTACTGCATAAACTGTTACTCCTGTCGCTATCAGCGCCGACACAAATATAGCCGCCAATATCCATATCTTACTATTAACACGCTTTATTAACCTCTTGGGATTTCTACTTAAACTTCTCACGTGCAATCCTCCACAACAAAACCCTGGGCGCTGCCCAGACCCGCAAGGACGCGCGCGCCCTTGACCCGCTTTTTGGGTTAATTTTACTGTTCTTCTTTATCAGTTTTATTATTTTTGTCCAATTCGTAAAGTTCATTTAGTTCACGTTCGGCTTTTTGTTTGAAGTTGAAACTGGTGCTAATATTTTCCTTTTTGAACTTATTCAGCAGGGTTTCGAAGCCGATGGGCGGGTTGGCGTTTTTTTGGTATAAAGATAAATCTATTGTACCGTCGGCAACTTTCGTAAGGAAAGTAATTTGCCCTTTGGTAACGCCGATTAGCACGCACTCGTTGCCAAGGCGAACAAGATGCACAAAAGCGGCTTGACCAACGCCAATAGTTTCAATAATTTCGATGTTGCGTTTGCCCAGACGGCCGTATTTTACGCCGCCAAGAAGTCGAGCAGTAAAATACGCCAAAATACACACCACAATAAAGACAATAATAAAGTTGGCAAACTGGCCTAAATCGACAGCCGTTGATGTAGACCAGCCCATAAAATGGTAATTTGCAACTTGTTGCATCAACCAACTACCTTTTTAACAGCCTCCAAAACCCTATCGGCTTGGAACGGCTTAACAATGAAGTCGCGAGCGCCAGCTTGGATGGATTCGATAACCATCGCTTGTTGTCCCATAGCGGAACACATGATAATCAGCGCGCTATCATCAGCCTCTTTGATTGCCTTTGCGGCCTTAATGCCGTCAAGTTCGGGCATTGTAATATCTAATATTGTTAAATCGGGATTAAGCTCTTTGTAACGTTCGATTGCTTTAAGCCCGTTTTCGGCTTCTCCTATTACGTTGTAGCCGTTTTTTGTCAAAATATCCTTTAACATCATACGCATAAAAGCTGCGTCATCAACAAGCAAAATGGTCTTATCAGCCATAATTGTTCACTCCTTAAATTCTTTTTTCGACATTAACAATGTCAGTTACTCTTACAGCAAAATTTTCGTCTACCACGACAACTTCGCCAGTAGCTACAAACTTGCCATTTACCAAAATATCGATTGGTTCGCCGGCTAGTTTATCTAAGTCTACTATAGTTCCGGGTACAAATTCAAGTATTTCTCTTATTTTTCTGCTAGTCCGTCCCAATTCAACCGTAACTTCCAGCGGAACGTCCATTATTATGCCCATATTTTCTTTTTGTTGCGAAAGTTCTGTTATGTCAAGTGCCTCAAACTGGGCTGGTTGTGCGGTTTGCGCCGCATATGGTTGCGGATACATTGTAGGTTGATGATAAGGTGGCGGTGGATAGTATCCTGGTGGCGGCGGTGGATACCCTGCTGGTGGATAACCCTCTTGCGGTGGCGGATAACCTGGTTGCGGTGGATATGGTTGCTGTGGCGGATAACCTGGTTGCTGTGGTGGAGCTCCTTGTGCATAGGCATCCTGCGGTGGTGGTGGAGCGCTTGGCGAATAGACTGGTGGCGGAGTTGCAGGAGTAGGTGCTGCGGCGGCAGGAGCAGGAGCAGGAGCGGCGGCAGGTTGTGGTGCGGCAGGAGCAGCGGCGGCAGGAGCAGGGCTTTCTGCGGCGGCTGGTTCTGTGGTGGCTAAATCTTGCATCATAGTTGAGACTAAATCTTTGGCAAAATCTAGCGGCATAATTTGCGTAATTTCGCTATCGATAAGGTCGCCAACTTCCATGCGGAAAGAAACGCACGCGACAACTTCAGCGGCATCGAAGCCCGTTTTTTCGAAGAAATCGTCTTCGCCAAAGGCAAGTGCCATAGCAACAGGCGTATCAATATCAATTTTACGTCCAATAACGGACGAAATTGAGGTAGAAGAAGAGCCGACCATTTGGTTCATGGCTTCGCCGATTGCGCTAAACTCCATTTCGGAGAGGACGACGGGTTGTTCGACAACGCCTTCGCCGCCCATCATAAGGTCGGCAATAACTTTAACATCTTCTTCACGCAGAATAAGAATATTAGAGCCAGTCAGTCCCTCAATGTAGTTTACTTTAATACCGACGCAAGGTCGGCTGTAGCTTTTTGAAAGAATGTCCCAAGTTTTAATGGTAACAACAGGGGTGGTAATAAGTACCTTATGACCGTTGAGTAGTGCAAAGAGTGTAGTGGCGGCTGTTCCCATACTAATGTTTCCAATTTCACCAAGTACGTCTTTCTGTTCGTTCGTAAGGGCATCATCAAAGTCGCTTGGCGTTTCTGCCGAGGTATCCAAACTTTGATCAATTTCAATATCAGAAGAATCTAAATCGTCGCCTCCCGACAACAAAGCATCTAATTCCTCTTGAGACAACATATCTCCCATAAGAGATTATTCCTCCTTCTCTATAAATGTGGAAATTTGAAAGGCGTACTTTCCCTTTATCGTCCCTGGTTTTGCGTAAAATTTTAGCATATTTCCAATCATGATTTCCAATTCGGAATCAAGGTAGGAATCTAGTTTCAGGACATCGCCTTTTTGCAGGTTTACAAAATCACTTACCATTATGTTAGTTTTTCCGACTACTGCTGAAACCGGCACTAAGG